>JBJTDR010000017.1:0-112480 GCA_046092445.1 Hyphomicrobiales bacterium | reverse complement strand
CCTCACCGAGCAGGAGACCGTGGCCGAAGTTTTGGGACGCCATAGCCTGACCACGGCGGAAAAATTCGTGCAAGAAGTGCTGTGGCGCACCTATTGGAAAGGCTGGCTGGAAATGCGCGAGCCGACGAAGGGCCTCGGCGCGTGAGGGCGGGAACAAGCGATCAGCCATTCTATGGAATGCCCTGTCTAAATGATGCGGAAACCGCCAAGTATACTGCGGAAACTCCCGAGCGGATCATTATCCTGTACCCGGGCTATTGGTTCTCCCGGTCAGACGGCGGAGAAGCCGTTATCGACGAAGAGTTGCTGGCCGGTGACAAATTCCGCGTCATCGCTGGCGAGATACAGCGCGGCGCGGGCAACATCTTCGGGGTATCCCATGCGGCCCTGCTGAGCGGCAATCGCGGCATCGGAAACATCAACGCCGAGGGCAGCAAGTTCCTTCACTTCGCGGTTCCCGTGGGGTGTCTGGATGAAGCCCGGGCAGACCGCGTTGCAACGGATGTTCCGGTCGCGGAACTCGACGGCGATGGCGCGGGCGAACATGTGCACGGCACCTTTGGTTGTGTCGTAGAGCACTTCATTGGGCGTTGCGAGGACGGCTGAAATCGAGGAGGTACAGACGATGGAGCCGCCGCCCGCGGCAAGCATGTGCGGGATGACGGCTTTGGTCATGAGGAACATGCTTTTGACGTTCACATCGTGCAACCAGTCCCATTCCTCCTCTGTGGTTTCGAGGAAGGGCTTGATGACGATGGTGCCGGCATGGTTGAACAGGACGTTGATCGGGCCGAACGCCTTGCGGGCGGCTGCAACTGCGGCGTTGACCTCGTCGGCTTTCGAGACATCGGCTTTGAGCGCGATGGCGATACCACCGGCGCGCGTGATTTCTGCGGCGGTCGCTTGGGCTGCTTCCATGTTGACATCAACGATGGCGACTTTCGCGCCTTCAGCGGCAAAGAGTTTTGATGAGGCCCCGCCCATGCCTGTGGCACCGCCCGAGATCAGTGCCACTTTGCCCTTGAGTCTGTCAGCCATGATGGTGTTTCGCTTTCGATGCTGCGTTGGTGCTTTGATATCGCGCGTGATCAGGATGATTGATGCTTTTGGTACTGTAACCGCACCACATTTTCTCATCCAGTCCGTCGCTGCCTTACGGGCTATGCCGGACACTGCTTCGCCCAAGTCGATGATGCTCCGCATGGCTGAGCCACGCATAGCCCATCGGAGCGAAGCGTGGTGGGCCCGGCAGGACTCGAACCTGCAACCAGACCGTTATGAGCGGTCGGCTCTAACCATTGAGCTACAGGCCCATTCGGATTTTCGCCCGCCGCATCTTTTAGACCGGAGTCGGGGGTGCCTGCAATCGGAACTTTGCCAGCTTGGCCGTTGTGCGCGTGCAAATTTGAGTGTGAGGCCGGGCGAGGGCACTCTTGCCCCCACGTGTCGGGACCGCTACATACGGTGCAACCCAGATCCTTCCCTCTTGTCGGAGATTTTCCCTTCATGGCGCGTCAGTTTATTTATCATATGCAGGGACTTACCAAGACATGGCCCGGCGGCAAGAAGGTTTTGGACAATATCCATCTCTCCTTCTATCCGGATGCGAAGATCGGTGTTCTGGGTGTCAACGGTTCGGGTAAATCGACGCTGTTGCGGATTATGGCCGGTATCGACAAGGAATTTGTCGGCGAAGGCTGGGTCGCGGATGGCGCGCGGGTTGGCTATCTTCAGCAGGAACCGCCGCTTGACGGCTCTCTGAATGTCCGCGGCAATGTGATGGTCGGTGTTGCCAAGCAGCAGGCCATTTTGGACCGCTACAACGAACTCGCGATGAATTATTCGGACGAGACTGCGGACGAAATGATGAGGCTGCAGGATGAGATCGAAGCGCAGGGGCTTTGGGATCTCGACTCGAAGGTCGATCAGGCGATGGATGCGCTGCGCTGTCCGCCCGATGATGCGGATGTCGAGAAGCTCTCAGGCGGCGAGCGGCGGCGCGTGGCGCTGTGTCAGCTTCTGCTGGCGCAACCGGAATTGCTGCTGCTCGACGAGCCGACCAACCATCTGGATGCGGAGACTGTTTCCTGGCTCGAGGGTCATTTGCGGACCTATCCGGGTGCGATCCTGATCGTGACCCATGACCGCTACTTTCTCGACAATGTGACGGGCTGGATTCTCGAACTCGATCGTGGCCGCGGTATTCCGTATGAGGGCAATTATACGAGCTGGCTCGCGCAGAAGCAGAAGCGCCTCATTCAGGAAGGTCGCGAATCCGAGGCGCAGCAGAAGGCGCTTGAACGTGAAGCCGAGTGGATGCAGCAGAGCCCGAAGGCGCGGCAGGCGAAGTCCAAAGCGCGTATCCAGCGCTATGAGGATCTCGTGCAGAAGCAGAACGACAAGGGGCCGACTACGGCGCAGATCATCATTCCGGTGGCCGAGCGGCTGGGCAATAACGTCATTGATTTTGACGGGCTTTCGAAAGGGTATGGCGACAAGCTCCTCATCGACGAGTTGTCCTTCAAATTGCCGCCGGGCGGGATTGTCGGCGTGATCGGGCCGAATGGCGCTGGTAAAACGACGTTGTTCCGCATGATTACCGGGCAGGAAAAGCCGGATGCGGGCAGCATCACCATCGGTGACTCGGTGCAACTCGGCTATGTTGACCAGTCACGCGATGCGCTTGATCCGAACAAGACCGTATGGGAGGAAATCTCGGAAGGCAACGAGATCATCTATCTCGGCAAGCGCGAGATCAATTCGCGCGGCTATTGCTCGACGTTCAATTTCAAGGGCGGCGACCAGCAGAAAAAGGTCGGGATGCTCTCTGGCGGCGAGCGCAATCGTGTGCATCTCGCGAAGATGTTGAAGTCGGGTGCAAATCTCTTGCTACTCGATGAGCCGACGAACGATCTCGACGTTGAAACCTTGCGCGCTTTGGAAGAGGCACTGGAAGATTTCGCCGGGTGTGCCGTGATCATTTCGCATGATCGCTTCTTTCTGGATCGGATCGCGACGCATATGCTGGCCTTCGAGGGCGACAGCCATGTGGAATGGTTCGAAGGCAATTTCCAGGATTACGAGGAAGACAAGAAGCGTCGGCTGGGGATTGATTCAACGATACCGAAGCGGATCAAGTACAAGAAGCTGACGCGGTGAGGCGAGCATATCGATTTCGCTTTTCTGCGGTCTGCATCGCTAAGCAATATCTGGCTTGGTGATTTCCGTCACCGAAAGTCGATAGCCAAGGGCTGATGCCAGTTTTGAAACCGATCCGAGTGTTGGATTACCTTTGGCCCGGAAGGTTTTATAAATCACATCACGGCTCAGTCCGGCTTGCTTTGCCAAATTGGATACGCCTTTTGATCGCGCAATATCACCGAGTGCAGCGGCAATGACGCTCGGGTCGCCATCCTCGAAGGCTGCTTCAAGATAGGCATTTCGTGCTGAATCTGATGATAAATGCTCTGTTGGGTCCGAAGGCAGGGTTTCAACTGTCATCATTGGCCTCCTTTGCGAGTGTTAACGACACCTCGCTCGTCAGGAAACGTGTTCCGATTGTGCAACGAGCCGTCGTGAGAGCAGCACTTCCTGCATTATTCTCGGGTTTCTCCTATTTCGGCAAACCCAATTGCACCAAGATTGCAGCTTCGACGTCGCGAAGGTCTGATTTAGTCAGCGTGGCAATTTTCGATTTTAGACGACGCTTATCGACCGTCATGATTTGATCGGCCATTGCTTTTGAGGGTTGATCCGATAGCGTGACCAACGCTTCTCCGGGGTAGAGCCGCTCGGTATTGCTGGTGAGCGGTACGACAATCACGCGGGTTAAATGGCGATTAGCAGAGTTATTGCTTACAATGATGGCGAGGCGGGTCTTTTTGATTTCGCTGCCGAGGGCAGGATCGAATTCAACCCACCAGACGTCACCGCGCTTCATGATCAAGATCGCCTGATAGAGCGTTCGACCATTCAAGCGCGTCGGTTTCGCGTTCGGTATCGGCGGCCATTGCGCGATAGCCATTATCAAGTGCCGTATCGAGAACATGGGGACGCACAAGGTTTTCGATAAACTGGCTGATATGCCGTTTTCCGATGGTGCGGTAGAGGCCGTCATAGACGGCTTCATCGAGGGTGATGGTCATCTTCTTGTGCATTGTGCTCTCTTTAGCCTTTATACGTGTTACGTATTTAATGCTGTTCAAGGCCAAGGGCAACCTTGTTTGTTTTTTGCAACGTTAGAGCTTCAGCCGAGAGGCCAAAGTATCAGCATGATCGCACCTGACCCCACTGCAGTTAAGGTGCCCAAGCCAAACCATAGCGCGATTGATCGGCCGCCTATGAAGGCTGAAATGCCGATTTTTGTGAGGGCATTGGTTGAGGCTGCGATGAGAATGCCAAGCATGAGCGTTTGCGGCTTCTCGGCCCCATCAGCCATTTCGGCAAGCGAAAGGGTTATCGCATCGACATCCGCAATGCCTGACAGCGCGGCAAGTGCGAGGAGCGCTTGCTCGCCAAGATATTGAAGTGTGATCGCGGTCACCAAAAGGATAAAGCCAATCAGAGCCGCAAGCTGAAACGCGCTTACGAGATCGAAGGGATTATGCAGGTTCATAGGGGGCGTCGGAGTAGGTTCGCCCTGATTAAGATAGATCCCGCCGATCAAGAGTTGCACCGCCATGGCGGTGAAGAGCGGCGCGGCAATCCCCGACAGTAGCGCGGGGGCCAATGTGAACGTGATCAACAAGACGCGCGCGGCCATGACGGCACCGGACAAGAGCGCGCCACCGGCAGCCAGACGCGAGGCTCCCGGATCGGAGCGGGCGAAGCGGGCGAGTGACAGGGTCGTGGCTGTCGATGAGACAATGCCGCCAGCGAGTGCGGCAATCGTGATCCCCGTTCGTGCCCCAAAGATATGGGTGACGATGTAGCCAGAAAACGAAATGGTGCAAATGAAAATGGCGTATTTCCAGATTTGTGCGGGGTTCAGGGCGCCCCACGGATCAAGGGCATAATCCGGCAGCACGGGCAGAAACAGGAATGTCATTGTGGCCAGGATCAGAACCGCGCGTATATCGGCCCATTCGAGGCGTTTGAGCCAGCCATGCAAAGGTTGTTTGAGTGCCAGCAGAATAACGCTGGCAACGGCGGCAGCGGCGGCTGTTGTCGGGTCGCCAAGAACGGCGTAGGCACCAAGCGCAAAGCCGAGCAGACCCGCGACGGCACCCGTGGCGCTGACGCTCCGATCCACCCGCATTTCAGCCCAGTGAAAGAGACCCGTGACAAGGGCAAACGCCAGAAAGGCGAGACCAAGAACACTTGGATCCGTCAGGCTTGATAATTGACCCGAGACGCCGCCGAGCAAGCCGGAGAGGGCGTGAGTCCTGATGCCGGCGGCCCGTCCGCCGTCCTTCTCTTCACGGGATGACCAGCCGCGCTCCAACCCGATCAGAAGGCCGATGGCGAGGGCGATGGCAAGGCGGGCAAGCGACGTTTCAAAATCAGGCATTTTTCGTTCCCGGTGTCGTCTTGCGGACAGGATTATGATACACCGTGTTTATTGGTAAATGCGTCATAGATTTATTGCTCATAGTGAACGTATCCGGGACCGCCACCCATGACTGATTTGATGCACCAACGACGTGTGACCCATACTCCGGAGGAGACGGTTGCCGTTCTCGAAGCGCTTTATGCCGAAGCCAGCACTGTTTTACGTGACGGACTGGAGCGTTTTTTGACGTCCGGAGTAACGCCGACGCTCGCCGAGCGGGCGCGATACCGGTATCCCGAACTCACAATCACCTATTCACCCGACGGGCTTGTGCCGACAAGTGCGCGCGCTTTCGCAAAGTTTTCTGTGCCTGGCGTTTACACGACGACGATTACCCAGCCCTCGGCCTTCAAAAATTATCTCATCGAGCAATTACGCCCGTTGATAGAAGATTTCGAGGCGCGGGTCGAGGTTGGCGTCAGCACACAGGATATTCCCTATCCCTATGTGTTCGAAAGCGGCGACGAATTGGGGCGCGGCAAGGTGAATGCCGCCGATCTCACGCGGTTCTTCCCGCCGCCGAGATTGTCGGAAGTCGGGGATGAAATTGCCGACGGGTTATGGGACTTCAGGGATGATCGCCCGAGACCGCTGGCCCTGTTTGATGCGGTGCGTGTCGATTATTCGCTGCGCCGCCTTGTGCATTATACGGGAACGGATTGGCGCGCGGTGCAACCTTGGATTCTGCTGACGAATTATCACCGCTATGTCGATCAATTCATCCGGCGGGGCGTCAACGAGGTTCGTAAAGACGGGCCTTACAACAGTCTGGTCTTGCCGGGCGGCGCGACGATTACGGCGGCGACGAGCGATACCGATATCGAGACATTGATCCGGACATCGCCGTGGCAGAAATTCCAGATGCCGACCTATCATCTGACCACGCCATTCGGGCAGGGTGTGACACTGGCGAATATTGGGGTGGGCCCGTCGAATGCAAAAACGATGACGGACCATCTTGCCGTGCTGCGTCCGCATGCGTGGCTGATGGTGGGACATTGCGGCGGATTGCGGCAATCGCAGCAGATCGGCGATTATGTGCTGGCGCATGGCTATTTGCGGGAAGATGGCATTCTGGACAGTGTCGTGCCGACAGAGATGCCGATCCCGGCGCTTGCCGAAGTGCAGGTTGCGCTGCAGGAGGCGGCGGCAAGTGTGACGGGGGATCGCGGCGAGGCGCTGAAGCGGCGGCTTCGCACCGGTACGGTTGTGACCTATGATGACCGGAACTGGGAATTGCGCTGGTCGCAGGAGCGGCGCCGGATCAATCTCTCCCGCGCGATTGCGGTGGATATGGAGAGCGGCACGATCGCGGCGCAGGGGTTCCGGTTTCGGGTGCCCTATGGCACGTTGCTTTGCGTCTCTGACAAGCCGCTGCATGGCGAGATCAAGCTGCCGGGCGCGGCGAATGCGTTCTATGAGCGCGCCGTGAGCGAGCATCTCGATATCGGTATTGCGGCGCTCGATGTGCTGAAGGGACAGAGCGGCACGGCGCATTCGCGGAAGCTCAGAAGTTTTGACGAGCCACCGTTCCGGTGAGGGGGCTACACGCGAGACTCAAATGAGTGTTTTAGCTTCTTTTTTCTGTTAATTTCGATCACGAGATAGAATTTGGACTTTTCAATCTACAAGATAGCAGGGCGATGATCGACCTCTCCACTTTCGAAAAAGCGATCGAGCAAGTTGAGGAAGCGCTCAGTTTCTGTCGATCCGACATGTCCCGAAACGATCCGCGTCTTGCATTGCATCTGCGTGCGGCCTCCATTCAGGCATTCGAATTCACCTATGAATTGGCGGTAAAGACTCTCAAAAGGTTTCTCGAAACACTTGATCCCAATCCGAGCGCAATCGACGAGATGACGTTCAACGATCTTGTGAGACGCGGATATGAAGTGGGGGTTTTGCAAGCCGAGTTGGTTGAATGGAAACAATTCCGGAAAGATCGTGGAACAACAAGCCGTGCTTATAACGAGCGCAAGGCGCTCGAAGTATTTGAGGGCATTCCAACTTTTTTGCGTGAGGCGAAGTTTCTGTGCGGTGAAATTCGAAGACGTCAGGAGTTACAGCGTGACTGACCAGATTGATATCAGGACGCAGGATCGAGAAATTGTTGAGGCGATTTTGAAAACGGTGTTGCCCCCCGGGAGCGAGGTTTTGTGTTCGGATCGCGCGCCACGGGACGGGGGAAGCGCTCGTCCGATCTGGATCTCGCAATAGATGCCATGCGGCCACTGACGCTGGCCGAAGATCTTGCGCTTTCGGACGCATTCGACGAGTCCGACTTGCCTTACACGGTCGATATTGTTGATTTGACGCGTGATCATCCGCGTTTCAGGGATATTGTCAGGGCGGACGGCGTGAAATTGAAACTCACGCCGTGATGCGTCTTTCGTCCTGCCCTCTTGACTTCCCCGAGCGCGTGGCGGAGTTCGTGCTCTCTTTTCATTTTCGAGATTTGCCATGACGACCACACTTTCTATTGCCGAGTTAACGCAACAGTTTCCTGATTTCCGCGTTGCGGTGCTGGTGGCAGAAGATTTGTCGATCAAGACCGAGCGGTCCGGTGCGCTTGATGCCGAGATTGCGTCTTATGAGGCGGAATGCCGGACGCGATGGGGCGGGACGGAGCTTTCGGATATTCCGGGGATTGCGGCGTGGCGGGCGGCGTATCGCGCCTTCGGGATCAAGAAGACGAGTTATCGGTGTTCGGTCGAACGGTTGATCAAGAATATTCTCGCGGAACGCGAATTGCCGGGGATCAACGGTTTTGTGGATGCGTATAACGGGATATCGCTGGCGCATGAATTATGCGTTGGTGCGGACGATCTCGACAAGACGGAGGGGCCGTTCGCGTTCCGGTTTTCGCGCGCGGGTGACACGTTCATCGATATGGCGGCAGAAGTGGGAGACGATCCGAATGATCCGCCGAAAGAGGGTGAAGTTGTCTATGCGGATGCACGACATGTGCTTTGCAGACGCTGGAACTGGCGGCAGGATGCGCGCTCGATCATCACGCCCGCAACAAAGCGCGCTATCGTAACGTTACAATCGAACGGTGCGGGTGATCCATTGGCGGCAGCCGAGGCGTTGGCGACACTGCTCGTTCGGGATTGCGGCGCGAAAGTCCGGATTGGCGTAGCGGATGCGGCACGGGCCGAGGTGACATTTTGAAGGGGGTATCGCGGGAAACGCTCGGGCTGATTATCGGGACGATCGGCGTTATCATTTTTGGCGTTACATTGCCGATGACGCGGATTGCAGTCGTCTCGCTTGATCCGTGGTTTGTGACGATGGGGCGCGCGGCACTCGCGGGACTTGTGGCGCTGTGTGTGTTGGTGGTTTTGAGACGCCCCGTGCCCACGCGTTCAGAGTTGATGCGGCTTGGTGTTGCAGCTGTGTTTGTGATTGTCGGGTTCCCGGGATTTACAGGTTTTGCGATGAGTCTTGTGCCGGCCTCGCATGGCGGCGTTGTGCTCGGGATTTTGCCGCTGGTTGTCGCGCTTTTTGGCGCGATTGCGGCGCGAGAGCGGCCCTCTTTCGGGTTCTGGCTGAGTGCACTGGCGGGCGCGGCGCTGGTGATAGGGTTCTCGCTTCGCGATGGCGAGGGCGGTTTCGGGCTTGGAGATGTTCTATTACTGGGTGCGGTTCTCAGCGCGGCCTCGGGGTATACGGTGCTCGCCGGATTAACGAAGAGCCGACCGGGGTGGGAGGTGATCTCCTGGACTGTTGTGATCAGTCTGCCTGTGACGTTGCCCTTTGCCTTTCTGACTGCGCCCAGCGATCTTTTTGCCGTTCCCCTGCCGCATTGGGGCGCGTTTTTCTATCTCGGATTGATGAGCCAATATGTCGGCTTTTTCTTCTGGAACACGGGGCTCGCGATGGGTGGCCAAGCCCGCGTGAGTCAGACGCAATTGCTGCAAACTTTTGTTACATTGGCGTTTGCCGCGTGGGTGAATGGCGAGCAGGTTGATCTGCTGACGTGGATTTTTGCTGTTGCCGTTGTCGGTGTCGTACTGATCGGACGGCGAACACGGATCGTCAAAGGCTCCTGATTGTGGGGTAATGGCGCTTCTTTGAGGGGTTCACAAACTGCTTGCTTTTTTGATTTAATGATATAAAGATATCTTTATGTGTTAAATTGGAAGCGAGTTGAGATGATGAAGCGCCCGCCGGTTTCAAATGTATCTTTCCCGCTTTCGGATCTGGTCGCCGGACTGCGTGCAGTCGGCGAAGATACGCGGGTTCGCATTCTCGCATTGCTTGTCGAAGGCGAACTGACGGTCTCCGATCTGACGGATATTCTCGGGCAATCCCAGCCGCGTATTTCGCGCCATCTCAAGCTGATGGTCGAGGCAGGCCTTGTCGAGCGCAGCCGCGAGGGCGCGTGGGCGTTTTTTAGAATACCGGAGCGGACGGCAGCGGCGCATCTTGCGCGGATGCTCGCGGAGCAGATCGACGCGGCGGATACGATTATTGCGGCGGACAAGTCACGCCTCGGCGCCGTGAGAATGGAGCGTGCGAAAACGGCGGAAGCATTTTTCAATCGTCACGCCGCCGAATGGGACCGGATCCGGTCGCTTCATGCGCCGGATGATGTGGTCGAGGCCGCAATGAAACGCATGATCGGTGACGATCCACTGGTGAATGTGCTTGATCTCGGTACCGGAACGGGGCGGATCCTCGAAGTTTTTGGTGCGCAGGCGGAGCGTGTTGTCGGGATTGATTCAAGCCACGCCATGTTGGCAGTTGCGCGGGCCAATCTTGAGCGGGCGGGGCTCAAGCGCGTCGAGCTTCGGCAGGGCGATATCTATGCGTTGCCGACGGAAGCCGACGCGTTTGATCTTGTGATTGTGCATCAGGTTCTGCATTTTCTCGATGATCCGGCGCGGGCACTGAATGAGGCAAAAAAAGCTTTGGTACCGGGCGGACGATTGCTTGTGGTGGATTTTGCGCCGCATGAACTCGAATTTTTACGGGAAACGCAAGCACATCGCAGGCTGGGGTTCTCGATGGGACAGATGACGCAGTGGCTGGTTGAAGCGGGGCTTGACGCGGTTGGTCATGTCGATATCGCTCCGCCGGATGCATCCGACAAGGAATTGACGGTTTCGCTCTTTCTGGCGCGTGACAGGCGGCAGTCGGTGTCACGTGCAAGCATCGAGACTGGTCGGGAGGTTGCCTGATGAACTCCATCTCCAAGCAGGTTAGCCGAAGCGGGGCTCCGAGCACTCTCAGGGTCTCGTTCGAATTTTTTCCGGCAAAGAATACTAACGCCGAGCCGGTGCTCTGGAATGCGATTAAACGGCTTGCGCCGTTCAATCCGGATTTTGTCTCGGTCACTTATGGAGCTGGTGGCTCGACACGGGAGCGGACGGAAGGGACCGTGGCGCGCCTTGTGCGCGAGACCTCTTTGCGTCCTGCCGCGCATTTGACCTGTGTCGGTGCATCGCGAGCAGATGTTGACGATGTCACCCGTGCTTATCGCGCGGCGGGTGTTCGTCATATTGTTGCGCTGAGGGGTGACCCGGCAACAGGTGTCGGCACCGATTATGTGCCGCATCCGGAGGGATACCGGACGACGGCGGATCTTGTCAGGGGTATTCTGGCGCTGGGGCCGTTCGATGTTTCTGTTTCGGCCTATCCCGAAAAGCATCCGCAAAGTGCCACGATCGAAGCCGATATCGACGTGCTGGAGGCCAAAGTGGATGCGGGTGCGACGCGGGCGATCACGCAGTTTTTCTTCGATAATGACCTCTATTTCAGGTATCTTGATCGTGTTCGCGCGCGGGGAATTACGATTCCGGTCATCCCCGGTATATTGCCAGTGCAGAACTTCCAACAGACGGCGAGTTTTGCAGCAAAGACCGGAGCATCGATCCCTGTATGGCTGGCAAAGCGGTTTGACGGGCTTGATGATGATGCTGCGACGCGGCGTCTTGTGGCTGCGACAGTTGCTGCTGAGCAGGTGTTTGATCTTCTCGATCAGGGCGTGTCTGATTTTCATTTTTATACGATGAACCGGGCGGAGCTGGTCTATGCGATCTGTCATTTGCTGGGTTTGAGGCCCGAGCGGGCGCGACAGGCGGCCTAGGCTTTTTCCCGAATTGCTCCTTGGACCTCGATGCCGCTAGCCTGACGATCAGCTTTGGTGGCGTGGAGGAGCCAGCATGATTTCGGCGATTGATATCTGCGGGCTTTGCGGGCTTGATCCGGAGCAAATCGATGCGATTGCCGAGCACGAGCACATTCCGGAAGTAGCGGCGGCGGCGCTTGCGTCCTATCTGATGCATCAGGCGCACGGGTTGGAGCATGTCAGGGACATGATTGTTGACGACATCAAAGCGGCGTTCAAGCAGGGGCGAAAGCGCCACGCGGCGGAGCTTGTGATGGCGCTCAGAAATTTATTCGAGCAATTTCCGGAAGTTCGGCCAGGCTTGGGCTGAGCCGCCGAAACCTCCCAAACCCGTGATTAAATTCAAACCCATTGCTGCTTCATTAGTATTTCATCGGATGAAATGAGGCATGATTTCAATAATCTGACCATAATTTCGCTGGAAAATCCAGCATGATTACTCGTCCCGCTGACTGACGTCGCGGTGGTGTCGCTCTTCGAGCATGCGAAGCCCGACACCATTCATCGGCTTTCAGGCGAGGCCGACCATTCACGCGTGCTCCCGCACGGAGCCTTATCGCCCAATCCCCCAAACTGGCCAATCCGGCCAAGTATTGATGCGAGCTCAAATCAGTTCGCAGGTATTGATTGAAGGGAGAAAGACCATGCGTCTTTTTATTTTAAGTGCACTCGTGTCGCTCTGTTTTTTGAGCGTCGGTAAAAATGCTCAAGCCTCCGAACAGGTGAGCCTCCAGCCATCGACAACGCAGACTGAAGAGATGATCAATCAAACAAATGTGAATGAGCTCATCAGGATTTCATCGGTAGATCGTCTCGTGATGAAATATGCCGCGGAAAGCGGCCTTGACCCGGATTTGATCCATACGGTTATCACGATTGAAAGTAATTACAAGCCTCGGGTTCGCAACGGAGATGCCGTCGGATTGATGCAGATTGTACCCGCGACGGCACGCGGACTGGGCTATCGCGGAAACGCGGCGGGGCTATATGATCCCGATGTGAACATCAAATACGGCGTGAAATATCTGGCTTTGGCTTATCAACTCTCAAAGGGTGATCTTTGCCAGACATTGATGCGCTACCAGAGCGGGCATGATGCGCGGAGGATGAATGCCGCCAATCGCGCCTATTGTGCGAGAGCGAAAATCGTCATTGCCAGTTTGGGCAACTGAATTTGGGTGAAGTCGTTTCGCAATCGTGTTACGAGGACAAATGCCAGTCGGTCGGACGGCCGCGCGTCGCAAGACGGGAGGAAAGTCCGGGCTCCATGGAGAAACGGTGCCGGATAATGTCCGGCGGGGGCGACCTCAGGGAAAGTGCCACAGAAAAGATACCGCCCTTTGCTTTGGCTGAGGGTAAGGGTGAAAAGGTGCGGTAAGAGCGCACCGCGCGGCCGGCAACGGGCGCGGCATGGCAAACCCCACCGGGAGCAAAACCGAATAGGGGCGGGATGGGCGGCTTGCCGCCCGAGGGGCTTCACCCTTCCTGCCCGGGTTGGTTGCTTGAGGCGGCTGGCAACAGCCGTCCCAGATGAATGGCCGTCACGCGTGGGAGATATCCCATGCCATACAGAACCCGGCTTACAGACCGACTGGTATTTTGTATTTTCGATCAGAAATCGGCACTTGAATGGGTAACTTCGACAGGGTTCAAGAAATATGTCGTTCTGCTCTCATTCCGAGCAATCTTCTGATGAATCAACCAAATCTTAACCATGGCGAGGCATTAATGGTTGCTTAAGTCCGGTGTCTCCAGTTTCGTGATCAGTATCGCTTATGGCGCGTGAAGCAGCATCAATGAAGGCTCGGAAGAGCCCTTCCCGGAAGCGCCATGTGCCGGTGCTTTTGCAGGAGGTGCTTGTTGCGTTGAACCCGGGCTCGGGAGCGTTTTTTGTCGATGGCACTTTCGGTGCGGGTGGTTATTCGCGGGCACTCCTTGAAGCCTATCCGAACTGTCGGGTTCTCGGGATTGATCGTGATCCGGATGCGGTTGAAGCGGGTGAAGCGGTCGTTGCCGAGTTCTCCGGTCGCTTGGCTCTTGAAGAGGGGCGGTTTGGCGATCTTGCGGAAATCACGGGCCGCCAGGGCCTTGATGCGGTCGACGGTGTGGTGCTCGACGTCGGTGTCTCCTCCATGCAGATCGACGAACCCGAGCGGGGTTTTTCTTTCAGGTTTGACGGACCGCTCGATATGCGGATGGAGCGGAGGGGGCCGAGTGCTGCGGACCTGGTCAACACGCTGGAAGAAGCCGAGATCGCCGATATGCTCTGGCGTTATGGCGAGGAGCGCCGTTCGCGTGCGATTGCGCGCGCGATCGTGAGGGCGCGTGCGGCCGGGCCTATTTCAACGACACGCACCCTTGCCGAATTAATTGCCTCGGTCGTCTGGGCTTCGGGGGACTCGATTCATCCGGCCACGAGGACCTTTCAGGCGCTGCGCATTGCAGTGAACGACGAATTGGGCGAGTTGAAGCGGGGTCTTGAGGCGGCGGAGGCCTTACTTGCGCCGGGCGGTCGGCTGGCGGTCGTGACGTTTCATTCGCTTGAAGACAGGATCGTCAAGGATTTCATGATGGCGCGCTCGGGGAGGATCGCCGCGCCCTCCCGCCACCTGCCGCAAGCGCAGCGGGAACGTGCGCGTTTCTCACTCGTGACCCCTAAGCCGATTACGGCCAGTGACGCGGAGATCAGGCTGAACCCCCGGTCGAGATCGGCCAAACTGAGAGTTCTTGCGCGGATGGCGGATCATATCATTCCGGATTTCACGGGAGTGCATTGATCATGCCGCGCATTTTTCATCTTGTCGTCGTTATGATCCTCGTCGGTTCGGCGGTTTACCTGTATCGTGTCAAGTATGAGACGATTTATCTTTCCGAGCAGGTTGCGAAACTCAAACGCGACATCACGCGTGAGAGAGATGCGATCAGTGCGCTGAAAGCGGAATGGCAGCAGCTGAACAGTCCCGACAGGTTACAGAAACTCGCGCATGCCCATTCTCAACTGACACCGTTGAGAGTGCACCAGATTGCTGTCTGGACGGAAATAGCTGACCGTTCCTCAACGATCGACATCATCGGCGACAAACTTCTCTCACTTGAGGCAGGGCAGCCATCTGCTCAATCCGCGCATACGGGACGAGCCCGAGCCGAGGTTCCATCAAACTCAGGCGCGGAGCCAAATCATGAAAATTGATCATCGTCTGTTTGATATGGCGCAGGCGGAGCCGCTGACTGTCAGGCCGGTTGTTCTGTCGCGTCCTTCACTCCTTGTTCGCCTTCGCCGGTTGTTGTTCAAGATGCGACTTCAGCGGAGTGGCTCGCGTATTCTATGGCTCGGTTTCGGCTTTCTGCTCTTTTTCGGGTTGATTGCGTGGAAATTGGCCATGCTTGCTCTCTATCCCGGCGACGTCCAAAAAACAGCCTTTCCGCCGGAGGCGACAGCGACTGCACGCCCCGATATTGTGGACCGTAACGGAACCGTGCTTGCCACCGATGTCAGAACTGTCTCGCTCTTTGCAGAGCCGTGCAAGATACTTGATACCGACGAGGCGGTCGAGATGATCACCGCCGTTCTGCCTGATCTTGATGCGCGCAGACTGCGTGAAAGGCTTGCATCAGACCGGTGCTTCGAGTGGATCAAGCGTGAATTGTCGCCTCAGAAACAGAAGGAAATTCATAATCTCGGGTTACCGGGTCTCGGATTTACGTCCGAGAACAAGCGGATTTATCCGAACGGAACCGAGGCTGCCCATGTGATCGGGACGGCTGATATTGATAACACCGGCATATCCGGTATCGAGAAATATATTGACGGCCAGGGCCTGGCCGATCTCAAGGGCGTCGGACTCAATCTTCAGTCTGATGATCTCGCCCCGGTGATCCTCTCCCTCGATCTGCGTGTCCAACACGCCATGCGCGATGAATTACTGAAAGCAATCGAGAAGTACAAGGCGAGAGCTGCATCGGGAATGATCCTCGATGTTACAACGGGTGAAGTGATCTCGCTTGTCTCACTGCCAGATTTTGATCCGAATTCTCCAGCCGACGCCCAGAAGTCGGACGCCATCAACCGGATCATCGTAGGGACCTACGAAATGGGCTCCACATTCAAGGCTCTGACAACTGCCATGGCGCTGGACTCAGGTAAATACACCATCAACTCGACACTGGATGCGCGCGCTGGAATTCGTTACGGGCGGTTTAAAATCGGTGATTTTCATCCGCAGAACCGCATTTTGACTGTTCCTGAGGTATTTGTCCATTCCTCGAACATTGGAAGTGCTCGCATGGCACTCGGGGTAGGAGTTCCGGGTCATCAGGCCTTTTTGAAAAAAATGGGTATTCTTGACCGACTGAAGACCGAATTGCCGGAGAGCGCCGCGCCGCAAGTACCGAAGCGCTGGTCGGAGCTGAGTACGATCACGATCGCATATGGACATGGACTGGCTGTTTCACCGCTACAGGCTGTTATGGCAACTGCGGCGCTCGTGAACGGCGGGTACCTTATTCCACCGACATTCATGCTTCGTAGTCCCGACCAGGCGAGTGCTATGGCAACAAAGGTCATTTCCGATGAAACAAGCGAAGCGATCCGCTACGTCATGCGGTTAAATGCAACCGAGGGTACGGCGAAGGCAGCGGCCGTTCCCGGCTATTTTGTCGGCGGAAAAACCGGGACTGCCGATCAACCCGGCAAGAGCGGGTACGACAACAAAACCGTGCTGACCACCTTTATGGCGATCACCCCTGCGGACAAGCCAAAATACCTGTTTCTGACAATGCTGGATGATCCGCAGGCCGTCGAGGGGACGTATGGCTACCGGACTGCCGGGCAAAATGCAGGGCCGGTTACCGGTCTGATCCTCGAGCGTGTTGCACCGCTTCTCGGACTGATTCCGCGCAACGAGCCACCCGTTATGCCTTTTCCCACAATGGTCAAGCTCGGAGCATGGGGTACGAAATGAAGCTCGGTGCGCTTGTTCCTGTCGAAGGCGAGACCAGCATTCTCGACGTTGCAGGTTTGACCGCCGATAGTCGGCAGGTCAGCCCGGGTATGATTTTTTTTGCGATGCCGGGTTCGAGGGCGGATGGCAGTCAATTCGCCGCTGCTGCCGTTCAGGCGGGCGCCGTTGCCGTTATCGGGGAAGCTCGCTCCGTTCCCGCCGGAGTACCGAATGGAATTTATGTTCGTGTGGCGGATACACGGCGCGCACTTGCTGAGGCAGCTGCGCGTTTTTATCCGTCCCAGCCTGCAAAAATTCTTGCGGTTACGGGCACGAGTGGCAAGACTTCGGTGGTGGATTTTACACGCCAGATTTTGATCCATTGCGGCCAGAACGCCGCGAGCGTTGGCACAATCGGTGTGATCAGCGGCGCGGGCGCTCATTATGGCTCTCTCACAACGCCAGATCCGGTCAGTTTGCACGAGACGCTTGATCATCTTGCGCGCGATGGGGTGACGCATCTCGCTATGGAAGCCTCCTCGCACGGGTTGGATCAGCGCCGTCTTGACGGGGTGCGTCTGACCGCAGCGGCCTTCACAAATCTCGGCCATGATCATCTCGATTATCACGGCACGCGGGATGCTTATCTTGCAGCGAAAATGCGGCTTTTCGATACGCTCCTGCCGATTGATGGCGTTGCAGTCGTCAATGCCGATGATTCCGTTGCCGAAACGGTCAGGGCAATTGTGGCCAAGCGCGGTATCCGGGTGTTCAGCACCGGATGGAAGGGTGGCGATCTCAGGATCATGGCATTGAGTCGTAACGGGTTTGATCAGCATCTCGAGCTCGCAACCAAAGATGGCGCCGTCCATTCGATCAAGGTGCCCCTATTGGGCGACTTTCAAATTTCAAACGCCCTGGTGGCGGCAGGTTTGGCGATCGCGGCTCGCGTGCCGGTTGCGCAGGTTCTCGCTGCGATATCAACGTTGAAGGGTGTCCCGGGCCGGTTGGAGCGCGCGGGGTATTTCAGGGACGGCCTGATCATTATTGATTACGCCCACAAGCCCGAGGCGTTGGAGCACGCATTGCGTGCACTACGCTCGTCCGCGACGGGGCGGTTGATCTGTGTCTTCGGGTGTGGCGGTGATCGTGATCGTGCAAAGCGTCCGCTGATGGGCGCTATTGCCGCTCATAATGCCGATCTCGTGATTGTGACCGACGATAACCCACGCAGCGAAAATCCGGCGACGATCCGGGCGGCCATTCTCGAAGCTTGCCCGGGCGCAGGTGAAATCGCGGACCGTTTCGAGGCCATTCGAACGGCGATCGATTTGATGCAATCGGGCGATGTCTTGCTGATTGCGGGGAAGGGACACGAAACCGGCCAGATTATCGGCGACACGACCATTCCGTTTTCTGACCACGAAGCCGTGGACACTATTCTGAAAGGAATGATGCCATGAAGCCTATCTGGACGGCGGATCGTTTGGCAGTTGCACTCGGAGGTCGCGTTTCAGGCATTATTCCGGATGTGTCCGGTGTGTCGATTGACACACGCACGCTTCAGCGGGGTGAGCTGTTCATCGCCGTGGCGGGCGAAAGTCGGGACGGGCACGCCTTTGTTCGTGACGCCTTTGAGCGGGGTGCCGCCGCCGCTCTGATCGACGACCCGCACCTCGCGGAGTTGCAGGACGCGGGCCCCCTGATCGCAGTCGAGAATACGCTGGAGAGCTTGCAGCGTCTCGGCATCGCCTCACGTGAACGATCGTCGGCATGTATTTGCGCGGTGACGGGTTCCGTAGGTAAAACCGGAACGAAGGACGCGCTTCGGACGGTGCTGGCGTTGCAGGCAGAGACCCATGCCTCCGTCGCGTCCTACAACAATTATCTTGGCGTACCATTGACATTGGCACGCATGCCCGGGTCAGCGCGGTATGGCGTGTTCGAGATCGGTATGAATCATGCCGGAGAAATCACGCCTTTGTCAAAGATGGTGCGGCCGCATGTGGCGCTTGTCACAACAGTCGAAGCCGTCCATCTCGAGTTTTTCAAGTCGGTTGCAGGCATAGCCGATGCAAAAGGGGAGATTTTCGCTGGTTTGGAGCAAGGCGGAACGGCGGTTCTCAATCTGGATAATCCCTATTTTGAACGGCTGGTCGGACACGCGAAAGAGCGTGCGGGGCGCATTTTGAGTTTTGGTGCCGCGGAAAGTGCCGATGTCCGGCTTGTTGCTCTGGCATTGGAACCGGAGCATTCCACGCTTGAGATCGACTATTTAGGAAAACGAATGCGCTATGTGTATGGCAGTCCGGGCCGTCATCTCGCATTGAACAGTCTCGCCGTACTTGCGTGTGTGGGTGCGCTCGGGGCGGATGTCGAAGCTGCGGCGGATGCGTTCAGTGCGATCAAGCCGCCACCGGGACGCGGACAAAAATTCCGGATTGGTGCCGGAGATGACGCGATCACTATCATTGACGAGAGCTACAACGCCAATCCTGCTTCGATGCGCGCGGCGCTTGCCGTTTTGGGCGCGGCAGCGACCGGAAAGAATGGTCGGCGGATCGCAATTCTGGGCGATATGCTGGAACTCGGGCCTGCTGCCCCGACGCTTCATGCGGAGATCGCGGAGGCAATTGAAGCGAGTGGCGCAGATTTAGCGTTTTTGTGCGGTCCATTGATGAAAAACGCTTGGGACGCGCTTCCAATGCGGATTCGTGGCGCGTATGCGGGGGATTCTGCTGCACTCGAAAGTCAGGTAACGCGTGCTCTCACATCTGGCGATACGCTGATGATCAAGGGGTCACTCGGGAGCCGGATGGGCCGGATTGTTGAAGCGGTGAAAAGACAAAGTCCTGGGACTTAGGTTCGAAGGGCTGAAGGGGAATAGGGAATGCTGACGTGGCTGGTTGATTTCAGTTCCTCTTTCGGAGGTCTCAACGTTTTCCGATACATCACGTTCCGGACTGTCGGGGCGACTGTGACTTCTTTGTTTTTTGTTTTCTTTTTCGGCCCAACCATGATCGCGAGCCTCAGAGTTCGGCAGGGTAAAGGCCAGCCCATTCGGGAGGATGGTCCGTCATCCCATCTTTTGACCAAGAAGGGCACGCCGACAATGGGCGGGCTGATGATTTTGACCTCTGTTCTTGTTTCCACTCTGTTATGGGCAAATCTCAAGAGCCCCTACATATGGGTTGTGCTGATGGTCACGGTCGCCTTTGGAGCAATCGGTTTTTATGATGATTATCTGAAGGTTACGCGGCAGACGCACAATGGACTCTCGGGGCGTTCGCGTCTTGCGATCGAGGCACTGATTGCCATGATTGCCTGCTATGTTCTCTCGCAGGTTGGGACCGGGAAGCTTGCGACGTCGATTGCAATTCCGTTTTTCAAGGATATTCTGCTCGATTTCGGACTTTTCTTTGCCGCCGTCGGTGCCTTTGTCATCGTAGCGGCGGGTAATTCGGTCAATCTGACGGATGGATTGGACGGGCTGGCGATTGTGCCGGTGATGATTGCCGGTGCGACATTCGGGTTTATCTCGTATCTCGTCGGCAACGCGATCTTTGCGAATTATCTGCAGATTCACTTTGTCCCTGGCACAGGCGAGCTGGCAGTCATCTGTGGGGCTTTGATCGGGGCTGGTTTGGGATTTCTCTGGTTCAATGCGCCTCCGGCGCAGATTTTCATGGGCGATACGGGATCACTCGCATTGGGTGGGCTCCTCGGGACCATTGCGGTCGCGACAAAGCATGAAATTGTGCTTGCGATCGTCGGCGGCTTGTTTGTTGTCGAGGCAGTTTCGGTCATCATTCAGGTGGCGTCGTTCAAGATGACCGGCAAGCGGATTTTTCTGATGGCGCCGATCCATCACCATTTCGAAAAATTGGGGTGGAAAGAGCCGCAAATCGTGATCCGATTCTGGATTATCTCTGTCATTCTGGCCCTGATCGGGCTTTCGACACTGAAATTGAGGTAACAACTTGACCCCTGTCGCCTCATTTTGCGGACAAAAAGTTGCGCTTTTCGGCCTTGGTGGTTCGGGGATTGTGACGGCCCGCGCTTTGGTGGCAGGCGGAGCCCAAGTTTCTGCGTGGGATGATTCAGAGGTCGCGCGTGAGCAGGCGCAGGCACGGGGGATAACGGTTGTTTCACTGGAAAATTGTACATTTCAGGAATTTTCAGCGCTCATTCTCGCTCCGGGAGTGCCACTGACGCATCCGCGGCCGCATTGGACGGTTGAAAAGGCGCACGCGGCGGGAATCGAAGTCATCGGCGATATCGAGTTGTTCTGTCGAGAGCGTGCCCGTCTCGCACCGGCGGCACCGTTTGTTGCAATAACCGGGACGAACGGAAAGTCGACAACGACGGCGCTGATTGCCCATTTATTCCGCGAAGCCGGGCACGATGTGCAGATGGGCGGGAATATCGGAACCGCAATTCTCGCACTTGAGCGACCGGAAATGGGGCGCATCCATGTGATTGAATGTTCGAGTTTTCAGATTGATTTGGCACCAACTCTTCGGCCAAGCGTTGGTGTTATGCTGAATTTGTCGCCTGATCATCTCGATCGCCACGGGACGATGGCGCACTACGCGGAAGTTAAAGAGCGGCTTGTTTCGGGGAGCGATACCGCGATCGTTGGTGTCGATGATGCCTGGAGCAACGCGATCGCCGATCAGGCTGATATTCGAGGGCAGACGCTCGTGAGGGTATCTATCGAGCGACGGCTTGATACCGGTATTCACAGGAAGGGATCGGACCTCTTCTGGACGTGTCTGGACGAGGAACGCCCGATTGCGTCGCTTGAGGGGATCGGAACGTTGCGCGGCGTCCATAATGCTCAAAATGCTGCCGCAGCGATTGCGGCAGTTTCCGCACTTGGTTTGAGGGACGATGCGATCAGATCAGGCCTTGCGAGCTTTCCGGGTTTGGCGCACCGAATGGAGATTGTGGGAAATCTTGGGCGGGCGCTGGTCATCAATGACTCGAAGGCAACGAATGCCGATGCGACAGGCAAGGCACTCGCAAGCTTCCCCGGTTCGATTTTCTGGATCGCGGGAGGGCAATCCAAAGAAGGCGGGATTTCTTCGCTGGCAAGGTATTTTCCAAGAATATCAAAGGCCTATTTGATCGGGGAGGCGGCAGAGGAATTTGCTTCCGTGCTGGATGGTGCCGTTCAATACACACGCAGCGGCACTCTGGAGCAGGCGCTTGCTGATGCCGTGCACGACATCGCCCTGGAGAGCAGGGAGTCCGTCATTCTGATGTCGCCGGCGTGCGCATCGTTTGATCAGTTCCGGAATTTCGAAGATCGCGGCGATCGCTTTCGGGTGATGGTCGCGGCACGGCCGGAATTCCGATCCATCACGAGAGGATGAGTCATGGCATCGCGGATTGAAAGAGGCCCTCTTGCGGACTGGTGGTGGACGGTCGATCGTACACTGCTCGTCATGTTCGTTATGCTGATGTTGTTCGGGGTGCTTGCCAGTCTCGCCGGAAGTCCCCCGGTTGCGGAAAGATTGAACTATGGCACCTTTCATTTTGTGATCAGACAAATGATCTTTGTCGTTCCTGCGGCGATGATCCTTGTTGTTACGAGTTTTCTCTCGCCCCGCTATGTTCGTCGAGTTGCTTTACTCGTCTATCTTTTGGCGATGGCGTTGATTGTTTACGGGCTGATTTACGGTGTCGAAATCAAAGGCGCGCGCCGATGGATCAGCATTGCCGGAATGGCTTTGCAGCCTTCGGAATTTCTGAAACCGGCTTTTGTCATACTTCTCGCCTGGGCATTTTCCGAGGGCGGGCGCCGCAGTGATGTTCCGGCGAATTTCATCGGGCTTATTCTTTTGCCTATCACTGCTGTTCCGATTGTGCTGCAACCCGATATTGGCCAAACAGGGCTGATTTCAATTGTATGGATAGGACTGGTCTTTCTGTCCGGTCTGAACATGTTCTCGATCGGCGTTCTGATGGGGATCGGGTGCGCCGGAATTTATGCAGCATATCTGTATTTGCCACATGTGACGGCCCGAATTGATCGTTTTTTCAATCCGGCATCAGGGGATACGTTCCAGATTGACAATGCGCTGAGGAGCTTCACCGAGGGGGGATGGTATGGCAAAGGACCGGGTGAAGGAACAGTAAAACGGATATTGCCGGACAGTCATACGGACTTTGTATTTGCCGTCACGGCAGAGGAATTTGGTATCATTGTCTGCATGGTGCTGCTTTTTGTCTTTATGTTGACAGTCATGCGCGGATTAATACTTTCCCGCCGGAGCGAAGAACCTTTCGCAAGGCTCGCAGGGGCTGGTTTGATCATGCTTTTCGGGGTGCAGTCCTGCATCAATATGGCGGTCAATGTTCATTTGATCCCGGCCAAAGGGATGACCCTGCCGTTCATTTCCTACGGTGGTTCTTCAATCATTTCGCTCGCTCTCGGCATGGGTTTTCTTCTGGCTGTGGTCAGGAAGCGGCCCCGGGCAGAGTATATTGATGCGCTTGGTGTGACGCCGCGGTCGGGCGCTTCGTGATGGCGGGGTTGACTGTTCTCCTCGCCGCCGGGGGGACGGGCGGGCACCTCTTTCCGGCGGAGGCTTTGGCCATTGAATTGCGGGCGCGGGGGGCGAGCGTTCACCTTGCGACGGACGTGAGAGGAATGAAGTATGTCGGATTTTTTCCAGCTGATTCAATGACTTCCATTGATGCAACGACGTTTCGGTCACGTTCTCCTGTGGCATTGGTGCGGACTGTTTGGACACTGGCCAAGGGATTTTTCAAAGCGTGGGTTCTTGTCGGAAAGCTCAAGCCTGACCTTGTGATCGGGTTCGGCGGATACCCCTCGGTTGCACCGGTTCTGGCCGGATGGATGCGAGGTGTTCCAACACTGGTTCACGAGCAAAACGGCGTGATCGGACGGGCAAATGCCTTTCTTTCCCATAGGGTTACAGGAATTGCAACGGGTCTCAAAACGGTCAAAGGTATCTCTGCAGTGTTGGAGAAGAAAGTCTCCAACGTTGGCAATCCCGTTCGCCCTAATGTGTTGAAAGTAAAGGATGTACCATTTCCAACGTTGGAAGCTTTGGAGGAACATTTCCAGTTCCGTGTCCTTGTAACCGGTGGAAGCCAAGGTGCATCGGTTATGAGCGATATTTTACCACAGGCAATGGCAATGTTACCGGAGAAGCAGCGGCGGTGTTTGCGGATTGTCCATCAGGCGCGCGGCGAGGATCTCGAGCGGGCACGGGCGGCGTATGAGACGGCGGGCGTGACGGTCGAGCTCGCGGCGTTCTTCGACGATCTGCCGGCCCGGATTGCGAATTCCCATCTTGTGATCGGGAGAGCGGGGGCCTCGACGGTTGCCGAACTCGCGGTGATCGGGCGGCCCTCCATTCTGGTACCGCTTCCGACTGCGATTGATCAGGATCAGGCGGCTAATGCCGCAAGCCTCGGGGATATTGGTGGCGCAATTGTTGTGAGGCAGTCGGACGTCACGCCCGGTTGGCTGGCCGGGAAACTTCTCGAGTTGCTCGAGAACCCGAAACGTTTGACCGACTCAGGGATAGCCGCAAAAAGCGCCGGTATTCCGGATGCCGCGCGCCGTCTTGCCGATCTCGTCGAGACGGTGGCGCGCACGAAGCCGAGCAAGAAGTCACGCAAGGAGAAAACACGATGAAATTGCCTACCGACCTTGGTGCGATCCATTTTGTTGGTATCGGCGGCATCGGTATGTCCGGGATTGCCGAGGTGTTGCATAATCTGGGCTATCAGGTGCAGGGCTCGGACTCATCGGACAGCGCGAACGTGAAGCGGTTGCGCGAAAGGGGAATTTCGGTTGCGGTCGGTCACGCGCCGGAGAACCTCAAGGATGCAGAGGTTGTTGTCGTGTCGACGGCGATCCAGCGGAATAATCCGGAATTGATGGCGGCGCGTGAAAAGCGTCTGCCAGTGGTGCGCCGCGCCGAGATGCTGGCCGAGTTGATGCGTTTGAAGAACTGTGTGGCGATTGCGGGAACCCATGGCAAGACGACAACGACGTCGCTCGTGGCGACGCTGCTTGATGCAGGGCATTTCGATCCGACCGTGATCAATGGCGGGATCATCAATGCTTACGGCACGAATGCGCGGCTTGGTGACGGCGAATGGATGGTGGTCGAGGCCGACGAGTCGGATGGAACATTCCTGAAACTGCCGGCCAAAGTGGCGATCATCACGAATATCGATCCCGAGCATCTCGATCATTTCAAGACGTTCGATGCGATCAAGGACGCGTTCAGGGCGTTTGTCGAAAATCTGCCGTTCTATGGTTTTGCGGTGATGTGCCTTGATCATGGCACGGTGCAGGAGCTTGTCGGCAAGATTGAGGATCGCCGGATCATCACCTATGGCGAAAATCCGCAAGCGGATGTGCGGCTCGTCGATGTTGATCTGACAGGGGGGCTGTCACGGTTTTCGGTTTTGATCCGGGATCGCAAATCAGGCGCTGTCACGCGTATCAGTCATCTGACCATGCCGATGCCGGGGCATCATAATGCGCTGAATGCAACGGCGGCAATTGCGGTTGCGTATCATCTGGGCATTCCTGCAGATAGGATCCGGGAGGGACTTTCCGGGTTTGGCGGGGTCAAGCGGCGGTTTACCCGAACGGGCGACTGGAATGGCACACTGATTTTTGATGATTACGGCCATCATCCGGTGGAAATCGCCGCGGTTCTCAAGGCGGCGCGGGCGTCAACGACCAAACAGGTGATCGCCATCGTCCAGCCGCATCGCTACACCCGATTGCATTCGCTGTTCGAGCAGTTTGCGACCTGCTTCAACGATGCCGATCATGTGATTGTTGCGGATGTTTATGCCGCGGGCGAACACCCGATTGCGGGAGCAGACAGGGACTCGCTGGTTCAGGCGCTCAAAGCGCATGGCCACCGGCATGTAACGGCGCTCACAAGTCCTGCTGCGTTGGCGGAAATCATCCGGAGCATTGCGAAGCCTGAGGATTATGTCGTTTTTCTCGGGGCAGGCACGATCACGCAATGGGCATATGCCCTGCCGGAAGAACTTGCGAAACTGGATGGTGCGCGTTGACAAGCCTTGTTGATATCTCCTCGGTTCGAGGTGCGGTCGTATATGATGCGCCGCTTGCGCCCTATTCATGGTTCAAGGTGGGCGGCAAGGCTGATCTATTGTTTACGCCGGAGGATGAGGCGGACCTTGCTGCGTTTCTGAAGGTGTTACCGTCGGACGTTCCGCTTCTGGTGATCGGGCTTGGCTCCAATCTGCTGGTGCGGGATGGCGGCTATCGGGGGGCAGTGATCCGGCTTGGCAAGGCGTTTCAGACGATAATTGTTGAACCGGATCATCGGATCAGGGCCGGAGCAGGTGCTGTTGATGTGAAGGTGGCGAGGCAGGCTGCAGAGGCTGGTATTGCGGGTTTTTCATTTTTGCGCGGCATACCGGGGACAATAGGCGGTGCGTTGCGGATGAATGGCGGTGCTTATGGCGCGGAGATGCGGGATGTTCTTGTCAGTGCGCGGGGAATTGATCGCGCGGGCGTGATCCGAACATTTGATTGTCGCCAGATGGGGTTCAGGTATCGCCACAGTGCGGTTGCAGAGGATGTTATTTTTACCGAAGCGCTGATGCAGGGGCGGCCCGGGGAGCCGGAGACGATTTTAGCGGAAATGGGCGCCATTACGGAGGCGCGCTCGGCAACCCAGCCGGTGAATACGCGAACGGGCGGATCGACGTTCAAAAATCCGCAAGCTGCGAAGGCCTGGGAATTGATTGATCGTGCGGGATGTCGTGGTCTGAGGATCGGTGGTGCGCAGGTTTCCGAATTGCATACGAATTTTCTGATCGCGCATGAGGGTGCGACGGCGAGTGACATTGAAACGCTCGGCGAAGAGGTGAGGCGGCGCGTTTTCGAGCAAAGCGGCATCTCGCTGGAGTGGGAAATCAAACGCGTGGGGGAAGCATGAGCAAGCGCCATGTTGCGGTTCTGATGGGGGGATTATCCGCCGAACGCAGTGTCAGTTTTGCGTCAGGCGCCGCGTGCGCAACGGCGCTTGAGCGACAGGGATTTCGTGTCAGCCGTGTCGATGTCGGGCGAGATATTGCGGATGTTCTGACGTGGTTGAAGCCGGATGTTGCGTTCAATGCGTTGCATGGGCGGTTTGGTGAGGACGGGGTTATCCAGGGTATTCTGGAAATATTGCAGATCCCCTACACCCATTCGGGCGTGCTCGCTTCGTCCCTTGCCATGCAGAAGGACCGGGCAAAGGTGGTTATGGCTGCGGCAGGCGTGCCGGTTGCGGAGGGGATCACAGTGAGCCGGTTCGAGGCTGCCAAGCGTCACGTCATGGCCCCGCCCTATGTCATCAAGCCGGTCAATCAAGGTTCGTCGATCGGTGTGATTATTGTACGTGAGGATCGTTCGCACCCGCCGCAGGAGGTGGGGCGTGTTGATTGGCCCTACGGCGATCTGGTGCTGGTGGAAAAATATATTGCCGGACGCGAATTGACATGTGGCGTGATGAATAATGAAGCGCTGGGAGTTATCGATATACGGCCTTCGACCGGTGCATTTTATGATTTTGATGCAAAATACGCTCAAGGCGGGTCAATTCATGTTTTGCCAGCGGAAATTTTACCGAATATTTACCATCTTGTCCGAAAACTGACATTAACGGCGCATCAATCTCTTGGCTGTCGCGGCGTTAGCCGCGCGGACTTCCGGTATGACGACAGGCCTGATGGAACAGGCGAGTTGGTTTGTCTTGAAGTGAACACGCAACCAGGAATGACAGAAACGTCATTGATACCCGAGTTAGCGGCTTATGCCGGCATGAGTTTTGGTGAGTTGGTGCAATGGATGGTAGACGACGCGTGTTGCGAACGGTAAGTGGCAAGGCACCGGCCTTCCATCAGCGTTCCGTCACACAGAAGTCGGTCTCGCTTTTCCGAACTCTCGGGCGAAAATTTCCAGCGCTTGCCAGACTTGAAGTCACGTTTGGTTTTGTGGTCGGTCGCCTTCCGGCAGGCTCCGGAACGATTGCGACGATTGCCATTTTTGCTGTCAGTATCGTGTTCGGGCTGTTGCAGGGCGGCTATGTGGCCGGTTTTTCATCGATTTATGGATCGCCGATCGCTGCATTGACCCGGGTTTCGGGCTTCGGAGTCGAGCGTGTGACGATTTCCGGTTTGTACCGGTTGAACGAAAGGGACGTTCTCCGTGCCGCCGGAATTGGAGTAACGAGCGCACTGCCATTGGTTGATGTCGAGACTGTCCGCGCTAATCTGATGCGATTGCCGATCGTGAAAGAAGCGAGCGTTCGGAAGATGTATCCGGATCAAATGTTGATCGTGATTGAAGAGCGCGATCCATATGCGCTCTGGCAGCTGAATGGTGAAATCTCTGCGATTGCCGCCGACGGGCGCGTAATGGAGGGGTTGCATGAGAGCGGTCTCACATCGTTGCCGCTCGTTGCGGGTGCGGGAGCGGCCCAGCATGTTCAGGAATTTGTCGCGCTCTCGCAGCTTGTGCCTGAGCTGACACCGCATATCCGTGCGGGAATTTATGTCGGGCAGCGTCGATGGACGTTGACCATGACAAACGGGCTCGAAGTGATGTTGCCGGAAGTTGAGCCGGCGAAGGCTGTGTTGCAGCTTGCCTCACTTGTGCGTGACTCGCATGTACTAGAGAAGGATATCGTCACGCTCGACTTGCGGCAGCTGAATCGCGTGACGGTCCGTCTGACAGAGAACGCTTTGGCTTCGCGCGAGGAGTTGTTGAAGGAGCGTGCCAAATCCGCCCCGAAGGATAAGGGAGGTCTGACATGAGTCGTCATGGCCTGACCCCGCGCATGAAGCCGATATCGTTGCGCCGTGGACTGGTGATGTCGGTTCTTGATGTCGGAACGAGCAAGACGGTTTGTCTTGTGGCACAGCTTGAACCGGTTCGCGATGCAGAAGCTTTGCGTGGCCGTTCTCACCGGATGAAGATTATCGGGATTGGGCATCAGAAATCGCGCGGAATCAAGAACGGCGTTGTTGTTGATCTTGATGCGGCAGAACACTCGATCCGGCTTGCGGTTGATGCAGCCGAGCGGATGGCGCGGGTCGAAATCCGGTCCGTGATAGTAAGCATGACGGGCGGGCGGTTGCAGTCCGAGGCTTATAATGCCGAAGTGACGTTGCGCGGACAGGCCGTCAGCGAAAATGATATACGCCGTGTTTTCGAAGCGACCTCCCGTACCGGGGCGACGCCAGGGCGGTCAATGCTGCATTCATTGCCGACCGGCTTCTCGATCGACCAGACACATCATATTCGCGATCCTCATGGCATGATGGGGCAGAAGCTGGGCGTCGATATGCATGTGGCGACCTCTGACGATTACGCGGTGCGCAATCTGATGCTGGCTGTCGAGCGGTGCCATCTGAATGTCGAGGCGGTGGTTTCTAGCCCATACGCCTCGGGGCTTTCGGTGCTTGTCGATGACGAAGCCGAAATGGGCGTTGCAATCATCGATATTGGCGGCGGCACGACAAGCATGGGGGTGTTCGCCAATGGCGTGTTTGTGCATAATGACGCCATTGCGGTGGGCGGCAACCATGTAACCATGGATATTGCACGCGGATTATCGACGAGCGTGTCGCATGCCGAACGGCTGAAGACGCTGCATGGATCAACACTTGCGAGTGCGTCTGATGAACACGAGACGGTGGCTGTTGCCGCTGTTGACGAGGATGACCGCGATCGTGCGACGCATATTCCGCGTGCGCAGCTGATCCGCATCATTCGTCCGCGTGTCGAGGAAATTCTGGAACTGGTGCGTGACCGACTGAAGGCTTCGGGCTTCAGCGAGGCCGTGGGACGGCGGATCGTGCTGACGGGCGGCGGCGCGCAGATGACCGGGCTTGTCGAGTTGTGCCGCATTATTTTGTCGAAACAGGTGCGCGTCGGGCGTCCGCTCGGTGTGCAAGGTCTGCCGGATGCAGTGAAGGGGTCTGCCTTTTCGGTGCCGGTCGGGCTGCTTGTCTACCCGCAGGTGGCGGGGCTTGAACATTTCGAGCCCCGTTCCTCCGGTGCGATGCTTGGAACCGGAACCGACGGATATCTGTCGCGAATGGGACGCTGGCTGAAGGAAAGTTTTTAGGAGTGTCACCGGCGGTGTCCGATGAACTTCTGATCTGATGTTTACCATGACGCAGAAAGCGTCCAACACGAGAGGCGACGACGATGACAATCAATCTTTCGGTACCGGATATCCGGGAACTCAAGCCCCGCATCACGGTGTTCGGGGTTGGTGGCGCGGGTGGCAACGCGGTCAACAACATGATCGAGATCGGGCTTCAGGGCTGCGAATTCGTGGTTGGCAATACGGATGCCCAGGCGCTTCTGATATCGAAGGCGCATCGTGTGATCCAGATGGGTATTCAGGTGACCGAGGGGCTCGGTGCAGGCTCCCAGCCGGAAGTTGGCGAGGCGGCTGCAGTAGAGGTGATCGACGAGATCCGCGACCAACTCTCGGGCGCGCACATGGTGTTCGTGACGGCGGGCATGGGTGGTGGCACGGGAACAGGTGCTGCGCCGGTGGTTGCCCGCGCGGCCCGCGATATGGGGATTCTGACAGTCGGTGTTGTAACCAAGCCGTTCCAGTTCGAGGGGACGCGGCGGATGCGGTTGGCCGAGCAGGGAATCATCGAGCTTCAGAAAAGTGTCGATACGCTGATCGTCATTCCGAACCAGAATCTCTTCCGGGTGGCGAATGAGCAGACGACGTTTGCCGACGCCTTTGCGATGGCGGACCGGGTTTTGTATTCGGGGGTTGCCTGCATCACTGATCTGATGGTGAAGGAAGGCCTGATCAATCTCGATTTTGCCGATGTACGCGCCGTGATGCGGGAAATGGGTAAGGCGATGATGGGAACGGGAGAAGCGACGGGCGAGAAGCGTGCGCTTCGTGCGGCAGAAGCTGCCATATCGAACCCGCTGCTTGACGATGTGAACATGCGAGGTGCGCGCGGCCTGCTGATTTCGATCACGGGGGGGTCGGACCTGACGCTTTATGAAGTCGATGAGGCGGCCACCCGCATCCGGGAAGAAGTCGATCCGGAAGCGAATGTGATTTTCGGTGCGACCCGTGATGATACGCTTGAGGGGATCGTCCGGGTTTCGGTTGTTGCTACCGGCATCGATCACGAAGCGATGATGCAGGAGGTTGCAGCCCTGGAGACGGCGCATCGCGATGGTCTGATGGTACCGATGCCGGACATGTCCGGCTTGCAGCCGCATGCGGCAGCCAGTGTCCGGCCCATAGTTCGGCCTGAGCCGGTCCGCGAGGAGATGGCGGGGCCGCAGGCTCGCCCCTTGCCGCAGGGATTTCAGCCACGTAGTTTGCAGATCGGGGATGATCTTGCGATTCGCCAGATGCCTCCTCGTCAGCCGGCGCCCGAACTGCGCCCTGCGGTGCAGCAAACTGCCCACGAGCCCGCGGATTATGTCGATCAAGGCGGCTTTATTCCGCCGCAGAGTGAAAAGCCGGTGCGTCCGTTACGTATGCCGAGCGTTGACGAGTTGCCGCATGTTGCGCAACTCAAGATCGATTCACGGTCGGCGGAGCGTGCGACCGCCGTGCCTGTTGAAAAACGTCGTCAGTCGCTGATGGAGAAACTGACTCTGGCAGGTTTCGGACGTCGTCAGGACGACGGGCAGGCGATACCTCAACCACGCCCGGTCGCAGCTCATCCCGAGCCGCGTCCCGTCAGTGAAGGTGACTACGGCAGAAGGCAACAGCCTGCGGCGCAACCTCGTATGTTCGAGGAAGACCATCTTGAAATTCCCGCATTTTTGCGCCGCCAGGGCAGCTGAGTCCCGATAGAGATTGTTTGTGCCATGACAGAACCGGTCCGGTGGACCGGTTCTTTTGTTTGCCGGTTGCTCACACTACGTCTCAACGGTGGGTTGTTACAATTGGTAAAAAACCGTGATTTGGTTTTACGGAGCGGTCTCGATAGAACGGCAGTGAAAATGAAACCGGGCGATTATTCCGCCGTATCCGGGTATTGAAGCCGAGTGCTTCGAGCATGAAGGAAATGTGATGCCGAATTCGATGCAATCTACAATAGGTGTCTCCACCGAGATTGCAGGGCACGGCGTTCACACGGCGGTGCCGGTCATAATCAAGCTGCGTCCGGCGGATGTCAATTCTGGAATTCGTTTTTTGAGAACCGGGTTGCCTGGCGGGCGCGAGCGCCTGATTGACGCGCGGCACGCGCAGACGACGCCCTCCGATCTCTGCACAATATTGGGGACTGCCGAGTCGGGGTCCGTATCGACGATAGAGCATTTGATGGCGGCGCTTTATGCGTTGGAGATCGACAATGTTCTGGTCGAGATCGACGGGCCGGAAGTGCCGATCATGGATGGCAGCTCGTTGCCGTTTGTCGAGATGATTGACCGTGCCGGAGTCCGGACGCAAAATACCAATCGCCGTTATATCAAGGTTTTGAAGCGTTTGCGGATCGAACAGGGCGAGCGGTTCGCTGAATTGTTACCGTTTTCCCAGGGCTTTCGTCTGACCGTCGAGATCAAGTTTGATGCCGAGGTGATCGGTCACCAGGAGAAGACGCTTGATTTGAGCCCGTCCTCTTTCAGGCGGGAATTGGCGGGAGCGCGGACATTCGGGTTTCTGCGTGATGTCGAAAAATTGCGGTTGGCGGGTTTTGCGCATGGCGCTTCGCTCGACAATACGGTCGCGATAGGCGATGACGGGATTCTCAACCCGGAAGGCTTGCGGTATCCGGACGAGTTTGTGCGGCACAAGATGCTTGATGCGATCGGTGATCTTTCGCTCGCGGGATTACCGATCCTCGGTCATTACCGGTCTCAGCTCGGTGGTCATAAATTGAATGTGTCCATGTTGACGGCGCTTTTCGCTGATCGTTCAGCCTATGCAATCGTCGAGGCAGGAAAACCTGTGGCGCGTCCGGTCGATGCTACGGCAATGGCACCCGCGCTCGCCGTGCTGTCGCCGGAGTTGAACTGAGCATCATCGCTTTCCTGACGGCCTTGTGATCGGTCGCGCGGATCATGCCTCAAAAAAACCCGTTCCCTGTGGCTGAAGTCGGACATGGCCCGTAGCGGGACTGAACGGATTGGGGTATGAACTGCAAGGGTAGGGGCGGATCGAATCGCCTCGTTTCTCGCGCAGTCGTCTGGAGACATGTTTGATGAGCACCTTTGATCGTATCGGAACGGGCATGTCGGGTCGTTCCACGAGGGTTCTGATAGTGATTGCCGCCGCGGTGACGCTGGGAGCCTGTGACACGATGAGCAGTTTCAACCCGTTCGACAGGGGAAGCACATACAAACCTGAAATTATTCCGGAAATTCCGGCCGAGCGGCTTTACAATGACGGGCTTGCGCTGATCGAGCGAAAAAGCTTTGAGGCGGCCTCCGAAAAATTCCGGATGATCGACAAGCAGTTTCCCTTCTCGGACTGGGCGCGAAAGGCTCTGCTCATGGAGACCTTCGCCAATTTCTCGCGTAGCAATTATGACGAGACCGTGGTGTCAGGTAAACGTTATCTCTCACTTTATCCTGCATCGCCAGATGCCGCATATGCGGCTTATATGGTCGCGAACGCTTATTACAATGCTGTTCCCGACGTAACGCGTGATCAGGAACGTTCGGAGAAGGCGCTTGTGGCGTTTTCCGAGATTGTCGAGCGTTGGCCGACATCCGAATATGCGACGGACTCGAAGTTCAAGGTCAATGTGCTGAAGGATCAGCTGGCTGGCCGCGAAATGACGGTGGGCCGCTATTATCTCAAGAAGCGGAATTATACGGCCGCAATCAACCGGTTCAGAATTGTCGTGTCGAATTTCCAGACGACGAACCAGATTGAAGAGGCGCTTGCGCGGCTTGCCGAGGCCTATCTTGCGCTCGGGATCGTGAACGAGGCCGAGACGGCGGCGGCAGTTCTGGGACATAATTTCCCAGACAGCCAATGGTATAAAGATACATATGCGTTGCTCGAATCCAAGGGCACGGTACCGCGCGAAAACGAGGGCTCGTGGATCAGCAAGGCATTCGGATCGTTCAAGCTTCTGTGAGGCTTGAGCGGGCCGGATCCGATGGGTGCCCCTGCGGTGTTTCTCAATGGCGTTGAAGGTCCTCGAAAACCATGCTGATCCAGCTTGCCATTCGTGACATCGTTCTGATCGACAGGCTGGATCTCGCCGTTGAACCTGGCCTCAGTGTTCTAACCGGTGAAACGGGAGCCGGAAAATCCATTTTGCTTGATGCCTTTTCCCTCGCTTTGGGTGCGCGGGGAGATGGTTCGCTTGTCAGGCAAGGCGAAACACAGGGGCAGGTGACGGCGTTTTTTCAGCCGGAACCGGACCATCCGGTGCGGGCCTTGCTGAAAACATCAGAACTTCCCGATGATGGCGATCTGATCTTGCGGCGTATCCAGTTTTCGGACGGAAGAACACGCGCCTTTGTCAATGACCAGAGTGTCAGCGTGCAGACTTTGAAAGCGATCGGGGCGTGCCTTGTCGAGATCCATGGGCAGCATGATGATCGCGCGCTGGCGGACCCGGCGACGCATCGGGCGATCCTTGACTCATTTGCAGGAGCAGAGAGCGAATTGGCGGCTCTTGCTGCGGCTCACACAAACCTGAAGGCGACCCGAGAGGCGCTCGAACAGCATCGCGCCCGCGTCGAGAAGGCGCGGAAAGAAGCTGATTTTCTGCGCCATGCGGTGGAGGAATTATCGACGCTCCGGCCCGAAGCAGGCGAGGAAGCGGCGCTCGCTGCGCGACGGCAGAGCATGATGCAGTCGGAGAAAGTGGCCTCCGAAATCAATGATGCGCTTGAAACGGTGGGTGGTCATGGGTCGCCCATTCCTGCACTTTCTTCCGTGCAACGGAGACTGGAACGGCGCGGGGCGCAAGCGCCTGAATTGATTGAACCGAGCGTCAAGGCATTGGAAATTGCCTTGAATGCGTTGGAGGAGGCGCGAACGGCGTTGGAGGCGGCGCAAAGAGCGGCGAATTTTGACCCGCATGAATTGGAGCGGATCGAGGAGCGGCTCTTTGCGTTAAGAGCGGCAGCGCGGAAATATTCAGTGCTGGCGGATGATCTTGCCGCTTTGCGTGACCGGTTTGCTGCCGATGTTGCGGCGATTGATGCGGGGGAAAGCTCGCTTGCGAAACTCGAAGCCGCAATGGTTGAGGCTGATCGGCACTATTGTCAGGCAGCGCAAGCTGTATCGGTTCAGCGGTATGAAGCGGCAGCGGCGATAGAAGGTGCAGTGAATGCGGAATTGCCGCCGCTGAAACTGGAACGGGCGAAGTTCATCGTTTCCATGGAACGGGATGATGATGCGCGCGGACCGGATGGCTTCGACCGTGTTGAATTCTGGGTGCAGACAAATCCGGGGACACGGGCCGGCCCGATGATGAAGGTGGCTTCGGGCGGGGAATTGTCGCGCTTTATGTTGGCGCTCAAAGTGTGTCTTGCAGATCGGGGTTCGGCGCCGACTTTGGTGTTTGACGAGATTGATACGGGTGTTGGCGGCGCGGTGGCGGATGCGATTGGCCAGAGGCTTGCGCGGCTTGCGCATGGTGTTCAGGTGCTCTCCGTGACACATGCGCCGCAAGTAGCAGCGCGCGCAGGGCGGCATTTCCTGATTGCGAAAGAGGGTACGCCGGAGGGTGATCGTGTCGCGACGCGGATTGTGGCGATCAGCGATGCAAACCGCCGCGATGAAATTGCGCGGATGCTATCGGGCGCGGAGATTACCGACGAGGCGCGGGCGGCGGCGACACGCCTGATCGAGGCAGCGCGATGAGCGCAAAGCCGGACCCGTTGCGGACCATTCCGGTCGATCAGTTGATGCCTTTGGAAGCGCGTATGGAATGGCAGACCCTGGCTGATGAAATTGCCCGGCACGATGTGCTCTACCACCAGAAGGACGCGCCTTCGATCTCCGACTCTGACTATGATGCGCTGCGTCGCCGGTTTGATGCGATTTTGGCGGCGTTTCCGGAACTTCAGAACGAGGCGACATCGCTTGCCCGCGTGGGTGCGAAGCCTGCCGAGAAATTTGCCAAGGTGCGTCATGCTGTGCCGATGCTGTCGCTTGCCAATGCATTTTCGGACGAGGAAGTTGGCGAGTTTGTCGAGCGCGTGCGGCGGTTTCTGGATTGGCCGGAGACGCGGGAAATTGCTTTTACGGCGGAGCCGAAGATTGACGGGCTCTCGTGCTCGATCCGCTATGAAAAGGGCCAACTCAAAATAGCTGCGACGCGGGGAGACGGCGAGGAAGGTGAGGATGTAACCGCGAATGTGCGGACGATCCGCTCCATTCCGCAGGTTTTGCGGGGCGATGTGCCACCGGTGATCGAGGTGCGCGGTGAAGTCTATATGTCGACTGCGGATTTTCTGGCGCTGAATACGCGGCAGGAAGCCGAGGGCAAGCCGCCTTTTGCCAATCCGCGCAATGCGGCGGCGGGGTCGTTGCGGCAGCTTGATCCATTGATCACGGCGGCGCGACCTTTGAGGTTTTTTGCCTATGCGTGGGGCGCGGCGGAGGGTGACCTGCCGTCGGATACGCAGAGCGGCATGGTGGCGGCGTTTGGCACGATGGGGTTACCGGTGAACCCGCTGACGAAACGCTGTGTTTCAGTCGAGGAGATGATTGCGCAGTATCAGCTCATCGAGGAGAAGCGGCCGACGCTGGGCTATGATATTGATGGCGTTGTCTACAAGGTGGACGATCTCGCGCTCCAGCAGCGTCTGGGATTTATTTCGCGCTCGCCACGCTGGGCGACGGCGCGAAAATTTCCGGCGGAACAGGCGCGGACGGTTTTGCTTGATATCGATATTCAGGTGGGGCGGACGGGAGCTTTGACGCCCGTGGCCAAACTCCAGCCGATTACGGTGGGAGGTGTGGTGGTGTCGAACGCGACATTGCACAATGAAGACGAGATCGTGCGTAAAGATGTGCGGGTTGGTGACACCGTTATTGTGCAACGGGCGGGTGATGTGATCCCGCAGATTGTCTCCGTGGTGCTTGAAAAGCGGCCCGCGGGGGCGAAGCCCTACGAGTTTCCGCATCTCTGCCCGGCTTGTGGCAGCCATGCGGTGCGGGAGACGGACCCGAATACGGGCGAGGCGGAGGTGGCGCGGCGCTGTACGGCGGGGTTGATCTGCCCGGCACAGGCGACCGAGCGGTTGAAGCATTTTGCCTCGCGCAATGCGTTCGACATTGAGGGATTGGGCGACAAGCAGATTGAAGGGTTTTATGCGGATGGTCTCATCACGCGCCCGCGCGATATCTTTACGCTGGCAGAGCGGGATGCGCGGTCGTTGAAAAAATTGAAGGATCGCGAGGGCTATGGCGCGGTTTCGGTGAAAAAGCTGTTCGAGGCCATCGGGGCGCGGCGGAACGTGACGCTGAACCGGTTTATTTTCGCGCTCGGGATCCGGCATGTCGGCGAGACAACGGCCAAGCAATTGGCGCGGCATTTCGGCTCCATCGAGAAATTGCGCGAGGTTGCCGTGACGGCTTCCGCGGATGGCGAGGCGGCGAAGGCGGAGCTGACCGGCATTGACGGGATTGGGCCGGTTGTTGCGGGTTCAATCGTTGATTTCTTCGGTGAGGCGCACAATCTCGAAGAGCTTGACGCGCTGATGGCGTATGTGACGCCCGAGGCGATGGAAGCGGTGGCGGCGGCGAGCCCGGTATCCGGCAAGACGGTGGTGTTCACAGGTGCGCTGGAACGGATGAGCCGCGACGAGGCAAAGGCCATGGCCGAGCGCTTGGGGGCGAAAGTCTCGGGCTCGGTGTCGAAAAAGACCGATCTCGTCGTCGCAGGGCCGGGCGCAGGCTCAAAGCTTGCGGACGCCAAGAAGCATGGTGTCGAGGTGATTTCCGAGGATGAGTGGTTCGAGCGGGTGGGTGGGTGAGAGAGATTGTGGGAATTCCCACTTTTCAATATTCCCACTTTGTGATAGACTTGTTAGTGTTTGGGAGACGCCTGCATGACACTCCGCAAAAACATCAAAATTTTGCATCCTGACGCCAAAGGCCGCGTGACCTTGGGCGCTTTGGCAAAGGGCGTTAGTTCGTATCGGATGACGCAAGATGATCAGGGGTGCTTGGTGCTTGAGCCTTATGTGGAGATTGCGGCACATAGGGTGCAGGGCTGGGCGGAGTCACAAAGTCCCTATACGGGGCCGCCAGAGGCTGAGTTGGGCCAACGGCGCGAACATGATCCTTCTCAGCGAGGGCTCGTTGATTTTATGGAAACAACGCTCGGCGAGGATGCTGCCGAGATTGGTAAGGCCAAGTGGGCGGCTGATAAACGCGCGCTCGGGCAAGATTTTACCGAATAGACGGCCTTTATGTATCTGCTCGATACAAATATCATCTCGCTGTTTGACCCGAGGCGGCGAGAGATTGAACACGCCGTGATCGAGAAAATGCGGCGCATTGAGGAAAAATCATATTTCAGTGTTTTGACGCTGACTGAAATTGAATCAGGAATTCTGAAGCTTCGACGCGAAGAAAAAGATAAAAGAGCCGATCAATTGGCTGATTTCCGTGACGGATTACTGCGCGGATGGGCGGACCGGATATTGCCCGTAACGCTCGGTGTTGCTCTCGACGTTGCGCGGATTTCCGAGCGCGCAAGGCCCGCTGTGGTAGAGCGGATTGATCTCATCATCGCAGCAACCGCCGCGTTTCACGGCTTGATCGTCATAACGCGGAATGGTCGCCATTTTTTACCGACTGGCGTTCCCTGCCTTGACCCGAGCGACTTAGCCTAGCCGGACCCTCACACCTCCCTTGTCGCCTTCTCCAACCATTTCATCGTTTCCGCATCCACGAGCGGACCGACAATGGCGCGGGTTTTGGCGTGGTAGGCGTTGAGCCAGGCGCGTTCTTCACTGGCGAGGAGAGCTGGCTCAACCAAGTTCAAATCGATGGGTGCGAAGCTCAAAGTTTCGAAACCGTACATTTCGCGCTCGGCGCCGGGGATGTCGCGCTTTTCGACAAGGATCAGGTTTTCGATGCGAATGCCCCATTGGCCTGCTTTGTAGAAGCCGGGCTCATTGGACAGCATCATGCCGGGTTCGAGCGGGGTGACGCCGGTTTTGGCGATGCGCTGGGGGCCTTCATGGACGGAGAGATAAGAGCCGATGCCGTGGCCGGTGCCGTGGTCGAAATCGAGCCCGACGTCCCAGAGCGCCTTGCGGGCAAAACTGTCGAGTTGTGCGCCGGAGACGCCTTTTGGGAACACGGCGATATCAATCGCGATATGGCCCTTGAGTACGCGGGTGAAGCGGTCTTTCATCTCGGCGGTTGCGGGGCCGACGACGATGGTGCGAGTGATATCGGTGGTGCCATCCTCGTATTGCGCGCCGGAATCAATCAGGAAAATGCCCTTCTCGATGCGGCGATTGGAGTTGGTTGATACTTTGTAATGGGGCAGGGCGGCATTGGGGCCGGCGCCTGCAATGGAGGGGAAGGAGACGTCCTTCAATACGCCGGTTTCGCGGCGGAAGCCTTCGAGCGCGATGGTGGCGTCGATCTCGGTGAGTTTTTCGGAGATGGCTTCGCGGTCGAACCAGGCGAGGAATTTTGTCATGGCTGCGCCGTCGCGTGCATGGGCTGCGCGGGAGCCTGCGATTTCGGCGCTGTTTTTGACGGCTTTCATCAAAGCGATGAAATCGGTGCCAACTTCGGGCGTCCCGCCGGCACTTTCAACCATGGCGACGAGGCGGTTTGAGGCGGAGGCCGCGTCGAATTTCACTTTTGCACCCGAAGTGCCAAGCTTTTGCAGCGCGCGATCAAGAGCTGCGGGTTCGGCGATTTCCGCGAGATCGGAAACGGCGCTGCGCACGGTGTTGTTGAATTTACGGCCATCCATGAAAAGCTCGGCCTTGCCTTCCCGCGGGATTATGGCGAAGCCGAGCGGGAGGGGCGTGTGGCCGACATCGCCGCCGCGAATGTTGAATGCCCAGGCGACTGCGTGGGCGTCTGTCAGCACGACGGCATCCGCGCCTTGGGCTGCGAGCTTGGCTTGAATGCGTTTAAGCTTGTCATGCGCGTCTTCACCGGCATAGGCGGGGCGGTGCAGGACGACTTGCGCGAGCGGCACCGGAGGGCGATCTTTCCAGACGCTGTCTATCGGGTTTGTGTCGACGGGAACGAGGATCGCGCCGACTTTTGCGCAGGCTTTCTCGAGCTTTTTGACGCTATCTTGCGTGTGAAGCCATGGATCAAAACCGAGTTTCTGGCCGGATCTGAGGTGTTTTTCGAGCCAGTTTTCGGGCGGGTTGTCGATGAGATGTTCGGGCGTGAAGGTGGCGGCGTCGACTTGCTCGCGGACCTGCACGGTGTAGCGGCCATCAACGAAAATGGCGGCAAGGTCGTGCAGCACGATGGCTGTGCCCCACGAGCCGGAAAAGCCGGTGAGCCATGCGAGGCGCTCGGAAGAGGGGGGGACGTATTCGTTCTGGTGTTCATCGGTACGGGGCACCACGAACCCGTCGAGCCCACGGGCTTTGAGCTCGGCGCGCAAGGTTTTCAAATGGGGAGCGCCCTGGGCAGGCGTGGTTTTTTGATCAAAAGTTTGAAAGACGGCCTCGGCCATGATGAATACCTGTTTTGGCTAGAGTGATTAGATAAAGCGGACGGGCCGCGTGCGGCGTTTGCGGAGGGCGAGTGCGGCCCAGCCTTCGAGATCGCCGCGACGATCGAGATACCAGCCTTGAGCGGCATAGGCAGACAGTACGCCCGGCACGTCATGCGCTAGCAGGCCCGACAGAACAATATCGCCATCGGGGGCAGCCACCGAGTTGATCGAAGGCGCCAATCGCATCAGGGGACGCGCCAGAATATTGGCGAAAACGAGATCATATCCCCGTTCGCTGAACAGGGCTTGATGACGGACGCCGCGTGCTGTGACGGGATGGACGTAAGCCCCCGCGCGATTGAGCACGGCATTGCTGCGTGCGGCATGGACGGCTACCGGATCAATATCGCCCGCTGCGACCGGACGATGCAAAGCACGGGCGGCGGCAATGGCGAGAACGCCGGACCCTGTGCCGACATCGAGAACGCGTTTCGGGCGGCGGCGCTTCAGGATGGCGTCGAGTGCCAAGAGGCAGCCGCGCGTTGTGCCGTGATGGCCGGTGCCAAAGGCCAAGGCGGCTTCAATCTCGATCCCGATGGCATTGACGGGAATGCGGGTGCGATCATGCGAGCCGTGCACCTGAAAGCGGCCGGCATGGACGATGGACAGGCCGTCAAGCGATGCCTTCACCCAGTCTTTTTCGGCGAGCGTTTCGAGTGTCAGCGAGGCGGCAGCGGACGGGCTAACCGTTACCCTGATGAGTTCGCGCAGATTTTCGTCATCGGGGGGTGAGGAAAAATAGACTTCAACCTCCCATTTCAGCGTTTGTTCGTTCTCGAACGCCGCTGCGGCGGTCTCGGTCGGGTCGAATGTCTCCATGACACTATCGGCAACGGCGCGTGCAGTCGCCTCGTCGCAGATAAGGCGCATGACATGGGTCGGTTTCTGGGGGTGTAATCCTTCAAGCATGGCGCTTCATAGCGCGATCGATTGCAGGTGTCACGGGGATCGAAGGATGCTGACTGGAGTTATCTGCTTCTCAGGCTCGGGCGACGAAGGTTTCTAAAACCATTTTCCGTCCGGCCTTGTCGAAATCGATGGTGAGTTTGTTGCCGTCGACGGCGGAGACGGAGCCGTTGCCGAACTTGATGTGGAACACCCGTTCGCCTTCCGAATAAGACGCGGCGGTACCGGTTGAGCGGGCGACGACTTCGCCTTCGATCAAGGTGGTGACCCGTCTTTGGGGAGCGGCGTGATAGGGGCTCGCCTGCTCGGAAAAGCCTATGTGATCGCCGTTTGACGAGTTTCGCGTATTGGCGGTGTTTCCTGCGGCACGCCCTTGCGCGCGTTGCCAGCCGGGTGTGTTGTAGGTCGATCCGCCAAATCCGCCGCCTTCGAAACGGGAATTGCCGAAGCCGCCAGCCTTGCTGAAGCCTGCCGGGGATTCCAGCACTTCGACGTGATCTTCGGGGAGTTCGTCGACAAAACGGGACGGAATTGTCGAGTTCCACATGCCGTGAATGCGGCGATTGCTGGCGAAATAGATTTTGGCGCGGCGTCTGGCGCGGGTTAGTCCGACATAGGCGAGGCGGCGTTCTTCTTCGAGGCCGGCGCGACCACTTTCGTCGAGTGCGCGCTGGTTCGGGAACAGGCCTTCCTCCCAGCCGGGCAGGAAGACGGTATCGAATTCGAGACCTTTGGCCCCGTGGAGCGTCATGATCGAGACGCGCTCGGCGGTATCATTGTCGGTCATTTCCATGACAAGCGAGACATGCTCCAAGAATGCGCCGAGATCGGGGAATTCTTCCATCGAGCGGACGAGTTCCTTGAGGTTTTCGAGGCGGCCGGCGCTGTCGGCGGTCCGTTCCTTTTGCCACATATCGGTGTAGCCGGATTCCTCGAGCACTTGTTCCGCGAGTTCATTGTGCTTCATCGTGTCGATGCTTGTTGCCCAGCGGGCGATGTCGCGAGCGAGATCACGCAAGGCGCCACGTGGCTTGGGCTTCAATTCATCGGTTTCTACAAGACGATTGACAGCTTCCAGCATCGGAATGCGGGCTTTGCGGGCATATTGATGCACGAGTTCGATGGTGGCATCGCCAAGGCCGCGCTTGGGGGTGTTCACGATGCGCTCGAAGGCAAGGTCATCGGTCGGATTGGCAATGATCCGGAGATAGGCGAGGGCATCGCGGATTTCGAGGCGCTCGTAAAAGCGCGGGCCGCCAATGACGCGATAGGGCAGGCCGAGGGTGACGAAACGGTCTTCGATTTCGCGCATCTGGGCTGAAATTCGGACCAAGATCGCGATATCGGCCAGCGAATGTCCCTTGTGTTGCAGGGCCTCGATCTCGTCGCCGATCAGGCGGGCTTCTTCTTCCGAATCCCATGCACCGGTGAGTGTCGGCTTTTCGCCGGCTTCATCATCGGTGAACAGCGTCTTCCCAAGGCGTCCCTGATTATGGGCGATGAGATGGGCGGCAGAGGACAGTATGTGACCGGTCGAGCGGTAATTGCGTTCAAGCCGGACAACGGCGGCGCCGGGAAAATCGGTCTCGAACCGCAGAATATTATCGACCTCGGCACCACGCCAGCCATAGATCGACTGGTCGTCATCACCCACGCAGGCAACATTCCGGTGGCCCTGTGCGAGCAGGCGCAACCAGAGATATTGCGCGACATTGGTGTCCTGATATTCGTCGACGAGCATGTATTTGAAGCGCTCCTGATAGGAGGCCAAGACGTCGGGATTCTCGCGGAACAGGCGCAGATTTTCGAGGAGAAGATCGCCGAAATCGGCGGCATTCAGTTGTTTCAGGCGTTCCTGATAGAGTTTGTAAAGCTTGCCGCCGCGGCCATTGGCGAAAGCACCTGATTCACCCATGGGGACTTTGTCGGGGGTCAGGCCCCGATTTTTCCAACCATCGATGAAGGATGCGAGGGCGCGGGCGGGCCAGCGCTTTTCGTCAATGTCCTCGGCCTTGATCACCTGCTTCATCAGGCGGATCTGGTCGTCCGTATCGAGGATTGTGAAATCGGACCGCAGTCCGACCAATTCGGCGTGGCGGCGGAGAATTTTGGTGCCGATAGCGTGGAAGGTACCAAGCCAGGGCATGCCTTCTACAATGGAGCCGAGCAAATGCCCGACCCGCTCTTTCATCTCGCGTGCCGCCTTGTTGGTGAAGGTGACGGCGAGAATTTGGGAGGGAAATGCTTTGCCAGTCGCGATCATGTGGGCGATACGGGTGGTGAGAACGCGGGTTTTACCCGTTCCGGCACCCGCGAGAACAAGAACCGGGCCGTCAATTGTTTCGACCGCACGGCGTTGCTCGGCGTTCAATCCGTCAAGATAGGCTGCATTGCCATGGGCGACATTTTGGGCACGCGCCGCCAACCCACCGGAACGCGGGGTGTAGGAGAGGTCATCATCGTCAATGTCGAAACTTCTGGCCACTGGGTATTCTGCCGATCGGAAATGCGAATCACATGCGCGACTCAAGCATAAGTTGACTGCTCACGCATCAAAGATGGCGACGGCAAAGCGGGATCGTAAGAGGATGACGCATTCAAAAGTCACAGATCCAATTTACGAAACTGGACTTCCGGGGTTCTTTCTAAGCGCCTGAGACGAAGCAATCACAGCAGGCAATCATCGAAATCAGTGCAACTCCACTTTCCCGCTTTTTGCACGGGGCGGGATCCCGAGGCGTTGGCCCAATACATCCGGTTTGGGCAGCGCGGAATGGGCGGCTTTCATGACGGCTATCTGTTCGAGAATATCGTCGGGAAACGGCGTTACGCAGCGCTTTACCAAATCGACGTTGAGGAACAGGATTTCCTCCATGGCGGCGAGCCAACCCTCGGTGGCGTGGCGCATTTCGAGGTAGAAATGCAGGCGCTTGCCATCGTAATCGAGCAATTGCGCCGTAATTCGGACCGGTGTTTCCAGCAGGACTTCGCGGCGATAATGGATGTGGCATTCGGCAGCAAAAATTCCAAACCCGCGCCTGGTGCCATATTCGGGGGTCATCCCGATCATTGCGAGGGCATCATCAATGCCGCGCTCGAAAACGATATGGTAGAAAGCCATGTTGACATGGCCATAAGAGTCAATCCATTCCGGTTCCATTTTGATGACGGACGACACGAATGGCGCGAAAAACAGGGGAGATATCTTCGTGGTCAGCACCATCTGCCGCAGTATTCCTCGGTTGTTATCGTAATCATAACGATGATATTGAAACTCTATGGTTATCGGATCACCGGATAATCGGTATATTTGATACGCAAGGCAAGTGATACTCGAGGCAAATGCTCCATGACTGATATTTTATCGGCGGTTCGGCCTGATCCGGCTGCCATTGAGCGCGTGAGTCGATTGCTCGTTGATCGTTTTGGGGCGCGTGTTGTCTCGAACGAGACCGTCCGGATGCAGCACGCGAACACGCTGACATGGGTTGCGACTCAGGCTCCGGACATTGTGGTTTATCCCGAGACGACGGAAGAAGTGGCTGAAATTGTCAAGATTTGCGCCGCGCACCGGATACCGATGGTGCCGTTCGGGACGGGAACGTCGTTCGAAGGGCACACCAATGCGCCGTTCGGTGGCGTTTCGATTGACATGAACCGGATGAATGCGGTGCTGGCTGTGCATGCAGAGGACCTCGATTGTGTGGTGCAGCCGGGTGTGACCCGAAAACAATTGAACGAGTTTATCCGGGATACGGGATTGTTCTTTCCGATCGATCCGGGGGCAGATGCATCGCTTGGCGGGATGGTTTCGACGCGGGCATCGGGCACGAATGCGGTGCGCTACGGCACGATGAAGGACAATGTGATTTCTCTCACGGCGGTGTTGCCGAATGGCGAGATTATTCACACGGCGTCGCGGGCAAAGAAATCCTCGGCGGGGTATGATCTGACGCGCCTCCTTGTCGGTTCAGAGGGAACGCTCGGGATTATCACGGAGATCACGCTCAAGCTTTACGGGATACCGGAGGCGATTTCGGCGGGGATATGTCCGTTTCCGAGTGTCAAAGCGGCGTGTGACGCGACGATTATGACAATCCAGTCGGGTATTCCGGTTGCGCGGATCGAATTGGCGGACGAAGTTCAGGTCAAGGCATTTAATGTTCACTCGAAGCTGACATTATCCGAAACACCGATGCTTTTTGTCGAGTTTCATGGGTCGGAGAGTTCAGTCAAGGAGCAGGCGGAGCGGTTCGGAGATATTGCCGCGGAATTTGGCGGGGGCCCGTTCGAATGGGCGACGAAGCCCGAAGATCGCACACGGCTCTGGCAGGCGCGACATGATGCGTATTGGTCTGCGCTCGCGCTGCGGCCCGGCTCAAAAGTTATCGCGACCGATGTTTGCGTGCCGATTTCGCAGCTTGCCGATTGTGTCGACGCGACACAACGGGATTTGATTACAACGGGGCTAACAGCTCCGATTGTCGGCCATGTCGGCGACGGCAATTTTCATCTGACGCTTTTGTGCAATATGGAAGATGCAGCAGAGATTGAACGGTGTCGGCTGTTTCTGCATCGTCTGGTCGAGCGCTCGCTCGCGATGGAGGGAACTTGCACCGGCGAACATGGCGTCGGTCAGGAAAAGATGAAATATCTCCTGAAAGAGTACAGTACGGCGACGCTTGACGTTATGCGCTCGATCAAGCGGGCGCTGGACCCGATGAATGTCATGAATCCCGGCAAGATTTTTGCCGTTTGACGTGGTGGAGAAGCGGTATTCTCACGTGGGGATACCGATCCAACAGGGCGTCGGAGCCTCGAAAGGGAAATAGTCGAGCGTGCGCGAACTGGTTACAGCATTGGGAATTGCGCTGATTGCCGCCATGTTGTTGGCACTGGCGGCACCGCTTTTCGTCAATTTTTCCGATTACAGGGATTTCTTCGAAACCCGATTATCGAATGCCCTTGGCACGAGAGTCACCATTCGAGGCGAGATAAATGGCCGGTTTCTGCCGTTTCCGGTTGTCGAAATCGGGCAGGCCCAGATTGGTGAAGCCGGTTCAGGTTTGGAATTGGATATCGAGCGGCTCCATCTCGATATTGCAGTGATGCCACTATTCAAAGGGCAGGTGCAGGTGCTCGATGCTTTGGCGTCTCGGCCGACGATCAGGGTGGCCGTCGACGCCGACGGGCGCATTCCCGCCGCGTTAGTACTACAAACAGGAGACTCCGGATCCGAGTCCGAAGCAGGTTACACCGTTGGCTTCGACAGACTGCGATTGGCGCAGGCGGAATTGATCGTCTCCGATGCGAGCTCCGGTGAGGTCTTTTCCGCGAAAAATATTGATCTGGATGCGAGTGCGCCGACTTTCAGAGGCCCATGGCGGATCGAGGGGACGGGGGCCGTCAACGACCAGGTTTATGCGGCAAAACTGTCAACGGGGACTCCGGAAGTAGACGGCCGTTTCCGAGCGCTGCTGAGTGTCGAGAATGCTGCGCGTTCGCTGCGAATGGATGCAGATGGTATGTTGTCTTTTGGCGGACTGCCGGAATTCGACGGGAAAATCCAGCTTTCTGGGGCCGCTCCGTGGCCCGTCAGGGATGGCATGGAAAATCGGCCATGGCTGATTGACGCGACTGTTCGGATCGAGGGCCGCGAGTCGATCCTGAGGTCGCTCCTGTTTGAATTCGGGCAGGATCAGGGCGTCATGAAGTTTGAGGGGAGTGGTGACGGTGTGCTCGGCGCGGGTGCGGGGTTAAATCTTGTGCTGAGTTCTCGCCAGATTGATCTTGATGCATCCCTTCTCGGGGAAGGCGAGACGACATCCGATCTGCGAACCACGCTTTCGGCGTGGCAATCGGCTTTGATGATGGGTGAAACTGATCTCCGCGCACCGTTTCCGGTTGCTGTTGACCTGAAAATCGAAAGTATTCTTGCTGGCGGCGATACGCTGAAAAACGTTCAACTTCAATCACGTGTTCAGAGTGACGGGGTTGTCGTCAAAGGGCTGTCAGCAGAGCTCCCCGGTCAGGGGAACCTCTCTGCAAATGGCCGGGCCGGATTGGCTCGTGGGGGGCAATTTTTTGGTCATGTTGTTTTGGAGGCCAAAGATACGCCGCGTTTGCTTGGGTGGATCGAGGGCGAGATTTCGGGGCGGTCAAACCGGATCGGGACGGCCAAAGAGATGAAACTTGACGCCGATGTCGCGCTTTCGATGTCGGTTGCCGCGGCGAGCAATCTGAATTTGACGCTGGATCGGTCTGCGATTTCCGGACTTGCCCGTTACTCCGCAGGCGATGGCGGCGCACGTTCCCGGGTTGATGCGCAGTTGGCCTCAAACGCATTGATTATCAATGATTTACCGGATGTTTCCACGCTCGCCGCCCGCGTCAAGGATGTGGATGTCGCGCTATCGATTGATGCGAAGAATGTGGAGGTGGTTCGTGCATCGGGCACCAAACTCGGGCAGGTTCGTCTGAAGGCGCGGTCGACGGCGGAGGGGATTGATATCGAGGCGCTGGAGATCACGAATCTCGGTGGAGCGACGGTGAGTGCGAATGGACGGTTGACCGAAACAGGCGATCGTTTCAATGCACAGTTTGATGCGCAACGCGTTGATTCCCTTGCGGTTTTGCTTGGGAAACTCATGCCGGGGCCTGTGCCGGAAATGCTCGCGGAGCGTTCGGCTTCGTTGAGCCCGTTGAGACTGAAGCTGTCGGCGGAGCTTGGTCGCGACCACTCGGTGGCGCTCCGCTTTGACGGGACGGCGGCGAAGACGATGGTTGCCGGACAGGCGGCGTTTTCGGATAGTTCGAGTGCGATGAGGGTGGCCGCGGAGTTGAAGGCGGAGGGGCCTGATCCTGTTGCTCTCTTGCAGCAGATTGGCGCGGATGTTCTGCCATTACCGGTGGAGGGAAGTGCAAATTTATCATTAAATGTCAATGGCTTGGTTCGCGATGGTTTGGATATGACGTTACAGATCGATGCGGGCGGAATGGTGCTTGACGGCGTGTTCAAGAGGGGTGCCGAGGGCGCGAAAGAGGGATATAAGGGGACGTTCTCGATCAGGAGCGGGGACGCTGCGCCCGTGCTTCAGGCCCTGACTTTCCCGCTTCCGGACGCCGCGATTTCAATTCCGATTGATTTGAAAGCTGATGTTTCAACGTCCAACGACCTGGTTCAACTGGATAGAATTACCGGCATTGTGGAAGAAAAAGCCGTTTCCGGTCAGTTGGCTTTGGCGCGGAGTACCGGTAAAGTTTCGGGTACGTTGGAGTTTGACCGTCTGTCGCTTGCCGGATTGTCGTCGTTTGTGCTTGGAACGCCGACTTCTTCACATTCCGGAGGCCTCTGGTCGTCGACGCGGTTCGGTGCACAGGTGCAGCCGACCTTCGACGCGCTGGTCGCGGTGCGGACACCGGAATTCTCCCTCGGGGTCGGACCGACGGCCAAAGACGCGTCGTTCATGGTGCGATGGCACGAGAACGCGTTCGAGATCAGCGATGCGAAGGCGGCGTTTGCTGACGGGCAGATGACGGGTAGCCTCGCGCTGCGTCGTCAAGATGCGCTTGCAACCTATACGGGCAAGATCGGAATGAAGGGCGTGCCGGTCAGGGCGCTGCTGCCGAATGCGGGGTTGGACGGAAAGCTGGATCTCGATGTTGACCTTGGCGGGTCGGGCGAGAGCATGGCGGGGTTTGCTGCAAGTCTTGCTGGTGGCGGTGCGGTGAAACTCTATAATGCTCGGGTCGAGGCGTTCGACCTCGGGGCATTGCCGCGTTTGACCGCCGTGCTTGATGCGGAACGTGATCCGCCGGATCTGCGGCGCGTTGACGAGATGTTTGCGAAGGAACTGGCCAGGGCGGCGCTTTCGACGCCCGAGATTGCGACACCTGTAACGCTGTCGGCAGGAACGGCGCGGCTCGGACCTTTGGCAGTCAAGGTGAAGCCGAACGGGGTTGAGGGATCGCTCAGCTACGATTTCAAAGTCGGCAAGTTTGATGGTCGGGTGCTGATGACGACGGAACAGGCGCCTGCCGATTGGACCGGCCCTATTCCGCAGGCGGGAGTCTCTTGGAAGAGCGCGGGCGGTGCCGTCGAGCGCTCGGTGGATACGGCGACACTGACGAATGTGCTGACAACCCGCGCGGTGACGCGGGAGCTTTTGCGGATCGAGGCCTTCGAGTCTGATTTGAGGGAACGGAATTTCTTCATCCGCCGCTTGAAGGCGGAGCGTGAGAGTATCGAGCGGGAGAAGCGGGCTATAGAGGAAGCACGGTTGGCCGAAGAAGCGCGGGTGAAGGCGGAAGCGGAGGCGGCGCGCAAGAAGGCTGAAGAAGAGGCGCGGTTGAAGGCCGAAGAGGCGGCACGTCTCCGGGCCGAGGAAGAGGCCGCACGCCTGAAGGCGGCGGAGGTGGCCCGCCTCAAGGCGTTGGCGGAAGCCGCGCGCCTGAAAGAGATCGAATTGAACAGGCTTTTGAACATGCCGGACGTTCAAATGCCGACGGAAGAAGAGTTGATCATCAACCAGGTCAATGAATATCTGAAATCGATTACGCCTGCGGCCCCCTAGGGCTGGTTTCGGTAATGCGCGAGGATTGATATCCGGATCGCGGATGAGAGATTGGTGACGGATCGTTCGGCATCGATGCGGGCGATGAGGGCGTTGATACTGGTTTTCTCGCCTTTGGCGATTTCACGAAGCGCCTGCCAGAATTCCGGTTCAAGCGTTACGCTTGTGGAATGGCCGGCAATCCGGACCGAGCGTTTGCTGAGTGTTTGGTTCACGACTTGGGTGGCGCTTTCGGAACGAGTGCGTGGGCATCGAGGGTTTTCTCGAATGATTGTTTCTCGAGTGTCTGTCGGGTTCTCTCGGCTTTTGTCTGACCGAATCGAATGCGGTTTTCGTTTGCGCGGGTCTCTGCCCCGGCACGGGCCTGCTTTTTTTTGAAGTGTTTCAGATTGATGATATCTGCCATGGCACGCTCAATTTGGGTGAAGCATTTTGGACGGATCAACAAGAAGGTCGAATTCAGCGCCCGAGATCAGACCCGAGGCGATGGCTTCCTCGCGAAGCGTTGTGCCGTTGTGATGGGCGGTTTTGGCGATGGCGGCGGCCTTGTCGTAGCCAATTTTGGGCACGAGTGCGGTTACAAGCATCAAGGAGCGGTCCAGAAGTTCTTTCATGCGCGGCTCGTCGGCCTGAATGCCCTCGACGAGGTGGATGCGGAAGCTGTTGATGCAATCGCTCAGGAGATCGACCGATTGCAGGAGCGTGTCGATGATGACGGGTTTGAAGACGTTGAGTTCGAAATGCCCCTGCGAGGCGGCGAAAGCGATTGTCGCCTGATTGCCGAGAATGCGGGTGGCGACCATTGTGGCGGCCTCTGTCTGGGTCGGGTTGACCTTTCCCGGCATGATCGACGAGCCTGGTTCGTTTTCAGGCAGCGAGAGTTCGCCGAGGCCGGAACGCGGGCCGGAGGCGAGGAGACGGAGGTCGTTGGCGATTTTGAAGAGCGCCATGGCGGCGGCGTCAATCGTGCCGTGCAGCACGACGAAACCGTCATGCGCGGCGAGTGCTTCGAATTTGTTCGGCGCGGAGATGAAGGGCAGGCCGGTTGCTCGCGCAATGGCGGAAGCGAAGGCTTCGGCGAAACCGGCTTTTGTGTTCAGGCCGGTGCCGACGGCGGTGCCGCCTTGCGCAAGCGGCCATAAAGTCGGGAGAGCAGCCGCGATTCGAATGCGGGCCGAGGCGATCTGGGCGGCATAGCCGGAAAATTCCTGCCCGAGTGTGACGGGTGTTGCGTCTTGCAGGTGGGTGCGCCCGATTTTTATGATGGAGGCGAAGGCCTCGGCCTTTGAGGCAAGCGCCGCGTGAAGTTGATCGAGGGCGGGCAGAAGGCGCTGGGTGATCTCCAGCGCTGCGGCGATGTGCATGGCGGTGGGGAAGGAATCGTTCGAGGACTGGCCGAGATTGACGTGGTCATTGGGGTGAACGGGTGCTTTCGCGCCAAGCGGCGCGCCGAGATGTTCATTGCCGCGGTTGGCGATGACTTCGTTGACATTCATGTTGGTCTGGGTGCCGGAGCCGGTTTGCCAAACGCCGAGGGGGAAATGCGAGTCAAGGGTGCCAGCGAGGATCTCATCGGCGGCGAGCGTGATGGCGTCGGCCAGATGCGGGGCGAGTTGCCCGGTCTCGCGATGAAGGAGTGCCGCGGTTTTCTTGATGAGGGCGAGCGCGCGGATTACGGGCAGGCGCATCCGCTCCCGGCCGATTGCAAAGTATTGCCGCGAGCGTTCGGTTTGTGCGCCCCAATAGCGGTCGGATGCGACGTCAACCGGCCCCATACTATCGGATTCGGTGCGGGTTGAGGATGTGCGAGGATTGCCCACGGCGTCACCTCATCGAGTGCTCAGGGCTTTTTCCGGAATGCGCTGAGGCTCACAACCTTCGCATTACCGTCCCCTGCGCCCACTGGATCCGGCGACTCGTCGTCCGGCTCCTCCGCCTTGTAGGCGCTGTTTTGGGAACTACTTTCGCGGTAGATGTCGGGTTCCGCTCGAACCAGCGCAATGTCATTATCGGCCGTCTCAAGTTCGATTTGTTCGAATTTCAGACCAAAATCGACGGACGGATCCCAGAAGCCTGAAAGGGCCGAAAACGGAATTTTCAGGTTTTCGGGAATGCCGCCAAACGAGAGGCTGACCTCGAAATGGGTATCCGAGACCAAAAGATCCCAGAACTGATGCTGAAGCACAATCGTCATCTCCGCCGGATGCCGCTCGAGAAGGCGTGTCGATATGCCAACGGACGGGGCATTCGTCCGGAATGAAACGAAGAAATGATGCTCCCCCGGCAAACCGTTGGCGGCCGTGTCGACAAGTACCTTTCGAACGACGTCTCGCATCGCTTCCTGAACCAGCAGATCGAACCGTATGAGATCTTGTGCCATGCAAAACCCGCCTGAGAAGTGGAGGCTTCTGTTGCCAGGCGCCTCCGGGCCCCGCCTTACGCTGCTAAGCGCAAGGACTTTGGTTTCGGTACCGGCACCGCATTAAGCGGCGACAGCCACCGGAGCATAGTTGTCATTGGCAACTATAGATTAGCCCGATAACGGCGGAACCATACCGGAAGAAAGAGCACTCTTTACACCCTCGTCGATCCTGTTTCGCCCCCGCCATATCCCACCCGCTCGGGGCTCTGATGGGATAGGGTGGAGGCGCCGGGTACCGCCCCCGGGTCCGAAAGGTTTATTCCAATGACCGTTTATCTTCATAGCCGCCTTGCGACGGCAGAACAGATATAGGGCGTGATGAGAAAAAACGGAAGAGGTTAAAGGTATCTGGTGCGGAACGCTTGGGATAAAACCTTGAACTCCTGTCGCTCTCCTGATCAAACACGTTAGAATATGGCAGGGAGAGAGATTCGCGCGATGCAGGCCTACCATGATCTAATCCGTCGGACGCTTCGCGAGGGGGTTCGCAAGACTGACCGGACGGGGACGGGAACGATCTCGATCTTCGGGCATCAGATGCGGTTCGATCTCGCGGAAGGCTTTCCGCTGGTCACGACAAAAAAGCTTCATCTGAAGTCGATCATTCACGAATTGCTGTGGTTTATCGCAGGCGACACGAACATTGCCTATCTCAAGGCAAACGGTGTCTCGATCTGGGATGAATGGGCCGATGAGAACGGGGACCTCGGTCCCGTCTATGGGCGGCAGTGGCGCTCCTGGGCGAAGCCTGAGGGCGGATCGGTTGACCAGCTGAGCTGGCTCCTCAACGAGATCAAGCGGAATCCTGATTCGCGGCGGCTTGTCCTGAGTGCGTGGAACCCGGCGGAGATTGATAAAATGGCGCTGGCACCATGCCATTGCCTGTTCCAGTTTTATGTGGCCGACGGCAAACTCTCCTGCCAGTTGTATCAGCGGTCGGGCGATATTTTTCTCGGTGTGCCGTTCAATATTGCGAGTTACGCGCTGCTGACGCGGATGGTGGCGCAGGTGACCGGCCTCAAGCCGGGCGATTTCGTGCATACATTTGGCGACGCGCATCTTTATCTCAACCATCTGGAGCAGGCGGAGCTGTTGTTGTCGCGCATTCCGCGCGCTTTACCGCAGTTGAAGCTCAATCCGGAGGTGACATCGCTGTTCGACTTCACATTCGCCGATATCAGCATCGAGAATTACGATCCCCACCCCGCGATCAAGGCACCTGTCGCGGTTTGAGCGGCGGTATTTCATTCGTTCAGCAAGGTTTTTTATGATAAATATCCGATCCGCCATGCCATCCGACACACGCGTGATTTATGCGCTCATTCGCGAGTTGGCCGTGTATGAGAGGCTGCTTGACGAGGTGGATGCAACCGAGAGCCAGATCGGCTCTGCTTTGTTCGGTCCCGTCCCGCGTGCGTTCTGCGAACTGGCCGAGTGGGAAGGGGAGGTCGTGGGTTTTTCGCTGTGGTTCTACAATTTTTCGACCTTTCGCGGCAGGCACGGCATTTACCTAGAGGATGTTTTTGTGCGTCCGGACTTTCGGGGCAGGGGTTTGGGAAAGGCGTTGATCGTTTCGTTGGCACGCCGTTGCGTGGCGGAGGATCTTGCACGGTTCGAATGGTCGGTGCTCGACTGGAATGCGCCATCGATTGCGTTTTACAAGGCACTTGGTGCGAGGATGCTGGACGGATGGACTGGATGCAGGGTGACGGGTGATGCGCTCGCCGCGCTTGCGGGGCGGGCGGCATGACGCGCCCGATTTCTTTTGTTGTTGCCATGGGCGAAAACCGGGTGATCGGGCGGGATAATCGGCTGATCTGGCGCATCAAATCGGACTTGAAGTTTTTCAGGCAGAATACGATCGGGCGCCCGGTGATTATGGGGCGGAAGACGTTTTTATCGATCGGGAAGCCGCTGCCGGGCCGCGAGAATATTGTGCTGTCGCGCGAGACGGGGTTTGCGCCCGAGGGCGTGCATGTTGCGGGTTCGATTGACGAGGCGCTGCGTCTTGGAGAGGAATTGGCCGAAAAAATGGGCGCCGACGAAATCGCGGTGGCGGGCGGGGCGGATGTGTATGCGCAGTTGATGCCGTTCGTGTCGAAGATCGTTCTGACGCGCGTAAAGGCTGCACCGGAGGGGGATGCGTTTTTTCCGCACTTTGACGAGAGCCGGTTCGCGGTAACATTTCATGAGGAACATGTTGCCGGACCGGAAGATGACCATGATTTCGCCTTCATCATCCATGAAAGAATCATGGCGTAACGTGTTTGAGAGAGGTCGTTTCGATGTTTTTGACGTCTGAACCGTTGACTCGGCTGTAAGGAATGCCCATCTGCAATCAGGAATTTGTGGGTGTGATGGTTTCAAAACGAACGATGAGGATTGCTGAATGAACTGGAGCAACCAGAGTGGCGGCGGCGGGCCGTGGGGTCCCCGGAAGTCCAATCCGTGGGGCGCGGGACCGACGGGTGGCGGCAACGGCGACGGCCCGGATATGGAGGACGTGATGCGCCGCAGCCAGGATTGGTTGCGTGGTCTGCTTTCAGGCGGCCCCTTTGGGGGGCGTGGATTGTCGATTGTCGGTCTCGGTGCGATCGTCCTGTGGCTTGCGAGCGGACTTTACACGGTTCGTCCGGACGAGGTCGGTCTCAATCTCGTTTTCGGGCGGTATGTCGGCTCGACGCAGCCGGGCCTGAATTATAATCTGCCCTATCCGATCGGTTCGGTTATCCGGCCGAGCGTGACGACGGTGAATACGACGGAAGTAGGCTTTCGCGGGGGCGATGGCGCGCGGCGGATCGCGGTGCGTGATGTGCCTGAAGAAAGCCTGATGCTGACGGGTGACGAGAACATCGTCGATATCGATTTCGCCGTCCAGTGGCAGGTTGATCCGGCTCGGGCTGCCGATTTCGTGTTCAATATCCAGGAACCGGAGACCTCGATCAAAGCGGTGGCGGAAAGTGCGATGCGCGAAGTGATCGGTCGCAGAAATATTCAGGCAATCCTGACAACCGATCGCGGGCCGGTCGAGGCGGACGTGAAGCAGTTGATGCAGGATGTACTGAATTCCTACGGCGCGGGCGTGTCTGTCCGGCTTGTTCAGTTGCAGAAGGTTGATCCTCCGGCGCAGGTGATCGATGCGTTCCGTGACGTGCAGGCGGCGCGGCAGGACCAGGATCGTGCGCGAAACGAAGCGGAGACCTATGCCAGCAAGGTGGTACCGGAGGCACGCGGTGAAGCGGCACGAATCCAGCAGGAGGCGGAAGCCTATCGCGAGCGTGTTGTGGCCGAAGCGACCGGTCAGGCAAGCCGGTTTAACCAGATTTATGTCGAATACAAGAAATCGCCGGAGATCATTCGCGAGCGCATGTTCCTCGAAACGATGGAGCGGGTGCTTGCAGGCAGCGACAAGATGATCGTCGATCAGAACGGGCTGGGGCAGGGCGTCGTGCCGTATCTGCCGCTGAATGAACTACAGAAGAAGCCTCAAGCGGGAGCGGTGAAATGAGCAGTACCCTTCGTTTTGTCGGAGGCATTGCGCTTCTGATCGTGCTGGTTGTGTTCATGAGTGCTACCTTCGTAGTGCAGCAGACAGAGCAGGCGCTCGTATTCCGGTTCGGCAGTATTGCACGTCCGCCGATTGAAAAGCCGGGGCTTTATTTCAAAGTTCCGTTCATCGAAAATGTCGTGACCATCGACAAGCGGATTCTGGATCTCGAATTACCGCAGCAGGAGGTGATCGCCGCGGACCAGAAGCGTCTCGTGGTGGACGCGTTCACGCGCTACCGGATCACCGATCCGCTGCGATTTTTCCAGAGTGTGAACAGCGTTGCAGGGGCCAATCTGCGGCTGACATCGATCGTCAATTCTGCGGTCAGAACGATTTTGGCGGATGCATCGCTGTCGGCGGTGGTCCGGACGGACCGCTCCGGCCTGATGCAGCGCATTCGTGATGATGTGAACCGGCAGGCGCAGGGACTTGGGATCAATGTCGTGGACGTCCGGTTGCGCCGGGCTGATCTGCCGGAGCAGAACAGTCAGGCCGTGTTCCAGCGGATGCAGACGGAGCGGCAGCGCGAGGCGGCTGATATCCGCGCGCAAGGGTCGCAATTGTCGCAAACGATCAAGGCGAAGGCGGATCGTGATGTGGTCGTGTTGCGTGCCGAAGCGACGCGGACATCAGAACAGGTTCGCGGTGAGGGTGATGCACAGAAAAACAGTATTCTGGCAGAGGCCTACGGACGTGATCCGGACTTTTTCGGCTTCTACAGGTCGATGCAGGCCTACGAGTCTTCGTTCAGGGCGAGCGATACGCGGATGTTGCTGAGCCCGGACTCGGAATTCCTGCGTTATTTCCGCGATCCTTTTGCCACGAAAGAAGCGGTGAATGGCGTCGATTAAGAGTGGAGTTTCGCGACAATGATCGTTGATTTCTCGGATATGTTTGTTGCGATCGGTCTGTGGTTCTTCTTCGAAGGGATCATATTTGCGGGATTTCCGGGCTATGTCAGGGCGCGGATGCGGGATATCCTTGCAATGGACGAGAATGGGACACGGATGATTGGTCTTGCCGGGGCGGTGCTCGGCGTGGTGCTCGTGTTTATTGTGCGCTTCTTCTGGGATGCTGGATAGGAACCGCGTCGGGCATGAGACGTTGAAAGTGTCGTATGTTACGCGTGCGGCATCAGAACGGGGTAATTGATGGGTTTTTTGACCGAGTTTTTTTCTGAAGCAAGGCGGCTTGTTCTCTTGCCTCTTGTTGCCTCGACCGTGCTGGTGTCGCTGTCCGCGCAGGCGAAGGGGCCCGACACTCTTGCCAACCTTGCGGTTCAGGTGATCGATGCCGTTGTCAATATTTCGGCGTCGACGAATGCGCCGGCGGAGGAAGAGCGCAGTGTTCCGATGCCCCAATTGCCTCCCGGGTCACCCTTTCAGGATTTCTTCGACGAATTTCTCGGCCCTAAGGGCGAAAATGGTCAAAGGCCCTCGCAGCGCCGGTCAAGTTCATTGGGTTCGGGCTTTGTCATTGACGCGGCCGGTATCATCGTGACGAATAATCACGTCATCGGGGACGCTGACGAAATCACCGTGATTTTCACGGATGGACGGAAATTGAAGGCCGACATTGTCGGCAAGGACCCGAAGGTGGACCTTGCCGTGCTTCGCGTTAAGCCGGACAAGCCGCTGACGGCTGTCAAATTCGGCGACTCCGATATGTCGCGGATAGGTGACTGGGTGATGGCGATCGGCAATCCGTTCGGGCTGGGTGGATCGGTGTCGGCGGGCATCGTCTCGGCAAGGAACCGTGATATTTCCGACCAATCCTACGGCCAATATATCCAGACCGATGCAGCAATCAACAAAGGGAACTCGGGTGGACCCCTGTTCAATATGGATGGCGACGTGATCGGTGTGAATACGGCAATCTTGTCACCGTCGGGCGGTTCGATCGGGATCGGGTTCGCCGTACCGTCGAACATGGCGCGTCCGGTTGTCGAGCAGCTGATCGCGTATGGCGAGACGCGCCGAGGATGGTTGGGCGTCCGCATCCAACCCGTTGATGAGAATATCGCTGAAAGTCTCGGGCTTGGCGAACCCCGCGGGGCATTGATTGCAGGTGTTGATGAGAAGGGCCCGTCCAAGCCCGCCGGTATTCTGTCAGGCGACGTAATTATACGGTTTGACGGTCAGGAGATCAAGGAATCGCGTGATTTGCCGCGGATTGTCGGCCAGACGGCAGTGGGTAAGGAAGTTGACGTTGTTGTGATCCGGGAGGGCAAGGAAAAGTCTTTGCGGGTGACACTTGGCCGGTTGGAAGATGGCGAGAAACTGGCGCAGCAGGGAAATGGTGGGCCTACACCGGATGCGCCGGTGGTGAAAAAGGCGCTTGGTCTTGAATTGTCGAACATGACGGACGAGGTGCGCAAGCGCTATTCGATCAAGGAAAGTGTGAAGGGCGTTGTGGTCACCAAGGTGGACCCCGACTCGGCGGCGGGCGACAAGCGAATCAGTGCTGGTGACGTGATCACGGAAGTACAGCAGGAAGCGGTGCAGACGCCCGACGCACTGGTGAAGCGGATTTCCGCGCTCAGGAAAGAGGGCAAGAAATCGGCACTGTTCCTCGTATCCAGCGCGCAGGGCGACATGCGGTTTGTGGCATTGCCGCTGGAGTGAGGGGGGGATTAATTGCCTCCCAAATCTTTCGTGAAAGAGGCTGAATAGATAATCGCCGCACAATTTGCGGAGATGAGGTGCATTATTCGCCGCAAATCTTGCAGAGATGGGGTTGAATAGCCCGGATCATTCGACCCATGTGCGAAGTGGATATCCTTGCGCATAGAGAAGGGCGGTGAGGTCGCTGTGGTGAAGGCGCGCATGAGCGGCTTCGGCGACAGCTGTTTTGGCCTGCCAAGCAACGCCGAGCCCGGCCTCCTGGATCATGGCTAGATCATTGGCACCATCGCCAAGTGCCAATGTATCGATCGGGGCGAGTGAGAAGAGATCGCGGAGTTCGACGAGCGCGTCGCGTTTGGCTTCCCGTCCGAGAATGGGCGGTCGAACTTCGCCGGTGAGAAGGCCCGCTTCGATTTCGAGCGTGTTGGAGCGATGCTCGTTGAAGCCAATCGCGAGCGACAGAGGTTCGGTGAATACGGTAAAGCCACCGGATACGAGGGCAGTGTACGCCCCTTTTGCACGCATTGTCATGACAAGCGTGCGACCTCCAGGTGTCTGGGTGATCCGCTCGGTAATCACGCGGGAAACAATTTTGATGTCGAGCCCTTTGAGAAGACGGACGCGTTCCTGAAGAGCGGGCTCGAAAGAGAGTTCACCGCGCATGGCGCGTTCGGTGATCTCGGAGACTTGCCCGCGAAAACCGGCGAAATCGGCGAGTTCGTCGATGCATTCCTGTTCGATCATGGTTGAATCCATGTCAGCGATCAGTAAGCGCTTTTGGCGGTGGAGGGAAGGCTGGATGATGACATCAACTGGCTCATTCCCGAGCGCCTGTCTGAGACCGGCTTCAATCAGCCCGGCGGACGCTCCCTCTTCGGACGGGAAGATCAGGTCAGCAGCGATATGGCGCTCCAATTGTACAACACGAACGGGTTGCGGCACGATAGGCGCCAGCTTTGCCAGCAGGCTTTCTGTCAAAGCCTTGGCTTCCCTTTTGGACACGAGCGTGGCAACGAGTTCGATCATGATGCTCCATATACAGGATAGAGAAACGTGACACTAGGCGGTTATCGCGCACTTCTTATCGCAGGACCGACTGCGAGCGGAAAATCGGCACTGGCGATGACGCTGGCCACAAAATTGAACGGCGTCGTAGTGAATGCGGACTCGATGCAGGTTTACCGCGATCTCCGGGTGATTACGGCGCGCCCGACGGTTGAGGAAGAGGCACAGTGTTCGCATGTCATGTTCGGGCATGTCGATGCGGCGGTGAATTATTCTGTCGCGCGTTGGCTTGATGACGTGAGGCAGACGGTTGTTGAACTTGAAGCGGACGGACGTTTGCCGATCATTGTCGGGGGGACCGGGCTTTATTTCAGAGCGCTTCTCGAAGGGCTTTCCGATATTCCTGCGGTACCCGATGTGCTGCGTGCGGAACTCAGGGGCTGGGCCGAGGGGCGGCTTCCTGCGGAGATCCATGACCGGCTCGCGGCAATTGATCCGGCGACAGCGGCGACATTGAAACCGGGAGATTCGCAGCGTAATTTAAGGGCGCTCGAGGTGTTTATGGCGACGAGCAAGTCGATGATCGACTTACGGGCCGCACGTTCGGGGCAGGTATTCGGAGCGGCTGAATGCCGGGCTTTCTTTCTTGCTCCGGATCGCGATGTACTGCGGCAGCGGATTGATGCGCGGTTTGATCTGATGCTTGCAGGCGGCGCGCTTGACGAGGTGCGGGCGTTGATGGAGCGCGGGCTTGATCCCGCTTTGCCCGCGATGCGCGCGCATGGCGTGCCCGCCCTGATGCGGCATTTGCGCGGTGAGATCAGCCTTGCTGAGGCGGCAGCGATCGGCAAGGCTGATACGCGGCACTATGCGAAGCGGCAGCACACATGGTTCAGGCATCAGGCGCCGAGTTTTATGTGGGTGCGGCCTGAGCAGGCGGAGGAGTTGCTTGTCGCCAGCGGCCGAGGACCGTCTTGCTGGCAGGTGTCTGACGCATTCTGGTCACGTCTGAAGTCTCGATCAAAGCGCAAATTCTATCCGTAAAGTTGCATATTAAATTTTAATCGCTTTAAAGTTGTAACATGATATCCTTCTGTCATGCGTATCGTGTTTGTCAGTTGCGTTCATGTTCTTGTGGTGTTGATGTTTTCGATATCGGCTGCGCGTGCCGGAACGAGGGCGGTAACATTGAATGTGAGTTTCGTGATTGCTGCGCCGAAATTGGCCAGCGTGCTTTCGGTTCTTGATGATCGGGCGAAACTTGTTCGTCGTGTGACACTGATGAAAGCCCATATGTTCGATACTGGCGAGGAGTTGACCTGGCAGGCGGGCAACGGATCCGGACACATGGTCGTGACCGGCAGGACGAGTCAGAATGGTGCAGTGTGCGCGACGGTGTCTGAGCGGATCGTGGCAGGCAACACGTCAGTGATCTATCACGGCCTCGCATGCGGATGACGTTCCGCCTTCGGAATGTCTGACCCGTCAATCCCGAATTCTCAGATTGGTACTTGACGCGTCGCACGTTCGAGATTAGCTTTTTGCCAAAGCAGGAAGGGAGCGCATAATGCGCGGCACGTTGATTGTAGTATCGGGGCGTCAGGAGCGGGACGGTCTTTAGGACCGGAAGCCTGGACCTGACGCTTATCCTGAAGCCCCTCCGAGGGGCTTTTTTATTGATCTACACTCAACTGCACCATACGGACACATGGAGCGAGGCGGGAGACTGGCGATGACAAAGCAAATGAGCGGCGCGGAGATGGTGCTGAAGGTATTGCTGGATCAGGGTGTAGAGCACATTTTCGGCTATCCGGGCGGGGCAGTTCTCCCGATTTACGATGCGATGTTCCAGCAAGACAAGTTGAAGCATGTTCTGGTGCGGCACGAGCAGGCTGCCGTTCACGCCGCTGAGGGGTATGCGCGCTCCTCCGGCAAGGTCGGCTGCGTGCTCGTGACATCTGGTCCCGGCGCGACCAATGCGGTGACCGGACTGACCGATGCTATGCTCGACTCCATCCCGCTGGTTTGCATTACGGGGCAGGTGCCGACGCATCTGATCGGGTCGGATGCGTTTCAGGAATGCGACACGGTGGGCATTACACGCCACTGCACGAAGCATAATTATCTGGTGCGTTCGGTGGATGATCTGCCGCGTATCCTGCATGAGGCGTTCTATGTCGCGGCAAATGGCCGCCCGGGGCCCGTGGTGGTCGATATTCCGAAGGATGTGCAATTCGCGCTCGGCACCTATGAGCGTCCGAAGGACAACCAGCACAAGACGTATCGTCCGCGCGTGCAAGGCGATATCGAAAAAATCCGTTCGGCGGTTGTGCTGATGGCGCAGGCAAAAAAGCCGATTTTTTATACGGGCGGCGGGGTGATCAATTCCGGCCACGAGGCTTCGGCAATGCTGCGTGAACTCGTGCGGTTGACGGGCTTTCCGATCACATCGACTTTGATGGGGCTGGGGGCTTATCCGGCGGCTGATCCGCAATGGATGGGCATGCTCGGGATGCACGGTACCTATGAGGCCAATATGGCGATGCACGATTGCGATGTGATGATCTGCATCGGCGCGCGGTTCGATGACCGGATCACGGGGCGGCTGAATGCGTTTTCGCCGCACTCGAAGAAAATCCACGTCGACATTGATCCGTCCTCGATCAACAAGAATGTGAAAACGGACATCGGCATTGTAGGCGATTGCGGCAACGTGTTGCGTGATATGGTGGCGGAGTGGAAAGCCCTGCTCCCGAAGCCGGATCGGACCCGAATCGGCGCGTGGTGGGATGAGATCGGCACATGGCGGGCGAAGAATTGCCTCGCCTATCGCGGCTCCGACAGCATCATCAAGCCGCAATATGCGGTTGAGCGGCTCTATGCGCTGACCAAGGATCGCGACCCCTATATCACGACCGAAGTGGGCCAGCACCAGATGTGGGCGGCGCAGTATTTCCGGTTCGAGGAGCCCAATCGCTGGATGACGTCGGGCGGTCTCGGGACGATGGGATACGGATTGCCGGCGGCGATCGGCACGCAGCTTTCGAATCCGAAGGCGTTGGTGATCGATATTGCGGGCGAGGCGTCGATTCTGATGAATATGCAGGAAATGTCGACGGCGGTGCAGTATCGTTTGCCGGTCAAGATTTTCATTCTCAACAATGAGTATATGGGCATGGTGCGGCAATGGCAGGAATTGCTGCATGGCGGGCGCTACGCGGAGAGCTACTCAGATTCGCTGCCTGATTTCGTGAAGCTCGCGGAGGCCTATGGCGCGGTCGGTATTCGCTGCTCGGATCCGGCCAAGCTCGATGATGCGATCATGGAAATGATCGATACGCCGCGGCCGGTGATTTTCGATTGCGTTGTCGCGAAAACCGAGAATTGTTTCCCGATGATACCGTCGGGCAAAGCGCATAACGAGATGATTTTGAACGATCTCACGGATGTCGGTGATCAGGATATCGGCAATGTGATCGACGCGAAGGGCAAGGCGCTCGTTTAACGGGACTTGTCTCACAACAGGTGTAGGCTTATCTTACTGCCGTCTTACTTTTGTGACGGATTGAGGACTTTACGGGAGAAAAGGTGTGGAAACGACACGCGTATCCAGCAAGGGACAGGTAGTGATCCCGAAAAGTATTCGTGACCGTCTTCATCTTGAGGCAGGTGCAACATTGTCGGTTGGGGTCGAGAACGATGCCATCGTCTTGCATCAGGTGCGCAAGGCCCTTCGCTTGCCGACTGAAAGTGAAATCGATGCTGTAGCGGGCTGCCTGAAAGTCGGAGGGCCAATGCCTTCGCGTGCGGACGAAGACGCGGCTATCGCGGTTTTATTCCGAAAGGAATGGGGCCGATGATTTCGGTGGACACCAATATCGTCGTGACGTTTCTAACGGAGCGAGATGATCCGTCGAAGGATAAAGTTCTTGATGTCATGAGACATAACCTCATTTTGGTGACAGCCACGGTATTACTGGAAAGCGAGTGGGTGCTTCGCGCCGTTTATAACGTGCCGCGCAATGAGATAGAGCTGGCATTTCGACGCTTGCAGGCCATGCCGAATGTTTCATTTTATCCGTCTGATGCAGTCGCGAAGGCGCTTAACTGGAACCAAGGAGGCCTTGAGTTGCCTGATGCACTTCATGTTTCTTTATCATCGGATGCGGACGCGTTTGTTACATCGGATATGCCCTTCATCAAGCGGTCGTCGGCTCTCGGTGTTAGACCTCGCGTTAATTCTGTTCAGGAGATGGGCCTTTGAAACTTGCTATCGGGAACAAGGCGTATTCGTCGTGGTCTCTCCGGCCATGGATTTTGATGACGGAGCTTGGTATCGCGTTCGAGGAGGATTTGATCCCGCTTGATACGCCCGAGTTCCGTCCGCGTGTGAACGCCTATCAGGCGGGGAATACGGTGCCGATCCTCGTGGACGGGGAGGTGACCGTCTGGGAGTCGCTCGCGATTATGGAATATCTCGCTGACCGGTTTCCGCACAAGCATGTCTGGCCGCGCGAGATTAAGGCGCGGACTTTTGCGCGGGTCATCTCGAATGAAATGCACGCCGGATTTCGCGGGATCAGGGGCGCGTGCCCGATGAATTTGCGCAAGCGCTATGCTCAAATCGACCGTGGCGAGCTTGTTGCAAAGGATGTGGCGCGGATCACGAAGCTTTGGACGGATGCGCTGACGCGGTTTGGCGGGCAGGGGCCGTTTCTCTTCGGGGCGTTCTGCGCGGCGGATGCGATGTATGCGCCGGTTGTGACGCGCTTTCAGAGTTATTCGATTGCAGTTGCCCCCCACATTCGCCGCTATATGGATGCGGTGATGGACACGGCGAGCTTCTCGGCATGGCAGAAAGATGCGATGCAGGAGCCGTGGATTGTCGCGCATGATGAAATTGATGAAGCGCCTATTGGCCCGTTCCGGCCTTAATCTTGTAAATCCGTTCCAGTCTGAAAGATCATTCCGATGAAATCGCACTATTCCGATGCCCCTGTTTCCAGCATTCCCGCCCGCCACACGCTTGCCGTCCTGGTGGACAATGAGCCGGGTGTGCTGGCGCGCATTGCCGGGCTCTTTTCCGGCCGGGGGTATAATATCGAGAGCCTGACCGTCTCCGAGACGGAGCATGAGAAGCATGTGTCGCGGATCACGATTGTGACAACCGGAACGGCGATGGTGATCGAGCAGATCAAGCACCAGCTCGACCGGCTTGTGCCGGTGCATCGCGTTGTTGACCTGACGACGGAAGGCGAGGCGATCGAGCGGGAACTGGCGCTTGTGAAGCTCGTCGGCAAGGGCGAGTCGCGGAGCGAGGCGCTGAGGCTTGCAGCGGCTTTCGGTGCGCGGACGGTTGATGCAACGCTCAACTCGTTCGTATTCGAACTGACGGGTACGAGCGAAGAGATTGAGCGCTATTTGCGGGCGGTGTCGGAGCTTGGCCTGGCGGAAGTCTCCCGGACCGGAATTGCAGCGATGGCACGCGGTGTGGCGGCGTTTTGACGGCGGATTGCGTTTGCGCGTCTTGTAAAAATGATCTACAATGTAGATACATTTTGAAGCGGATAGACGGGGCGCATCATGCGGATCAAGATTGCAAAATGGGGCAATAGCGCGGCCATACGCCTGCCGAAGGCGGTGATGGACGAGATGCGGCTTGTGCCCGGTTCAGAGGCGGAGATGAATGTCGCAGACCGCGTTATTCGCATTACATCGGCAAACAAGCCATCGCAGTTGAAATTGGAAGAACTCATTAAGAGTATGGATGAGTTTGGTCTCGCGGGGCAGTCAGAAACAGTTAATTGGGGACCGGACCGCGGTTCAGAATTGATTGATGATGAATATTCGCGACGTGACCCCGGGTCGAACAAGCATACTGGAAAAAAGCGTGCCTCTTGAGACCGGCGATCTTCATTGGGCGGATCTTGATGGCTATCGGGGGACCGAGCAGGGAGGCCGTCGTCCGGTATTGATTGTTTCCGAGAATTTTTACAATTCTCGGTCCAATCGTGTGATTGTTTGTCCGATCTCTTCGCGGGCGAGGGGGTGGCAAACGGAGGTAAGGCTATCTGATGGTCTGCCAATTTCCGGTGTCATATTGACTGATCAAATTCGTGCGATTGAGCGGCAGTCGCGGATTTTTGATTTTATTGCCCGCGTTCCGGATGCCGATTTGTACGCGGTACGTGAAGTTCTCGGCCTATTAATGGGCATTTTCAAGATCGCATCCGATGACACATGAATCCCTCATCGCGCTGGCGCTTTATGCCTTTGTGACCTCGGTGACACCCGGGCCGAATAATCTGATGCTGCTTGCCTCGGGAGTAAATTTCGGGTTCAGGCAGACCTTCCCGCATATGCTGGGTATTGCGTTCGGCTTCACCGCGATGGTTGCGCTTGTCGGGTTCGGCCTTGGCGCGGTGCTGACGCTGTTTCCGATCGTGTTCAATGCTCTCAGAGTTCTCGCGCTCGTTTACATGGTCTGGCTTTCGTGGAAGCTCGCTTCCAGCGGGTCGCTCGGTTCAGGGGATGCGAAGGCGCGGCCGATGACGTTTATCGAGGCGGCGTTGTTCCAGTGGATCAATCCGAAGGCGTGGGCGATGGCATTGACAGCGACGACGCTCTACACGGTCCCCGAAATGTATTATCTCAGCGTTGTTGTGGTTGCGGGTACATTCGGTGTTATAAATCTTCCGAGTGTGAGTTGTTGGGCGGGTTTTGGTGTCGCATTGCGCGGATTTCTGTCGGTTCCTGCGCGATTGAGGATCTTTAACGTCGGAATGGCGGTGCTCCTGCTGCTGTCGACGCTGCCCTTTATCCGTGAACTGATCCCGTGAACCGGCCGATTTCGGCCTTCGTGCTTGACCATCGCGCTTCCGAAGCTTAATCGCTGTTCACTCGTGTAAAATATCGCACTTCAGGGAGCCTTCTACATGCGTGTCTATTATGATCGTGACGCCGACGTGAATCTCATCAAGGGCAGGAATGTCGCCATTGTCGGCTACGGTTCGCAGGGCCATGCCCATGCGCTGAACCTGCGCGACAGCGGTGTGAAAAATATCGCCGTGGCATTGCGCGCCGGTTCCCCGACGGTCAAGAAGGCCGAGGTCGAGGGCTTGAAGGTCATGACGGTTGTGGAAGCCGCGAAATGGGCCGATGTCGTCATGATGCTGACGCCGGACGAATTGCAGGCCGATATCTACCGCGACGAATTGCATTCCAACATGAAAAAGGGCGCGGCGTTGCTCTTCGCGCATGGTCTCAATGTCCATTTCAACCTGATCGAGCCGCGCAAGGATCTCGACGTGCTGATGGTTGCGCCGAAGGGCCCGGGGCATACGGTGCGCTCCGAATACCAGAAGGGCGGCGGCGTGCCGACGTTGATCGCGATTCATCAGGACGCGACGGGCAATGCGCATGACCTTGGCCTGTCCTACGCCTCGGCCAATGGTGGCGGTCGTGCAGGCATTATCGAGACGACGTTCAAGGAGGAATGCGAAACCGATTTGTTCGGCGAGCAGGTTGTGCTCTGCGGCGGTTTGGTTGAGCTGATCCGCGCTGGTTTTGAGACGCTGGTGGAAGCGGGCTATGCGCCGGAAATGGCGTATTTCGAGTGCTTGCACGAAGTGAAGCTGATCGTTGATCTGATTTATGAAGGCGGGATTGCCAACATGAATTACTCGATCTCGAACACGGCGGAATATGGCGAATACGTCACCGGCCCGCGGATCATCACGTCCGAGACAAAGGCGGAGATGAAGCGCGTTCTGGACGACATTCAGACCGGCAAATTCACGCGCGATTGGATGCTTGAGAACAAGGTCAACCAGACCTCGTTCAAGGCCGTCCGCGCGCGGCACAATGCGCATCAGATCGAAGAAGTGGGCGGCAAGCTCCGCGCCATGATGCCATGGATCGCCAAGAACAAGCTCGTCGACAAGGCGAAGAACTGATTATTTGGGCTTGAGCCCTTTTGCGATTGAAAAATCCCGCTTCGGCGGGATTTTTTGTCTCGACACTCAAGCCGCTAACGGCTTTTTTGGTCTGCCACCAAGACGGCCATTGGCTTTGGATGCGGTGGCCCGGCTAATGGCGCGTTTCATGAGGGATGAACCAAGATGATCGGCCAACAGGCTTGGAATGGAGACATCAGCGTCAAGACGCGGAACATGAAGGCCATAGCCGCCGCCCTCAATCTCGATCTTGCGTAAATCGTCTGGCGTTGCCCGCTCAAGACCCGGAAGGAAAGCGAGCGGGAACCCGACAATTGCGCCCGTATTCAACGTGATCATCACATTCCTGCTGCGCGGGTCATATCGGGCGGTCACGGCGAGGAGCTGATGCTTCATGCGCCGCGCCGTTTTGCGTGTGATCAATTCGAATTCTTGTTCGGTCGGAGCTTTGAATTCAGCCATGCAGCGCTCTCCATCGATGATAGATATCGGTTAAATTATTCGCGATCGCTTCACCCATTTCAGCGATCACCGACAGGCGGAACCCGATTTGTTGGACCAAGACAACAGGGCCATCCGGATAGTTCAGGTCGAACTTAGCGCGCGCTCCGTCTCGTTTGAGTGCGTGGACATGTGGAGGCGGGTGATCGTTCGGGTAGATCATGATGCGGATATTTCGAAGGGTTAAAACGGTTGGCACTTGAAGAGTCTATCATAAACCTAGACGTATAGCTAGGTTATTTTCAACAAGGGCTTTTTGGTGAGGAAAGGTCAGTGGGCGCGCGTCTGGCGTCGTAAAGCAAACGGGCTTGCAATGTCCATCCTCTCCTTTTAAGCCTCTTTCATGCCAATTCTCTCCATCCAGTCCCATGTCGCTTACGGCCATGTCGGAAATTCCGCCGCGGTATTTCCACTGCAGCGTCTCGGCTTCGAGGTGTGGCCGGTGCATACGGTGCAATTTGCGGCGCATACGGGGTATGGGGCGCCGAAGGGGCGGGTTTTTGATGCGGCGATCATCGCGGATATTGTCGCGGGGATTTCGGAGCGGTCGGATTTTGCGACGTGCGAGGCGGTGCTCTCGGGATATCTGGGATCAATCGAGATTGGCGGTGCCATTCTGGAGGCGGTGGAGCGGGTGAAGACCGCCAATCCCGAAGCGCTCTATTGCTGCGATCCGGTGCTCGGGGATGTCGGCAAGGGCATTTTTGTGCGGCCCGATGTGCCCGGGTTCATGCGCGATCATGTTGTGCCGAGAGCGGATATTATCACGCCGAACCTGTTTGAGTTCGAGGCGCTGACGGGGATTGTCTGCCACGATTTGGCCTCGATGCGGCGGGCGATCGAGGCGATGCATCGGGCGGGACCGGGCATCGTGCTCGTTACCTCCGCGCTGATGCCGGACACTCCGCCCGACGCGTTCGATATGCTTGTTTCCGATGGCGCGTCACTCTGGCGCCTCAGAACGCCAAAGCTGGACATTCGCCCGAATGGCGCCGGCGATGTGACGGCGGCGCTGTTTCTGGCGCATTGTCTCCGAACAGGTTACCCCGCCGAGGCGATGCGGCTGGCTGCAGCCTCGGTGTATGACCTGCTCGAAGTAACGGCGGCCAGCGGCAAACAGGAGCTTCAGCTTATTGAAGCGCAGGGGGTGTTTGTGGCACCCAACCTGCGTTTTTCTGTCGAGCGGCTTTGACGCCTCAGGCGTAGATGCTGAAGGTCGAACTAGCGCCCATGGGGCGCGATCCCGATGCGGCAGTACTTTGCTGTTTCGCTTCGTCACGCTTGTTCTGCATCTCGAGCGCTGCGTTTGCCTGCTGCATCATTGCCTGACGTTGTGCTTGCGTCGCATCTTCGGGTGAACGGCCATCACCCTGACGGGTAACGGGACGTGCGGGAAGTACTGCGGATAGGCTGCTGATTTCCATGACGCTGTTCCTGCTCTCATGCCAATGCGGCATGATTTGACACTACATGGAAAATATTGAGCAATCGTGGCAGGAATTTGCGTATTTCGATTCAAAATTATGGAAAGTATTGCGGATTAGCGTGGTGACAGGCGGCAAGCAGAGACTTGCTTCAGGCGCTAGATTTCCGTATCATTTCCGTATCAACAGAAAAGATTAATCGGATCGCGCTAGGGTGAGGCCGGTTGATCGAGAGACGGGAACCTTCGCCGTGGCCCCATTTGCCACTCTTGCCGAGCCTTTGACGCGCATCTTCACGGCGCGGCAGGGGTCTGCTGGCCTTGCGCTGGGCCTCCTTCTTCTTACCAACCCCTGAGGGCCGGCCGGGCATTGCCTGGGCGCTCAGGGGAGGTTCTCAGAAAACCAAACGGCACATGCCCCTTGTGACTGCTCAGCAGCCGGGGCGACTGGAAGAAGGAAAACAAGAGATGACCACCCATTCAGATAAAGACCGCGTTATTATTTTTGACACTACGTTGCGCGATGGCGAGCAATCGCCCGGCGCGTCCATGACGCTCGAGGAAAAGCTCGAAGTAGCCGATTTGCTGGATCTCATGGGCGTCGACATTATCGAGGCGGGGTTTCCGATTGCGTCGAATGGCGATTTCGAGGCTGTCTCGGAGATTGCGAAGCGGATCAAGCGCGCAACGGTGGCGGGGCTTGCCCGTGCCATCAATGCCGATATCGACCGGGCAGGCGAGGCTGTGAAGCACGCCGCCAGGCCGCGCATCCACACCTTTGTCTCGACCTCGCCGATCCATCTCGAATTCCAGATGAAGAAGACCGAGGAAGAGGTGCTGGCGATTATTTCGGCAACGGTGGCGCGTGCGCGCGGGCTTGTGCCGGATGTCGAGTGGTCGGCCATGGATGCGACGCGCACGCCGATTGAATATTTGTGCCGCTGTGTGGATGCGGCGATCAAGGCGGGTGCGACGACGATCAACCTGCCGGATACGGTGGGGTATGCGACGCCGGACGAATATCGCGACATGTTCCGGCAGGTGCGTGAGCGAGTTGCGAATTCGGACAAGGCGATCTTCTCGGTGCATTGCCATGATGATCTGGGGCTTGCGGTGGCGAATTCGCTTGCCGGTCTCGAGGGTGGCGCGCGGCAGATCGAGTGCACAATCAACGGGCTCGGCGAGCGCGCGGGCAATGCGGCTTTGGAAGAAGTCGTGATGGCGATCAAGACGCGCGGCGATGTGCTGCCCTACGCGACGGGGATCGAAGCGACCTTGCTGACGCGGGCCTCCAAGCTCGTCTCGGCTGTTACATCCTTCCCGGTGCAGTACAACAAAGCAATTGTCGGCCGGAACGCGTTTGCGCACGAAAGCGGCATTCATCAGGACGGGATGCTGAAGAATACGCAGACCTACGAAATAATGACGCCGGCGAGCGTGGGTGTCTCTAAAACCTCGCTCGTGATGGGCAAGCATTCGGGGCGGGCGGCGTTCCGCGACAAGCTCAAGGAATTGGGGTTCGAACTCGGTGAAAACGCCTTTGAAGATGCGTTCAATAGGTTCAAGGATCTCGCCGATCGCAAGAAGCATGTCTATGACGAGGATATCGAGGCGTTGGTGGGTGACGAGATCGATACCGGGAAGGACCGGATCAAGGTGGAGTCTCTTACCGTGATTTGCGGGACACAGGGGCCGCAACTGGCGACGCTGACGCTCGATATTGACGGTCATCACCGGACGGTCCAGGCGTCTGGCAACGGGCCGGTGGATGCGTGCTTCAACGCAATCAAGGCTTTGGTGCCGAACGAGGCACAGCTGGAACTGTATCAGGTTCACGCGGTCACCGAGGGGACGGACGCGCAGGCGGAAGTGTCGGTGAGGCTCGGCGAGGACGGGCGTTCGGTCACGGCGAAAGCGGCTGATCCGGATACGCTGGTTGCATCGACCCGGGCCTATCTCGGGGCGCTGAACAAGCTGATGATGAAGATCCAGAAGGGCCGCGGGGAAATGATGCGGGCGGTGTGAACGGCGCAATTCCGATGTGGTTCTCGTCGTGAGCGCACCGCGATCCGCTTTCGTGCTTGCATCGCGCTCCGGCCTTTGCTAGTCAGCAGAGGCGCGGGGTGTTCCGCGCTTTCGTTTTGATGGGCGCTTAGCTCAGTTGGTAGAGCAGCTGACTCTTAATCAGCGGGTCGTAGGTTCGAACCCTACAGCGCCCACCATTCTCCATCAAGATTGCTGATTTTCCGAATGACAGAGGCTCAGGTCCCGTTCCGGCGTGATCGCGTGACGTGGGGGTCCTATGTCATGCTTGCGCTGTTGACGCTGCAGGTGACGCTGATCGGCCCGATCATGCCGTTCTTGCGGGCGGAGATGGAACTGAGCTATGCGGAGGGCGCACTGCACACCAGTGTCTTTGCAATCGGCATGATGGCAGCGGGCTTTATCTGCGGCCCCATTGAGCGAAAACTGGGCCGGAAGGCGGCGGTCGCCCTGTCGGCGCTCAGTCTGGCGCTGGGCTTTTCGTGTATCGTGCTTGCACCTGTTCCGATTATGAGCATCCTCGCAGCCGGGTTCATGGGGCTGATCGGCTCGATGATCGTGGTCTATGTGCCCCTGATTCTGTCAGATGTTCATGGCGAACGGCGCAGTCAGGCCTTTGCGGAGTCAAACCTGTTCAGCTATCTCGGAGCGCTTGCGGCTCCGCTTCTGGTTTGGGCGGCGGCCTCGACCGGCGGTTGGCGTGGCGTCGGTCTGGTTGCTTGGTTCATTGTGATCGGTTCGGCGATAGCCTTTCGCGGTGTCTCGTTGCGAGACAGTCGATCGACTTCGCGGGCATCGTCGGCCCGGCTCGGCAAGGCCTATTGGGCGTATTGGACGCTTCTGGGCCTGTCCGTCGGAATTGAATTCTGCTTCGGTGTCTGGAGCGCGAGTTTTCTGGAAAAAGTCGGCGGGTTCGCACGGGACAATGCTGTTCTGGGATCGATCGGCTTTGCCGTCGGCATGTTGTCTGGCCGGATCGCCGGAACCGTCCTGATCCGCCGCGTCGGGGAATTTCGCCTTGCCCTGATGTCACTATGTCTGACACTGATTGGATTCTTCATATTCTGGCTCTCGCCGATGGCGTGGCTGACACTTTTGGGGCTCATTGTGACGGGGCTTGGCATTGCCAATCTCTATGCGACTGTGATGACCTTGGCACTTGCGGCCGCTCCCGATGCCCAAAATCGGGCCGCAGCCCGTATCTCGATGGCAACCGGATCGGCCATCATTTTCACGCCGCTGGTTCTGGGAGCCTTGGCAGACAATTTCGGACTTTTTCTGGGGTATCTTATCGTGCCGCTGCTGATCGGTGCGAGCGGATTTGCGCTATGGCTCGGGTATCGTGCGCGCTGACGGAGAACCAGTAAAACCTTGTCATCGACGGATCCGCTTTATGGCGGCGATTGCCACCTGATCGATCGTCTCGAATTCCGTGTCCCCCGGCCGAACCATTCGCACCCGTCGCGCATTGACAGTCAGAAACTTCAAAGCCGACCGGGAGGTAAGCATGACGGTACATCACATATTGGCCGAAAAAGGCTTCCATGTTGAAATGATCGGCTCGGAAGCGACGCTCGACGATGCGGTTCAGGTTCTGGGACTGAAACGTATCGGTGCGGTTCCTGTTGTCGATCCGGACGGGGCCCTGCGCGGTATTCTTTCGGAGCGTGATATTCTGCGCGCCATGATGCGGGGACCCGAGGCGCTGGGTGACAGTGTTCTGACTCATATGACCGCCGATTTCACGTACTGTTCGCCCGAGACGCCCCTCGTTGAGGTGATGGACGCGATGACCAATGGCCGCTTCCGCCATATGCCGGTGCTCAACGAGACCGAACTCTGCGGCATTGTCTCAATCGGTGATGTCGTCAAACAAAGGCTTGCCGAGATTGAAGCGGAAACGGATGCGATGCGCACCTATATCGCGACGGCCTGAGCGCGGGACCTTCGGTGATCAGGCCCGGAATCTTGAGAAGACCATATCGGGCGCGCTTGTATTGTGGCGCGAGGCGATTTTGCGTCCGGCCCAAAGCTCGGAAGCCGAGCCGCCTTGAAAGGTCATGATCGGAGCCTCGTTCCAGCCCTTCTCGGTTTTTGAATGCCAGCCGACATGGGCGACATCACAATTGATTTCCATCGTGTTCATGGAGCGGAGTGCCGCGAAGGGATGATCTGTTGTCCGTCCGTCAAACGCGATATCGAGGATGATCCTGTCGGTGTCGAGCGACGTCAGCACCACTGTCGCGCTGCCGCCGCGGTCGAACTCGAATGTGAATGCGCGTGTTGAGGGCTCGAACGAGATGCCCTTGAATGCGACAATCGGCCTGATCTGTGTCTCGACCGGTCCGACGAGAAACGAGCTGCCATAGGCCGTCCAGCGCAGATGGGGCGGGGGCAGGGGCCGGGCCCGACAATATCCGTCGGGCGGGTAGACAACGAAAACTTCTTCGGCGCGTTCCTGATGGCGCACCCAGAGCTGAACGAGGTGCAAGCCCTCGATGATTGTTTCACCGATGCGGACCGGTACTGTGTTCGGTCGCCAGAAAGATGGGTAGGTCAATCCCGTCAGCCAAAGATCAGGCGTCTCGAAAAAGGTGACGCGCTTTGGCTCGGCGGCAAAGACGGGGTCGGAGGACATATCGCACTCGGCGAAATCGGGTGCCCAGCGATCTGCGACGATGGTTCCGATAAAGGCCGGATGAACGGCCTGAATGCGGAAACTGCGAATGGCCTCATGTGTAAAATTGAGGGTGATATTATCCTTCTCGGCGCAGAAAACTGGTTCTGACAGGTTATCGACGTGCACATTTTGCAGAATGCCGTATGTTGCTGAAGTTTTGCTTCGGTTTCCTGACATTGTGCGGGGGAGCCTATGGTTCGGAAATGGCATGATCGAGAACGTAACGAGACAGTTTAGAGGGCAATTCCGTCCTCAGCAAGAAGTGGAACGATTACCGTTCGCGCCTCTCGACGAACGGCGCGGCACTGACCGGCCAGATCCCCGGGCTTTTCCTATTGCGTCCGACGAACCGTCAAGACGATCATGGGCGGCGACCGCCTGATGGTCACGTGGCGCTTTCGGGCAGTGGGATGGGTCCGTTGTCGAGACGCCGTTCACGCTTTCCTTCCACGACGAAAAAGGCGAATCCGAGTCCGAACAACAGCATGAAGGCGGTGACATAGAACCAGAGCAGCAAGGTGATGATCGCCGCGCCGACGCCGTAGAATTTCTGCTGGACGGCAAAGTAGAAGTCGAGCTGAAGGAACAGGAATGACGCGAGCATCCACCCGGTGACCGTCATGATCGCACCGCCCCATATGGCGCGCTTGGAGAGTTCCCTCCGTGCGACGAAGGTGAGCAAGATCGCAACGCTTGCAGTGAGTACGAGGAACGACACACAGGTGCTCGCTACTGAGATAAATGTGCCGTAATTTTTCAAAATATGCGGTTGCTGCGAGACCAATGGGCCGTTGAGCGCGAGAAAGACGCCGATGGCGCAGACGAGCACGAAGACGGAGGCGATGCCGCCAACGATCCGGTTGCGCAGAAATGATTTGTTCTTATCAAAGAGAAGCGCTGACGCGTTGTAGTATTCGGAAAACACCCGCGACAGGCCGTTGAGCACCAAGAGCACGAGCACTATGCCGGCAATGGGCTTGCCCATGCCAGTCAAACCCTGCGCGCTCTTGAGAAAGCCGTTGACCAATGTTTCGATGGAGTTCGGGACGTCGATCTCCGTGTAGATCGGAGAAAAGCGCGGCACGGGTTTGACGCCGAACCATTCCTTCAGCGACTTGACCAGCAGAAGGCCGGGAAAAAAGACCATCATCATCTGATAGGCGATGGCGGCGGCAAGGGTCGGGCACTCCCGGGCGTAGAAACGCACGAGATTCCGCATCCGCAGGAGAAGACGCCGGGCCGACGTTGCAATCAATGAGTGTTAATCCTTCGGATGATCATGAAATGCTCTTAACCCATAGCTGCTGATTCATGAAACTGCCTTGCGAGGCTTACTTCACTAAAAAGCCCCCGGCGTTTAACCGGAGGCTTTTTGGGGTGCGTTCAGAAAGCAATACGCTCTCGAAGATTGTCGATTATTTTGTCGCGAGGAAGGCTTCCAGCGAGTCGTCCATCGCCTTCATCCACGGCGTATGGTGAACCGGTGCCATGTTGCCTGTGATGACCGACGGATAGGAGTGGTCACGGTAGGTGAGGATGCCCTCGACCTTGTGGTGCTCCCATTCCTTGAACAGGGCTGCGACCTTGTCGATATCGAGGCGCGGATAATCTGTCGGCGCCAGAAGATCGCGCATGTATTCCGTCTGGAAATCGATACCCATTTCAGGATCCGCGACCTTCTCTTCCATCTCGCGCCATTTCAGCGTGTCGGCGTGCATTTCCTGAGTGGATGGTAGTTTGATCTTGCCCATCATCACGTCGCGCGCGTACCAGGCCTGCGCATCGAACATGTTGAAGGTGTAATATTGGTCCTGCATGCCGATATACATGAGCCTGGTGTTGTTTTCCCAGAAGATGCCCTTGTAGAGGTTCAGCGGATAGAGCCGGTTATTCGTCTTGAGCCGGAGATCATCGGGCAGGAACGGGAAGTGGTGGAGATAACCGGTGCAGAGAACGATGGCATCGACTTCCTGCGTCGATCCGTCCTTGAAGTGTGCCACTTTGCCGACAAGCTTTGTCAGCAGCGGGACTTCCCTGAAGCCTTCCGGCCATGCAAACCCCATCGGCTTGGTCCGGTGGCTGAAGGTGACCGACTTTGCGCCGTATTTGTAGCACTGGACGCCGATATCTTCAGCGGAATAGCTGGCACCGATCAACAGTAGCCGTTTGCCGGTGAATTCGTCGGCACTCCGGAAATCATGCGCATGCATGACACGGCCCGGGAACATGCGCAAACCTTCGAATTCGGGCACATTTGGCGTCGAGAAGTGGCCGGATGCCACGACGACATAATCGAACTGCTCGGTTGTCTGGATGTCATTTTTCAGGTCTTTCGAGGTGACATTGAATTTGCCGATCCTGTCGTCATAAGTGACGTTCCGAACGGGGGTCCGGAAGCGGACATATTTTTCAACACCGCTCTTTTTGACCCGGCCGACAATGTAATCATGAAGGACGGCGCGCGGCGGATAGGAGGGGATCGGGCGACCGAAATGCTCTTCAAAGGAATAGTCGGCAAATTCGAGGCATTCCTTCGGACCGTTCGACCAGAGATAGCGGTACATGCTCCCGTGCACAGGTTCGCCATATTCGTCGAGACCGGTGCGCCATGTGTAATTCCAGAGGCCGCCCCAATTATCCTGTTTTTCGAAGCAGACGAGTTCGGGAACGTCATGTCCGGCCGTCTTTGCTGATTCGAACGCGCGCAACTGCGCTAACCCGCTCGGACCCGCGCCGATGATTGCTACTCTCATCATGTGTTCCGCCTTTCCAAATGGTTCGCCGCAAGACATGGATTTTACTGCCCCGCATCCAACCTCAATCATGTAAACAAGTATTCACAGGTAACATTTTTTCGCAAGGGGAAGTATTTCCGGCACTTGCCTTTTGGTCCGCGCACACCATCGACGACGTTGATACACGGTCGGGCGCGATACGTTCAGCGCCTTGCAGCACGATCCGGCTTGGGGACTCGGAACCCGTCATTTCGCGGCAAGTTCATTTTCTTGTCGCGAAAAGATTTTGACATTGAGTATATTATGTGTGTCATTTCGTAATCCGGTGATCGTGATCTGCGACCGATCTGGTTCGGGTTTCCCGTCTCAAACCGTCGGGGATGGATCGGGGTGGTGTCGGCGACTTCGTTGCGACGCGCGCTGCGGGGATGTCTGCAATCAGGGTCCGGCCGGAATCGCAGTATCGCGATAGATGTAGGCAACAGTCATAATCTGGGGATGAAACAATGAGTTCTATCAGTCATGCGGAGCGCAGCGATACGCCCTCGCTTCACCGTTCGATCAACTGGACGGGCGCGTTCTGGGTCGCTAGCGGTGTACCTGCTCTTGTCCTATTCTCGATCGGAGGCATCGCGGGGACAACCGGAAAGCTTGCCTTCCTGATCTGGACGGTGTCGATGATCATGGGCTTCATCCAATCATTCACCTACGCCGAAATTGCTGGATTGTTCCCGAACAAGTCCGGCGGAGCATCGGTCTACGGTGCCGCGGCGTGGGTTCGTTACAGCAAGCTTATCGCGCCGCTCTCTGTCTGGTGCAACTGGTTTGCGTGGTCGCCGGTTCTATCGCTCGGGTGCTCGATTGCAGCAGCCTATATCCTCAACGCGCTTGCGCCGGTCCCGGGTGCCGACGCGCCCGAAGTCGTCGCATGGCTTGCGGCGAATGGCGCGAGCCTTGCCGGCGACGATGCGGCCAAAGTCGCGGCTGCGATTGCTGCCGTTCAGCCGTCGATCCGAAACTGGACATTGTTTTCGACGACGCTTGGTCCGGTCAGTCTCTCGCTGAACGCGGCGTTCTTCATCGGTATGGTACTGATGCTTCTGACCTTTGCAATCCAGCATCGCGGCATTCTCGGCACGGCCAATGTGCAGAGATGGATCGGTTTGCTTGTGATCGTTCCGATGTTGATTGTCGGCGTCGTTCCGCTCATCACCGGTCAGGTGAATATGGACAATTTCTCCGGACTCGTTCCGCTTGCGGCGGCCTATGCACCCGAGCCTGGAGCATGGAATGTCGCGGGGTGGACGCTGGTTCTCGGTGGCATGTTCATCGCCGCATGGTCGACATACGGTTTCGAGACGGCAATCTGCTACACGTCGGAGTTCAAGGACCCCAGGACCGATACGTTCAAAGCCATTTTCTATTCGGGAATTCTCTGTCTCGTCCTCTACACGCTCGTCCCATTCACGTTTCAGGGTGTTTTGGGCCTCGACGGCATGCTGGCGACGCCGATCGTTGACGGTTCCGGCGTTGCCGATGCGATGGCCAACATGGTGGGTGGTGGCGCCTTCGTGCATGGTATCCTGGTCATGCTCATGATCCTCGCCCTGCTGCTCACGATCATGACCGCAATGGCAGGTTCATCCCGGACACTCTATCAGGGATCGGTCGATGGCTGGTTGCCGCGTTATCTGAGCCATGTGAACGAACATGGCGCACCGACACGCGCCATGTGGACGGATTTGGTTGTCAACCTGATCGTGCTCGCCATTGCCTGTGCGGATGCCACCAGCTTCTTCTTTATCCTTGCGGTGTCGAATTGCGGGTACATCATTTTCAACTTCCTGAACCTGAACGCAGGCTGGATCCACCGTATCGACTCGGGCCATGTCCCGCGTCCTTACCGTGCACCGAACTGGTTGCTCGGCCTCGGCACGCTCTTCGCGTTCGTCAACGCCGCCTTCATGGGTGCCGGTGCGAAGGTCTGGAATCCGTCCGCTCTTTGGGCCGGACTGATCACCGCAGCCTTGATCGTTCCGGTATTCTTGTACCGTCACTATGTTCAGGATGGCGGTCGCTTCCCGAATCAGATGGCAGAAGATCTCGGAACGGGCACAACGGCAAAAAAGGCGGGCATGCTGCCATATCTGACGCTAATCGCCGGTATCGTCGTGGTACTGCTGGCGAACGCCTTTTTCGTCATCTGAACGACTCGAACAGACCCGCGCATTTCCCGATAAGGGAGTGCGCGGTCTTTTCACGTCCGGCCGTGCGTGTCGGGGATGGGCGTGTTGCGCTTGGCGAAATATTTGTTACAGTCAGGAATAATTTTGATGGGGAGATAAACACATGCCGCTTTCCTGGAGACATTCGACACTTGCCGACAGGCATCGCGCGCTCGGTTCAAAACTTGAGGACTGGAGCGGGATGGGGACAGCATGGACCTATGACAAGGACATCTATGCCGAGCATATCGCTGTTCGCACCAAAGCGGGCCTGATGGACGTCTCCGGCCTCAAGAAAATCCATCTGATCGGTCCGCACGCAATCGCCATTCTTGACTACATCACCACCCGCGACATGACGAAAATCTACCCGGGTCGTTCGGTTTATGCATGCATGCTGAATGACAAGGGACTGTTTACAGACGACTGCATCGTCTACCGCACGGGACCGAATTCATGGATGCTGGTGCATGGCTCTGGCTCGGCGCATGAAGAGGTCGTCAAGCAGGCAGTGGGGCGCAATGTTGCTGTGCTGTTTGATGATGATCTGCACGATCTTTCGCTTCAGGGACCTGTTGCGGTCGATTTTCTCGCCAAGCATGTGCCGGGCATTCGCGATCTGAAATATTTCCACCATATGCAGACGACGTTGTTCGGTCGTCCCGTGATGATTTCGCGCACTGGGTATACGGGCGAGCGCGGTTATGAAATTTTCTGCAAGGGCGAGGATGCGCCTTTGATCTGGGATACGATCCTCGCGGATGGCAAGGAGATGGGCATTATGCCTGTCTGCTTCAGCGTGCTCGATATGCTGCGCGTCGAGAGCTATCTGCTGTTTTATCCGTACGACAACTCGCAGATGTATCCGTTTGCCAATGAAGGCCCCGGCGACTCGCTGTGGGAACTCGGTCTTGATTTCACGGTCAGCCCCGGCAAGGTTGGCTTCCGCGGTGCTGAAGAGCATGCACGGCTGAAGGGCAAGGAACGCTTCAAGATCTTCGGTCTCTTGATCGAGGCGGATGGACCCGCCGATCTTGGCGACGAAGTGTTTGCCGATGGCAAGAAGGTCGGTGTTATCACCTGCCCGAGCTATTCTAAACTGACCAAGCGGTCCATGGCGATCATGCGGGTTGATGTGGCGCACGCAAAGCAGGGCGCTCCGCTGGAAGTGCGCGGCAAGTCCCTGAACGCCAAGGCCATTGCCCACACGATCACTTTTGATGATCCCGAGAAGAAGAAGCGGACAGCAATTGGCTAAAGCAGATCCCGCGGTGCCCAAAGCGCTGCGGGTTTGTTTAATGTGTTTGCTCTGGTCGTCTAGACTGTTGACGAGGGGCGCGCTGTAACCGCTCTCGAAGGATAACACCATGCTTGTATCCGGCATTAAAAGCAGACCCGTCTATACCGGGCTCATTCTGGATCCCCATGCGGTGCAGCATCTGATCGCGGCGGAAGGTGAGGGGGCTCAGGCGGTGGTGGATATGCTCTCCCCTGCGAACCGGGATGCGGCTGAAATAGCCACGATCCTCTATGCGAAAGCAGGCTCCGCAGCGGTTGATCACGAAGGTGCGCTGGCGAAATTGCAGCCTTACCGGCTTCAGCCGATGCCGACCATCCAGACCTTGCTGATCCGTCTTCAGGGCTTTTTGACCAATGCGACGATGGGGACGCGGCTTTATATTGCCGGAACCGAGGGCTTTATCGGGCAGGCGATGCAAGTGGCGTTGAACAATGCGGTTGATTTCCATTCGGTGCGCACGGAACATCGCGGCTCGTTGGCGCGGCGCATCCAGTGCGTCCACTGCAAGGGCTTCACCGAGAATGTCACGATGAGCCATGTGCCTTGCGCGCATTGCGGATTGAACCTTCTGGTGCGCGACCATTATTCCCGCCGTCTCGGCGCGTTTCAGGGTGTCTGTATCGATGCCGAAGTGCCGGGCGAATTGCCTCCCGCCGAGGAGATTTTCCCATGAGCATGAATCTGATGAGCGGAAGCACGGAAATTCCCGTTCGCGTGGCCGATATTGTGCAGGTGAGCGAACGCGTGAAGCGGTTCCGGTTCGAGCCGGTTGCGGGCGGTTTGATGCCGGTGTTTTCAGCGGGGGCGCATGTTGTCGTGTCGATGAATATCGGATCGCGCCGGGCGCGTAACCCGTATTCGCTGATGGGATCACTCACCGATTTGTCCGCCTACGAGATCAGCGTTTTGAAAACGGTCGATTCGCGGGGTGGGTCAGTGTTTCTGCATGACTCGGTGAAAATCGGTGACCAGCTCACCGTGAGCACGCCGGTCAATCTTTTTCCCGTCGAGCAGCGCGGGCGTAAGTTCATTTTGATCGCAGGCGGGATCGGGATTACGCCGATGATCGCCATGGCGGAGCAATTGACGGCACAGAAGCTGCCATTCGAACTGCATTACGCCTATCGCAATGATCAGGCCGGGGCCTATGCCGATACGCTGAAGGCGCGTTATGGCCACCTCGTGCATCTCTATATTGACAGCCGCGAGGAGCGTATTCCGCTCGATGTTTTGCTCAAAAACCAGCCCCTCGGCACGCATCTCTATGTGTGTGGACCGGGCGGTATGATCAACTGGGTGCTGGAGAGCGGCCGCAAGGCCGGATGGCCGGAAGAAAATCTGCATTCCGAGCGCTTTCTGGCCCCGCCGAGCGGCAAGCCGTTTTCCGTCGTGCTCGAACGCTCGAAAAAGACGGTGACGGTCGGCGAGCATGAGAGCATTCTCGAGGCAATCGAGGCTACCGGTGTCGAGCCGCCCTATCTTTGCCGGGGTGGCGCGTGCGGTCAATGTCTCACTGGTGTCGTCTCGTGTGACGGAACGCTCGAACATAACGACCACTATCTTGCGCCCGAAGAACGCGATAGCAACCGGAAAATCATGATCTGCGTTTCCCGCATCAAGGGCAGCACGCTCGTCCTTGATCTCTGATCCATTCCAGCCGAGAAGGTGTCCCCATGAACCTCGTCTTCAAGAAAGAAACGTTCCGCGACGATTTCACCTTCAGAAACAGTCCCGAGCACGTCCGGCGTTTTCCCTTTCCGTTCCACGAAGACAAATTCATGTACACGGTCAATATCGAGCCGCACACGCCCGGCCCGGTCAACTCCGTGTTCGAATTTCCGATTGATGTCGACGAGCACTATGTCTCGGAGATGGAGGATCGGGCGCTTGTTTTGAAGGATGACCCGCTGCGCTGCCAGGCACTGCCGCATATGCTGCTGGCTGAGTGGGATCTCGTCGAGCTGTTGATGGTCTCGATGTCTGAGCATTATCCCGAACATTTCACGCTGACGCGGGATGGTGACAAATGGCACTGGATCAATCGGCCGCTCGGCATTGACCAGCACTTCACCTTCGGCGACACGGCGAGCTTGCCCTACCCGCCGATGGAATATATTACCCGCCAGTGCCAGGGCGATTTCTGCCTGATCGACCAGCGCGACGGCAATCTCTGGATGGATGCCGGAATTGTGACGACGCAGGCGGATTGGTCGCTCGATTTCGACCTCGGCATGAATTTCATGGAATGGCACGGGCCTGTGCCTCTGGCGCATGAGGCGGGTGTGTTCGACCGCGCATTGAAATTCCTGATGAACCTTCAACTTGGCAAACCGGTCCGGCGGCTCAACTGGACCATGACGATCAATCCGCGTCTTGACACCAGCCCCGAGAATTTCCACAAATGGGGCTCGGACCGCATGACCGTGACGCCGGAGAATGTCGGCGAGAAGGTGCATTTGCGCGTTGAATTGCAGGGCCTGTGGCGTCTGCCGCGTTCGAACGCGATCGTGTTTTCTATCCGCTGCTATCTTATCAGCATGAACGAACTCGTGACCGTGCCGAAATGGGCGCGCCGTATGCCGCGTGTGCTCAGGAACCTGCCGCCCGAGCTCGTCGACTACAAGGGCCTGAGCCGCTACCGGCAGATGACGATCGACTGGCTCTCGCGTTTTGACGATGGCGCGCCGACCTCTCCCGGCGGCCAGCCGGATTGACGGACCCTCGAGCGCGAATGCGCTTGAGGGTTTTGGGTTGATACTGTCTTAATCCAGCAGAAACTTGCCTAATTCGCGGTGCTCGCCGTGGATGCGGCGGACGGTGCCGGTGATCGAGCGGTAGACAATTGTCTCTGTCTCGATGACGTCGCGGTGGAATCGCACACCCGCCATCAGTGCGCCGTCCGTGACGCCCGTTGCGGAGACAATCACATCGTCGGCCGCAAGTTCGACCATGTCATATTTGCGGACGGGGTCAAGAATGCCCATGCCGCGTGCGCGTTCGATCTTCACCGGTGTATCGAGGATCAGTCGTCCCTGCATCTGGCCGCCGACACAGCGCAGGGCAGCGGCGGCGAGCACTCCTTCGGGTGCGCCGCCAATCCCGAGATAAAGATCGATGCCGGTCTTCCCCTGCATCGCGGTGAAGATGACGCCCGCAACATCGCCATCCGTGATCAGCCGGATCGCCGCGCCAGTCCTGCGCACTGCTGCGATGAGGTCGGCATGGCGTGGCCGGTCCATGATCAGAGTACTGATTTCGCTAGGCTTCACGCCTTTGGCTTTCGCCAGTGCATTGATATTGTCGGCGGGCGAGGCGTCGAGATCGACAATGCCGGAAGCATAGCCCGGGCCGATCGCGATTTTATCCATATAGACATCGGGCGCATAGAGCAGGGAGCCGGCCTGTGCCATCGCCATGACGGCAATCGCGCCGGGCATGTCCTTGGCGCAAAGCGTCGTGCCCTCGAGCGGGTCCACCGCGATATCGACGCGTGGGCCCGTGCCGCTGCCGACCTTCTCGCCGATGAACAGCATGGGCGCTGCGTCACGCTCGCCTTCGCCGATCACGATGGTTCCCTCGATGGGAAGCTTGTTCAGCTCGCGCCGCATGGCGTCAACGGCGGCCTGATCGGCGGCGGTTTCATTGCCATGCCCGCGCCAGCGCGCGGCGGAGACGGCAGCGCGCTCCGTGACGCGGACAAGCTCCATCGATAAAATACGTTCGATGACGTCACGCGGCTTGACGTGAATATCATTGTTCGCCTGAGTGGCGGCCGACACTTGAATGCTCACCGGATACTCCCCGTTTTTGCGGAGTTTAAGCTATCAACCCCGCTCGATGCGAATGAGTTGCGGTGCTTCTGCAATATGTCCGTCCGCCATGACCGCGTCGAGCGCCGCGCGGATCGTGTTTTCGCTGGTCGCATAGGTAATCAGCACAACGGGAACGGGCGCGCCTGATTTGCCGGTCGGATCCGCCATGCGCGACGCCGCAGCGCGCTTCTGGACGATGCTTTCGAGCGAAATCATCTGCTCCGCCATACGGCTTGCGATGCCCGCGGCGGCACCCGGCCTGTCGCGCACCGTGAGGCGGATATAATAGCCACCCTCGTGCCGCTGCATCGGCGCGCGGTCGCCATGGCGCAGGGCGCTAGCAGGCACGCCAAGCGGAGCGACATGGATATTGCGGGCGATGTCAGCAAGATCGGAGAGGACAGAGGAAGCCGTCGCGTTACCGCCTGCGCCCGGCCCCACCAGCGTCAACTCGCCAACGGGCTCCGCCAGCACTGAAACCGCATTCGTCACGCCCATGACCTGCGCGATCGCCCAGTTTTTCGGCACCATTGTCGGGTGAACGCGCTGCTCTATACCGGTCGAGCTGCGCTCGGCCACACCAAGCAGTTTGATCCGGTAGCCGAGTTCATCCGCCATTGTCAGATCAAGCGGCGTGATTGAGGCGATCCCCTCGACATAGACGGCGTCAGAATCGATTTCGGTGCCGAACGCAAGGCTCGTCAGGATTGACAATTTATGCGCCGTATCAAACCCGCCCACATCAAAGGTTGGGTCGGCTTCCGCATAGCCGAGGCGTTGGGCATCCGCAAGGCAATCGGCGAATGTCAGACCTTCGAGCTCCATCCGCGAGAGAATATAGTTGCAGGTGCCGTTTAGAATGCCCGAAACGCGGGTGATGACATTGCCGGCAAGCGATTCCCGTAAGGTTTTCACAATCGGGATGCCCCCGGCAACCGACGCCTCGAAATTGAGTTGTGCGCGATTCGCTTCCGCCATCTCGACAAGCGCGGTGCCATGCCGCGCCAGCATTGCCTTGTTGGCGGTGACAACGGATTTGCCGAGCGCGAGGGCTGCTTCGACAACGGCTTTCGCCACGCCATCCTCCCCGCCCATCAGTTCGACAACGCAATCAACCTCCGCCGATTGCGCAAGGGCAACGGGATCATCAAACCATGCGATCCCCTCAAGCGAGATGCCCCTGTCGCGGCTTTTGTCACGCGCTGACACGGCGGTGACAATCAAGCGACGTCCACTGCGCGAGGCCAAGAGAGGCGCATTCGTGGCAAGTGCGCCAAGCAAGGCTACACCGACGGTTCCGAGACCGACAACGCCGATACGAAGCGGGTTTTTCATGCCATCATCCTGTTCATTGCGCCGCTCTCAGAACCGTGTGGTCCCCGTTAGTTCATTATGCAGCGTCTTGTCCGCAGTATCAAAAAAGCGACGCATATTGCGTGCCGCCTGCCGGATGCGCTGTTCGTTCTCGACGAGCGCGATCCGCACGTAATCATCACCATATTCACCGAATCCGATGCCCGGTGCGACCGCAACAGAGGATTTTTCCACCAGCAATTTCGAAAATTCCAGACTGCCCATCTTGCGGAAGGGTTCGGGGATCTTGACCCAAGCAAACATGGAGGCCTGTGGCGGGTCAAATTCCCATCCGGCCAGGCCGAAGGATTCAACCAGCGCATCGCGCCGTTTGCGGTAAATGTCGCGCATCTCTCGGATGCAGTCATCCGGCCCGTTGAGCGCCGCGGTTGCCGCAACCTGAATAGGCGTGAATGCTCCATAATCGAGATAGGACTTGACGCGGGCGAGCGCTGCAATCAGCTTGTCATTGCCTACCGCAAACCCCATGCGCCACCCGGCCATCGAGAATGTTTTCGAGAGCGATGTGAATTCAACCGTCACGTCCATCGCACCCGGCACCTGAAGGAGCGAGGGCGGCGGGTTTGAATCGTCAAAATAGACTTCCGAATAGGCAAGATCGGACAGGAGGATGAGGTCGTACTTTTTCGCCATGGCCACAAGATCACGATAAAAATCGAGACTGGCGAGATAGGCCGTCGGGTTGGCCGGGTAACAGGTGACAAGCGCAATCGGCTTCGGGATCGAATGGGCGACCGCACGTTCCAGTTGACGGAAGAATTCCTCATTCGGCTCGGCCTGCACCGAGCGGATAACGCCGCCGGCCATCAGAAATCCGAAAGCATGGATGGGGTAGCTCGGATTCGGTACCAGAATCACGTCGCCCGGCGCGGTAATCGCCTGCGCCATATTGGCAAAGCCCTCCTTCGAGCCGAGAGTCGCGATCACCTGCGTGTCGGGGTTGAGCTTCACACCAAATCGCCGCTCGTAATAGCCCGCTTGCGCCTTTCTGAGACCGGATATTCCGCGGGAGGCCGAATAACGATCCGTCCGCGGCTTGCCGACCGTCTCGATCAGCTTGTCGAGAACATGCTTGGGGGCCGGCAGATCGGGGTTACCCATGCCGAGATCAATGATGTCGGCTCCCTGACTGCGCGCAATCGCCTTGATCCTGTTGACCTGCTCGAAAACATACGGCGGCAGGCGTTTGATGCGGTGAAAATCAGACATTATAAAGCTCTTCCGGCGCGATCACGGGGCAATGCACCTCAATAGGGCTGATTCTGGCATGGGAGAAAATAAAATCCGCGAGTCTGCGCATTCCGATATTACTGCTGAGGCATTCCCGATGCTCTGTTTCTACGGCGGGCAGCCTCAAGTTCCTCCTTGAGCGCGGCTAGCTCTTCCGGTGTCATGGCAGCCCGTGGCTTTTTCGGAGCTATCGGCAAAACGCCAATAGGCATATAATCAAGCGCACCCGTTCGTGATTCAGTAACAAAATCAGCGGCTTGTGGAATTTTGGTCGCAATTCCCGACATGAGTGCGAGATTTCTGGCAGGATTTGCGCTGTTCTCGGAAGTCGCACAGCCGAGCAGCACGGATCCGATGATGCTAGAAATGAAAGCAATGCAAAAAATTCGTGACATGCGTGTCGACATCGATAGTCCTCCTTGGAACCACGATGTGTTATAGAACGAAAATACACCGTAGACGAGAATATTTGAAACATGGAAGTCATATTTGTTGCACGGCCGGACTGTGAGATACTCTCAGGATCATGCACGGGAGCAAGATGCGGATGAGTTCTGAATCTACAGGGCCTCTGACGCCCGGTCCATTGCCGGATTTTGAAGCACTCGCCAGGAATACCGCGCGTCTGATGGAGGAAATGGGGCACGCGACCGCCGCTTCTCTCAAGCCGATCGAGGAGGGGCGCGCAAAGCCGGGAATGTCGGACGAAGTGAGCGATATTGTAAAGACGCTCGGCCAGGTCGTCGAACATGTCGCTTCCGACCCGCAACGCCTCGTGGTTGCACAAACAAGCCTCACCATCGGGTTTCTCGACCTCTGGAGCCGTACGCTGAAGCGTTATCAGGGCGAAGATGTGCCGCCTGCGGCCGCTCCCGACGCAACCGACAAGCGCTTCCTCGATCCCGACTGGTCGACCAATCCCATGTTCGATTTTGTCAAACAGGCCTATCTGATCACCGCGCGCTGGGCCGAAAATCTTGTCGACACAGCCGAGAATCTCGATCCCCATACGCGTCACAAGGCACAATTCTACGTCAAGCAGCTTTCGAGCGCGTTGGCACCGACGAATTTTGTTGCAACAAATCCTGATCTTTTGCGGACGACATTTGCCGAGAACGGCGAAAATCTTGTCCGCGGCATGAAAATGATGGTGGAGGATATCAAGGCGGGTAAGGGTACGCTTAGGATCCGCCAGAGCGAGGCCAATGCCTTCGAGGTCGGAGTCAACCTTGCAACAACCCCGGGAAAAGTCGTTTATCGAAACGATCTCTTCGAGCTGATTCAGTACGCGCCCGCAACGGATACGGTCATCAAACGCCCGCTGTTGATTATACCGCCATGGATCAACAAATTCTATATTCTCGATTTGAACCCCGAAAAATCCTTCATCCGCTGGGCGGTCGGGCAGGGCCTCACCGTGTTCGTGATCTCCTGGGCCAATCCGGATGCGCGCCTCGCCGACAGGAGTTTCGAGGATTACATGCGGGACGGTATTCTCGCAGCCGTCGATCGCGTGCGCGCGGTCACGGGTGAGAAATCGGTGACGGCGATGGGTTACTGCGTCGGGGGCACACTGCTTGCGGTGACGCTGGCTTATCTCGCCGCCAGAGGGGATATGCGAATCGCAAGCGCCACCCTGCTCACGACGCAAGTCGATTTTGAAAATGCCGGCGATCTGAAGGTTTTCGTCGATGAGGAGCAGGTGAAGCTCGTCGAAAGCCGCATGGATGTGCGCGGCTATCTCGAAGGCACCAGCATGTCGGCAGCGTTCAACATGCTGCGCCCGAATGACCTGATCTGGCCCTATGTCGTGAATGTCTATCTGAAGGGGCAGCAACCGTTCCCCTTCGATCTCCTCTATTGGAATGCCGACTCGACACGGATGCCCGCAGCCAACCATTCCTTCTATTTGCGGAATTGTTATCTCGATAACAAACTTTCGAGGGGTGAGATCATCATGGGCGGCGAGCGTCTCGATCTTGGTCGCGTCACGATCCCGATCTATAACCTCGCTGCAAAAGAGGATCACATTGCGCCAGCAAAATCGGTTTTTGTCGGTAGCGGCTGTTTTGGCGGCGACGTCACCTATGTCATGGCAGGGTCCGGCCATATTGCTGGCGTCATAAACCCGCCGGAAAAAGTGAAATATCAATATTGGACAGGCGGAAAGCCAGAAGGTGATTTCGGTGCATGGGTTGCGTCGGCCCGTGAAACGCGGGGGTCATGGTGGCCGCATTGGCTCGAATGGACCATTAGTCAGGCTCCCGAGCGCGTCAAGGCGCGCAAACCCGGCGGCAGGTTCAAAATACTGGGCAACGCGCCGGGAACCTATGTCAAAGTGCGTTCCTGAGATTTCTATGATCTGCAATTCTGCCCTGCATCAGGGGACTTGCGATAAAATCATTCCCGTACCAAAGTGCGCGCCGGTTCAGGATTACTGTATGAGAGGAAGCAACGGATGAAGCTCGTGCGTTATGGCGCTGAAGGCGCAGAAAAGCCAGGTATTGTTGACGCGGATGGCGGCATTCGTGACTTGTCCGGCCATGTCGCCGATATTAATGGCTCTACGTTTTTGCCTGCCACATTGGCGCGTCTTGCCGCGATTGACCTGACGAGCCTTCCTCTCGTCCCTGCGGGTACGCGGCTTGGTTCGTGCGTGGCGCGTCCGGGCAATTTTATCGCTGTGGGTCTCAATTATGCGGACCATGCTGCTGAGTCGAACATGCCGATCCCTGAACAGCCGATCCTGTTCAACAAAGCGCCGAACTGCGTTCAGGGACCGAATGATGTCATCATCATACCCAAGGGATCAAAGAAATCCGACTGGGAGGTTGAGCTTGCCATCGTCATCGGCAGGACGGCGCTGTATGTCGACGAGAAGGACGCGCTTGATTACGTCGCGGGCTATTGTGTCTGCAACGATGTTTCGGAGCGGGAATTCCAGACGGAACGGGGTGGCCAGTGGATGAAAGGCAAGGGGAGCCCGACATTCGGCCCTCTCGGCCCGTGGCTCGTCACGAAGGATGAAATCAAGGACGTGCAAAATCTCTCCATGTGGCTCGACCTCAATGGCAAGCGCGTCCAGACCGGCAATACCAGGACGATGATCTTCGGTGTTGCCCATATCGTCCATTATATCTCCCAGTTCATGCAGCTTGACCCGGGTGATGTGATCACGACCGGCACACCTCCCGGCGTCGGCATGGGCATGAAGCCGCAAGTCTTCCTCAAGCCCGGTGACCGCATGGATGTGGGCATTGAAGGGCTTGGCGAGCAACACCAGGTGACCGAGGCCTGGAAGGGCTAATCTTCCGGTAAGCTCTTTTATGATCAGGATCGACACGACTCGGCCATCGCAGTAAATGCACGGCATGAGTCGGACGGTTTTTGATGTTTCACGCTCGGTTACGGATCGCGCTTGGGTGGATCGTGCTGACGATTCATCCCGCGCGGTCGCGCTTGCCATGGTGCAACAGCACGGTCTGCCAGACGTCGTGGCCCGCATTCTGGCGGGTCGCGATGTGCCGCTTGCGGCCCTGCCGGGATTTCTTGATCCCCGTCTGCGCGATCTGATGCCAGATCCATTCGTGATGACGGCAATGGAGCCGGCAGCATTGCGGATTGCCGATGCGGTCGAGCGCGACGAGACGGTTGCAATTTTTGGTGATTATGATGTCGATGGCGCCACATCCGTCGCTCTTCTCGCCGGATTTCTGGACCGTGCCGGTGTGCGGCGCCTTATTCATATTCCCGATCGCCTCACCGAAGGATACGGTCCGAACGTCGAAGCGGTGCGGCTGCTCGTCAACTCCGGGGCGCACCTTCTCGTGACCGTTGATTGCGGTACGACAGGAAATGAACCAATTCTGGAAGCGGCAAAATTGGGTGTGCCGACCGTCGTTCTCGACCACCATCAAGCACCGGAAGAACTCCCTGAGGCTTATGCCATCGTTAATCCGAACCGGCTTGATGATTTGTCGGGCCTCGGCCATCTCTGCGCTGCCGGTGTGGTGTTTATGACTCTTGTTGCTGTGAACCGTATTTTGCGGGCTCGCGGATTTTGGGCAAAGCGCGGTGGAGAGCCGGATCTCATGGCGATGCTTGATCTCGTTGCCTTGGGGACCGTCGCGGATATGGTGCCGCTGATCGGGCTTAATCGCGCTTTTGTCCGGCAGGGAATTGCCGTCATGCGGCGGCGCGACCGGCCCGGATTGCGCGCGCTTGCGGACGTGGCTCGCCTCGATGGTCCGATTGCGCCCGATCACCTCGGTTTTCTGTTCGGCCCGCGGATCAATGCCGGCGGGCGGATCGGAGATGCCGCGCTGGGTGCGCGCCTTTTGCTCACGGGGGACGAGAACGAGGCCGCCAAGATTGCGACGGAACTCGAACGCCTCAACCGCGAACGACAGGAGATCGAAGTGCGGATGGTGGAAGAGGCTGAAGCGGAGGCGCTTCTCGGCGTCGGCCTTGATGAGAATGCGGCGGGTGTCATTGTCGTGGCGTCATCCAATTGGCATCCCGGCATTGTCGGGCTCGTTGCCTCGCGCCTGAAGGAGCGTTTCCGGCGCCCGGTCTTTGCGCTTGCGATCGACGGGAACGGTTATGCAAGCGGGTCTGGCAGATCGGTTCAAGGGATTGATCTTGGCCGCGCTGTTCGTGACGCCGTCGAGCAGGGGATTCTGATCAAGGGCGGCGGGCATGCGATGGCCGCGGGTTTGACGATCATCGCCGACAGAATACCGGAGCTGCGTGCTTATTTCGACATGGGCCTCGGCGCGGATGCCTCGCGGTTGCGGGCTGACCAGACCCTCGTGATTGATGCGGCGATCACGGCGGGCGGAGCGACATTGGCGCTTCTCGCCGACATCGACCGTGCCGGTCCTTTTGGATCCGGCTTTCCGGCACCACTCGTCGCGTTCGCTGCACATCGTATTGTCGATGCGATGGAAGTCGGCGCCAATCACGTTCGGACAAGGCTGAAAGCGGCCGATGGCATGATGCTCGAGGCGGTCGCTTTCCAGGCAGTCAACCAGCCCATCGGTATTACCTTGATGAAAAATCGCGGCGGCGTTTTACATATGGCAGGAAGTCTTGCGATAAACCGTTATCGCGGTCGGGAGACCGTGCAGCTCCGCATTGCGGATGTTGCAGTGCCGCAGTTGCGCTAAACGCGGGATTTGCTTCCGTTTCCTACGTGCTGCTCCCGCCAGTAGATCAGAAGACCCGCGATAACGATGACGCCTGAGCCCATGATCAGATAAAGATCGGGAATATCGCCAAACACGATGAAGCCGAGCACCATCGCCCACGCGATTTGCGTATATTGATAGGGAGCAACCGCCGATGCCGGCGCCAGTTTCAACGACTTGTTCATGCTCAGATGTGCAAATGTCGCCACAATTCCGAGAAGACACATCAATAGAAAATCCGGCCAGGTCGGAGGCACCCAGTTCCAGGGAGCCACGATAATTCCGAATAAAAGCGCCGCACCGTTCTGCCACGTCACAAGGACGATGCTCGGCGCTTCGCGCAATGTTCGGGTGACGATGAGACTTAACGAGAACGCAAAGCACCCGCCAATCGCGATCAGTGCGGGCCAGGCGAGCGTTGACGAGGACGGACGAAGGCTGATCACGACCCCGGCAAAACCGAGCAGAATGGCGACCCAGCGCTGCCAGTCCAGCTTTTCCTTGAGCAGCGGCCCCGCGAGTGCCGCGACGAAAATCGGTGTCGCCATGTAGAACGTAACGACATCCGCGAGAGGAAGCAGTGAGGCCGCCCAGTAAAAGGCGGCAACTTCACCAGTGAGGAGGATCGCGCGGACAACATGAAGCCCGGGCCGCTGCGGTCTGGCAACAGCGCCGACCCCGTGCTTCATGATGGAGGGCACCAGCAGTAAAAATCCCGTTGTGCTGCGGAGCAACAGGATTTGTCCTACTGTGTAGGTCGCGACCAGCCATTTGCCGAGAACGTCGTTTGAGACATAGAGAAACATGCCGAGCAACATGAGCAGAATACCCATCGTCAGCGGCGAAGCCTGGAAGAAGCCGAAGGAGGACGTGACGGACGCCGGGCCGCCAATCTCCGTGTTGTGTTCCTGCCGCCCGGTACCGGCTGTCGCCGTCATCCTGTTGGCTTCGTGGTTCGATTCGATCTCTGTCATCGGGTCGCGTGCTCTCGGTTCGAATGTCCGGCAGTTTGGGTAGCAGCTTGCGGGGTTATTGCAAAATATTTTCGCATAAAGCGCATTCGATCCTCGAAGCGCGCTTGTCTAGCGCTGCTGGATTGCCTATAAGCCGCGGGAAGTCGCTAGCGCCCTTCGTCTAGCGGTCCAGGACGTCGCCCTTTCACGGCGAAAACACGGGTTCGATTCCCGTAGGGCGCGCCACATTGCGGTATTGGAATACGTTTTTTCAAGTGTTCGCGACAGGTTCGTCCGGAGTATCCCGATAAGCAGGGTCCACGATCGTCAATTCCGGTCAGTTTCGCCTGTATGTTTTCGTGGGCTGCCGAGTGCCCTGCGAGCTAGATGCAGCGATGCCTTCCCGACACGCTTCTTTCTCCGCCTGATCGCGTCCTTCAGCCATGCAACCTTGCCCAGGTGACAGCCGTGCGCAAAGCGGTTCAATTCCGTCTCCAGCTGATGAAGATCATTGAATTGCCCGAGTTTTTTCCGTAATTTTTCCAGTTCAAGCAGTTTGAACGGGATATGTCCGCGGTTATCCTCGTTCATGAAGGCAGATTGGTAGCGACAGATGATGACCGCCTTTCGAAGATCATGCATCGCCTCCGGTGTTGCTTTCCGAAAATTGTACGGTACCGATTTTCGCGCCCGGCGGAGGGCTCTCGTTGCCAGCGAGGCAAGGATATCGGGGAATTCCGATGGCTCGGGCCATGCGGAGATACGGGTTCTGGCATGGTCGGCGGCGCTGCTTGCCAACTGGAGCAGTGTGCGATCCTGATCCTTGCTTTCCGTCGTGCCGCCTCGAAGTTCAGGAAGTAATGTCGCTGGATTGGTCTTGTGGCTCTTCCGGACAAGCGCCCGTAATGTCTCGGCGGTCACAACGGAATCGCGCGCGTTGGAGAGTGCTCGGGAGGCTCTGGCGAGGTCGTTGCGGCAGTTCTTCGCCTCCTTGCGAAGGGAGCGAGGTGCCAGCCTCAGCAGGGCCCGCGCTTCCTTGATCCGCGTCCGAAAGAGATGAATGGCGCGGTCAGGATTTTTCGGAGTCGTCTCGCGGTAGCGCGCGGCGCTATAGAGCACGCGTCTCAAAGCGGCAGTCCAGTCCGGCCATCGGGGCGACGGGGTCGAGAGATGCGGCACTGGTGTCTTCTCCGATCAAGCTCGCGCGGTAACATCTGGAACATGTTAAAGGGGGGGATGCAAATTCACGTCGAAACCGGAATATCGCAGCCGGCGTCCGGCATGTATGAGGATATCATCCACGATGATTGACGTCGTGTGCAGTCGGTTTATCGCGGACACGATGGGTCCCATTCATTCCGGTTATGCGATGGCGTTTGTCGGTTTCGGATACGATGGAAGAGGGTAGGCCGCATGATGTATGATTTCGTGATTGTCGGGGCCGGTTCGGCCGGTTGCGTTCTTGCCGACAGGCTGACTGCCAACGGCAGATATTCCGTGCTTCTGCTCGAGGCAGGTGGCAGCGACATGCGCTTCTTCATCCAGATGCCGCTCGGCTACGGCAAGACGTTTTTCGACCCTGCGGTCAACTGGATGTACCGCGCCGAGCCTGATCCGGGGCTTGCAGGGCAACGCGATTATTGGCCGCGTGGAAAGGTGCTTGGCGGTTCGAGTTCGATCAATGCGATGGTGTATATCCGCGGCGACAAGAGAGATTTTCAGGAGTGGGAAGCCGCAGGAAACCCGGGTTGGGGCTGGGACCCCGTGAGCGCCGCCTACCGGGCGATTGAGGATTATGAGGGCGCTGATCCGGCGATCAATGGCAAGGGCGGCCCGCTGCGGATTTCGCAACTCGGCGCCGGCAAGCACCAGCTCTGTGACCCGTATATCGAAGCAGCGAAGGCGATGGGCTTGCCGTTCAACCCGAATTTCAACGGGGTCACGCAGGAAGGTGTCGGCCTCTATGATTGCACGATCAAGGGAGGGCGGCGGCTCTCGGCGGCGCGCGCGTTTTTAAGGCCCGCCATGAATCGTTCGAATTTGCGTGTCGAGACAGGCGCGCATGTGTCGCGACTGGTCTTCGAGGGGATGCGTGTAACGGGTGTCGAATATGTGCAACATGGCCAGACGCATCGTGCTCAGGCGGGGCGGGAGGTGATCCTGTCGGGTGGTGCGATCAATAGCCCACAATTGCTGCAGCTTTCTGGTATCGGCCCGTCGGACCATCTGAAGACTCTCGGCATTCCGATCCGTCATGACAATCCCCACGTCGGCAATCATCTGCAGGATCACGCCGCATTGAACTATACGTGGAAAATGCACGTGCCGACACTGAACGAGGAATTGCGTCCATGGTGGGGCAAATTGAACGCGGGTATCCGGTACCTGATGACTGGCCAAGGGCCGCTTGGTCTAAGTATCAATCAGGGAGGCGGGTTTTTCAAAACCGATCCATCCCGGCCGCGCCCGAATATGCAGCTTTATATGCAGGCCTTCTCGACACTCATTCCGAAAGAGGGTGAACGTCCGCTGTTGACGCCCGATCCGTTTCCGGGTTTCTCGCTCGGTGTGTCGAATTGTCGGCCAACAAGCCGGGGTGATGTCATGATCCGCTCGTCCGATCCGTTCGAGCATCCGCGAATCATGCCCAACGCCTACTCCACCGATCATGACGTGGCTGAAATGCTGGACGCGGTGAAGTTCCTGCGCGGGATTGCGGCGCAGCCTGTTCTTGCAAAATTCATTGATGAAGAGCTTCGCCCGGGCCCGGAGTGCCGCACGGATGAGGAATTGATCGCGGATTTCAGACAGCGCAGCGGAACCTGCTATCACGCATCCGGCACATGCCGCATGTCTGATGACGCCTCGCAGGCTGTGGTCGACTCACGCTTGCGGGTTCATGGCTTAGCGGGCTTGCGCGTGTGCGACGCTTCAATTTTTCCTAATATCATCTCTGGCAATACGAACGGCCCGAGCATGATGGTGGGTTGGAAAGGAGCGGAACTGATCTTGGCGGACGCGGCGCGGCGTGCGGACTGAACCCCTGCGGAACTCAGTCCGATGTCCGTGAAAGCCATTGCTCCATGAATGCGATTTCTTCCTTCTGAGTCTTGATGATGTTCTCGGCCAAAGCCCGGATCCTGGCGTTCTTGCCGAATTTGATGACGATTTCTGCCATCTCGACCGCGCCGCGGTGATGGGCGATCATTCCGCGAACAAAATCGACATCTGGGTCACCGGAATATTCGATCGCCATGTCGCGATGCATGCGCATATTCGCATCATTGAATGCATCCGTTGCGGCGTTCAACGACTGCGAGGCAAGATGCGCTCCGTGACCCGTGGCCGACTCTTCAGCTTGAAGTGGTCCCGCGAGGAGCAGGATGACAGGAACCCATGCGAATTTGTACAGCATATCTGCCTCCGGAGAGCGGTGGTTGTTTTCGCGTCTGCATACATATTCCCCAGTTCGAAGATATGCTTGACCCATTAGGACTCAACGGACAATCATTTTTTCGGCAAGAGACCGCTTTTCCCCGTGAAAATAGGACTGAACCTGTGCGATCGCATCGAGTCCGGCTTCAAGCGACCAGCTATTGACGAGTGCAAGCCGCATCCCGCCAGGCGGTCTGGCCTGCTCGTCGAGCGATTTCTTCTCGTGAAATGTGATCTGGAGGCTGGAGATGTCTGGCATCGCCCGAATGGATGCCTGTTTCGCTGCCGATGGATGTTTGTACCTGCCCGCAGGGTCTGCAAAGAGCGGGATCGAAAACCCCTCGCGGCGTCCGCTGTCATCGAAGCGCCAGACCTTGTCGCTGTAAAGTTTCACGAGCGCGTCTGTCCATCCCGCGCCGTAGAGGTCGCACCATTGATCGGCAAACCTGAGATGCGCCTCGATGATCGTGCCACCTATGGTTTCAAAATTGACCATGCCGGAATACCGGGAGAGATAATGTTCGCACCACGTCTTCAAGGCGTCCAAGAGGGCTCGATCCGGCGTCACCATGACTTTCCAGAAGCGGAACATGCCGTCGCGCCAGGGTTCGCCAACGGCATGGCGCGCCCAGACGATTTTGGAATCGATCACGGCAACATCAGTTGAAAGATGCGGCCCGGTGAGAACGGGCATCCAGAAATGCCCGGCCTCGTAGGTCTTTTCATACTCCCTGCGGCTCGCGATGATCCGGCTGCCGATGCCCATGCCTTTGAGGTTGGTGATCGGCTTCGAAAATACGGGGAATGTCTCCGGCTCCGCACCATGCGGTCCCGCCGCGAGTTTTTGACTGAGCGCAATGGCAAGCCGGTCGTAAATCCAGCGATGTTCTCTGTTCCACGCCCATGCATCCATATCGTCGACCGGAATCCGCGTTTCCGGTGGACAATAGGTGTTCTCGAAGTATTGAACCCGCCAGGGATCTCTGACGCAAATCGGCATGGTGAACCGTGACCCGTCGTGTCGAATGTCGCACGAGTTTAGCACGAAACGGGCCCGATACTGATTGATTATTCCGCCGGACACGAAAATTCAAGGGGATGATTATTTCAACCGGAATTGTTAATCTCGGAACCGTATGTCGATACGCGCAGGCAGAAGGGCACCTCGATGGCATCGCCGGAGCAAACCAGACAGGCGGCAGCGTTGCTTTTGAAGCATTGGCGCAGTGAGACGATGCTGGACGTTCTGCCCGATGATCTTGCTCCCCGAAGCCGTTCCGACGGCTACCGCATCGGTGCGGAGATTGCCGCCCAATCGGGCGACCGGGTGATCGGCTGGAAGATTGCGGCGACGAGCGAAGCAGGCCAGCGCCATATCAATGTCGATGGTCCGATTGCCGGACGCATTCTCTCGCGCCGTTTGCTTCCGGCCAATGGAACCGTGATGCTTGGCAAGAACCAGATGCGGGTCGCTGAGGCCGAATTTGCCTTCTCCTTTGCCAAAGCCCTGCCGAAACGGGCCGAGCCTTATTCGACGGAGGAGGTGATGGATGCGGTCGCGGGGCTTCATCTCTCGATTGAAGTTCCGGATTCGCGGTATTCGGATTTCACGAAAGTGGGCGCGCCGCATTTGATCGCCGACTCCGCTTGCGCCTCGTGGCTGATGCTGGGCGACGCGGTTGATCATGCCTGGCGCGGGATTGACCTGTCCGCGCATCCTGTGACCGCGATGAAGAACGGCGAAGAGGCGGCGTCGGGAACGGGGAAAGCGGTGCTGGGCGATCCGCGGGACGCACTGGTTTGGCTCGTCAACGAGGTTGCCATGTATTGCGGCGGCATCTTGGCGGGTGATCGGGTGACGACCGGCACTTGCATCACGCCGGTTGTGATTGCGCCGGGAGATCTGGTGACAGTCGATTATGGCGTGCTGGGGAGCATATCGGTTAAAATTCTACAGGGGGATGAAAATGAGCACTTTTCTCGGATTTGATATCGGGACTTCATCAATCAAGGCGCTTCTTGTCGACGAGAAGCAGAATATCGTGGCGGAGGCAAACATCCCGGTCAGCATTTCGCGGCCCTATCCGCTCTGGTCCGAGCAGGACCCTGAAGAGTGGTGGCAGGCGTGTCTGGCGGCGGTGGCAAGTCTCAGGCAGACAAGTCCTTCAGGTTTTCAGCAGCTGAAGGCCATCGGCCTCTCCGGCCAGCAGCACGGCGCGGTATTTCTCGATCGCGAGGGGCGCGTTCTGCGGCCCGCAATCTTGTGGAATGACGGCCGCAGCGGCCTTGAGGGGCGCGAACTTGGTGCGAGTGTGCCTGATTTTCTCGCGCGCGCCTCCAATTTACCGATGGCCGGGTTTACGGCGCCGAAGGTTCTGTGGGTGCGCAAGCATGAGCCGGACGTGTTCAAGGCGACACGGAAGGTTTTGCTGCCGAAGGATTATATCCGGTTTCGCCTTTCGGGCGCCTATGTGGCGGAAATGTCCGATGCGGGCGGCACGCTCTGGCACGATGTGGCGGGGCGCAAATGGGATGATATTTTGCTGGCGGCGAGCGGCATTGACCGCTCTTATGTCGCCGATCTGGTTGAAGGATCCGATCCGTCGGCGATGGTTTCGGATACGCTGTCGCGCGAGTGGGAGTTGACACCCGGGTCCGTGACGATTGCGGGGGGTGCGGGCGACAATGCGGCTGCGGCTGTGGGGATTGGTGCGGTGAGTGCGGGGCAGGGCATACTGTCGATGGGAACCTCGGGTGTGATCTTCGGGGTGACGGACCGTGTGATCGCCAAGCCGGAGCGCGGGGTGCACGCCATGTGCCATGCGCTTCCGCGGCGGTGGCATGGCATGTCTGTGATGTTGTCTGCTGCGTCCGCGCTGTCATGGTATGCTGACGTCATTGGCGCGTCAGGCGATATTGGCGGGTTGATCCGCGATGTCGAGGCGTTTGCGAAAGATACGACGCGGCAACGCAATGCGCCGATTTTTCTGCCCTATCTGACGGGCGAACGCACGCCGCATAATGACCCTGAAGCATCGAGCATGTTTGCCGGATTGCGGGCGGAGCATGACCGGGTGTCGATGGCCTACGCAGTGATGGAAGGCGTGTCCTTCTGCATGGCGGACGGGTTCGACGTGATGCAGGAGGCGGGGGCCGATCTGAAAAGCTGTTTCCTCGTCGGGGGCGGGGCGCGAAGCGAGTTCTGGGGGCAGATGCTGGCCGACATTATCCGCTTCCCGCTTGATCTGCCGGCGGGCGCGGAGACCGGCGGCGCAATTGGCGCGGCGCGGCTCGGGATGCTGGCGGCAAAGGTTGGAACCGAAGCGGAGATTTGCACGCGGCCGGCAGTGAAACGCCGGTTCGAGCCAAATGCCGCATTGGAGAGCCTCTATGCGCCGCGCTTGAAACGGTTCCGCGCGCTCTATGCGGCGGAGCGGCAAACACGCGGGAGATGACGTGCGTTTGTGTCATGAAACTCTTGGCTCCTGAAGTTGTCCGGGAACGGGGCGCGTGCGACAGAACGACACGGCTTCATTGAGGGTGGCTGCAGAAGCCTTTCAACGACTGGTCGATCAGTCGTCGTGCATCGTTGCGTTCACCGGAGCAGGCATCTCCACCGAGTCGGGCGTTCCGGATTTCCGGTCGCCGGACAGTCCATGGCTCGCGAAAAAGCCAATTCATTTTTCCGAGTATCTTGCGAGCGAGGCGGCCCGTATTGATGCGTGGCAGCGAAAATTCCGGATGGATGATCTCTATGCAGGTGCAAAGCCGGGCCGGGCGCATCGCGCTTTGGCCAAAATGGTCGGCGCGGGACAAATCGCGGCAATCATTACGCAGAATATTGATAATCTGCATCAGGCGTCCGGTGTCGCGCCCGAGAAAATCATCGAACTGCACGGCAATGGTTCCTTTGCCGAGTGCCTCACCTGCCAGAGGCGGCATGAACTTTCTTTCGTTCGAGGTGTTTTCGAAAAAAGCGGGTACCCGCCAATCTGCGAAGCCTGCGGCGGGATCGTCAAATCAGCGACGATTTCCTTTGGTCAGTCGGTTCCGCCTTACGCACTCCGCCGAGCCCTGGAAAGCTCGCAATCATGTGATCTGTTCATCGTGCTCGGATCGTCGCTCAGCGTGAAACCCGCCGCGAGGTTGCCGTTGATTGCCCGGAATCATGGTGCAAAGCTCGTCATCATCAATCGGGAAATGACAGCGCTCGACTCCTTCGCAGACCTCGTCGTTAACCACGACATCGGAAATTTCATCGAATTAATAATTTGATCATCAGCATATATTTACCCGAATATTTTTATATTTGTTATTAATATTTTTTTAATTCTTTTTTGTGCTGTTTCCTTTCTGAAATTCTAATTTTTTGATTGACGCAAGGTTAATAAAATTGCAAAAGCGATTCATGAGATAGTCGGGTTTGGTGCGAGAGTTCTGCAAGGTAGGGTTGAATACATGTCAAATAGTGCTTTTCCGGAGTCGGGCGGATACGGCTCTGTTGAGTCCCATGGCGCGGCTCAGGTGCAGCCGGAAGCAAACCTTGATCCGGGACCTGTTCCTGTGGAGGTTGTTGGAACAATCAAATGGTTCGACGTTTCCAAGGGGTTTGGTTTTATCATTCCCGATGATGGCAGCTCTGACGTTTTGTTGCACGTAACGTGTCTGCAACGCGGCGGATATCAGGTCGCTTATGAGGGAACGCGCATTGTGTGCGACGCCGTCAAGGCACGGCGCGGCATGCAGGCAATCAACATCAAGTCCATGGATTATTCGTCAGCCCTGCACCCGTCACTGACCCAGGTTGCGCGAACGCACGAAACCGTGGAGCCGACGAGCGGGCTCGTTCGGGTGAGGGTCAAGTGGTTTAATAGAACCAGGGGGTTCGGCTTCGCCAATGAGGGGAACGGAACACCCGACATCTTCCTTCACATGGAAGTGCTTAGAAAATACGGTCTGGCTGAAGTTCGGCCCGATCAGGAACTTTTGATCCGGTATGGCACCGGGTCGAAAGGCCTGATGGCGTCCGAAATTCGACCAGTTGAAGGCGGGTTGCCGCTTTCGAATTGACGCGATGTCTGCCAAGGGGCAGATTTCTTCAATGACAATGATGATCGACTCCGAAAACTTTAATGTGCGGCCATTCCCTTTCAGGGGAATAGGTCGCGTTTTTGTATCTGCGCTGGGTTTGATCGCGCTTGTTTGGTTTTCGGCTCTGGGGGCTCACGCAGCGGCGCTCGAACGGGTCGCGATCGCAACTGCCTCAGGTCAAAAATCTTTCGATGTCGAGGTGATGCGCACTGAATCCGAGCGCGAAAAGGGCCTGATGTTCCGGAACTACCTGCCGGCAGATCGTGGCATGTTGTTCGATTTTGGAGCCGAAAGGGAGGTCTTCATGTGGATGAAGGACACACCTCTCCCTCTGGACATGCTATTCATCCGCAAGAACGGCTCGATCGCCCGGATTGCGGCAAATACCGAGCCTTATTCGCTCACAGCCCTGTCATCGGGTGAGCCGGTGATCGCCGTTCTCGAGATCAATGCCGGCATTACAGAGAAGCTCGGCATTCGTGCAGGGGACAAGGTTATCCATCCCCTTTTCAAGCAGTGATCGCCATAAGGCGACCGGCTTGATATCCGCTGGTCTCAGGTCTTTTTCGCAGCTTTCGCCTTCGGTACTGCGGCCTTTTTTGTCGCAGGCTTTTTGGCGGCAGCTGTCGCTTTCGCCGGTGCCTTGCGGCCTGCTGCCCGTGCAGGTTTCTTGGAGGGGCCTGCAGCGGCTTTGGCAGCGAGCAGGACAACGGCTTCCTCAACCGTCACCGCATCGGCAGCCTTGCCCTTTGGCAGGGTCGCATTGATGCCGTTATGGCTGACATAAGGGCCATATTTTCCGTCCCGTGCCAGAATATCGCCGCCTTCGGGATGGGCGCCGACAATCCTCGCCGGCGTTGCAGCCGCCCGGCCGAAGCGCGAACCGCCGGCACCGCTTTCCTTTGCGATAATCAGATCGATGGCGCGGTTGGCGCCAATCTCTAAAACATCATCCTCATTGCCCAGATTGGCGTATGTTTTACCGTGCTGCACATAGGGTCCGAAACGCCCGATGCTGGCGAGGATCGGCTCACCGCTTGTCGGGTGCCTGGCGACTTCACGCGGCAGGGACAAGAGACGCAGCGCCTTTTCCAGATCGACCTGATCAGGCGGTAACCCTTTCGGCAGGCTTTGCCGCTTAGGCTTCTCGCCTTCACCCAGTTGGACATAGGGTCCGAAACGGCCGTCGCGCAGTGTCACACTCTCGCCGGATGTCGGATCATTGCCGAGGTTGCGTGTGCCGGCTTGTTGGCCAGCGCCGGCAGCTGCATCGCCTTCACCCGATGCCGAGAGTTGGCGCGTGTAGCGGCACTCGGGATAATTCGAGCAGCCGATGAACGCGCCGAACTTGCCGAGCTTGAGCGAGATGTGACCTGTGCCGCATGTGGGGCACCCGCGCGGGTCGCCGCCATCCGCCTTGGGCGGGAAGAGTTGCGGCCCCATAATGCCGTTCAGTGCCTCGAGCACTTCGGTGACACGGAGCTCTTTGGTATTGTCGATCGCGGCAGAAAAATCGTGCCAGAACAGCCGGAGCACTTCTTTCCACTCAATCTCGCTGTTCGAGATCCGGTCGAGATCACTTTCAAGCGCTGCGGTGAAGTCATATTCTACGTAGCGACTGAAAAAGCTTTCCAGAAATGAAGTTACCAGCATTCCCTTGTCTTCTGCATGAAGACGTTTTTTCTCGATTTTGATATATTCGCGCTCGCGCAAGACGGCGAGAGTGGAGGCATAGGTCGAGGGGCGGCCAATGCCGAGTTCTTCCATGCGCTTGACAAGAGACGCTTCGGAGAAACGCGGTGGCGGTTCGGTGAAATGCTGCTCCGCTTTGATCTCGCGTTTCTTCAGCGTCTCGCCCGCATCCATCGGCGGCAGGCGGCGGCTGTCCTCGACATCGCCGTCATCATCGCTCGATTCCTGATAGAGCTTCAGGAAGCCGTCAAATTTAACGACCTGGCCAGTCGCCCGCAAATCGAGGAGGTGGGCACCCGCCTTCGCCGCAATCTCGACGTTGGTGCGCTCGAAGTGCGCCGACTCCATCTGGCTGGCCAGTGTCCGGACCCAGATAAGCTCATAGAGGCGCGCCTGTTCCGGATCGAGCATGCGCGCGACTTGCTTGGGGTGGCGCCCCATATCGGTTGGACGGACGGCCTCATGCGCTTCCTGAGCGTTCTTCTGTTTCGACGTGTAGCGGCGGGGCGAAGCAGGCACGTAATTCGCGCCGAATTCCGAACCAATAACACGGCGAGCCGCCAAGATCGCTTCGGGTGCCATGTCGACACCATCGGTTCGCATATAGGTGATCAGACCGACTGTTTCGCCGCCAATATCGACGCCTTCATAGAGACGTTGCGCGATCTGCATGGTGCGCGCAGGGGCGAGCCCGAGTTTGCGGCTGGCTTCCTGCTGCAAGGTCGAAGTTGTGAAGGGCGGGTAGGGATGGCGCTTGGCCGGTTTGGCCTCCACCGAGGTGACCGTGAAGGTGGCCGCGTCCAGATCGCGCTTGAACGCTTCTGCTGCTTCCTTGTTGCCAATATCGAGACGGGTGATTTTTTTGCCATTTGCGCCAACGAGCCTTGCCTCGAAATCCGCATTCTTCTGCGTCGTGAGCAAGGCGGTGAGCGACCAATATTCGCTTTTGACAAACGCGTTGATTTCGCGTTCGCGGTCACACACGATCCTGAGTGCGACGGATTGAACGCGGCCGGCAGAGCGTGCGCCCGGCAGTTTGCGCCATAGTACGGGCGAGAGCCGGAAGCCGACGAGATAATCCAGAGCGCGGCGCGCGAGATAGGCATCGACAAGGGCTTGGTCGACCTGACGGGGATGGGCCATCGCATCAAGCACGGCATCTTTCGTGATCGCGTTGAAGGTGACGCGTTCGACGGGAATGCCTTTGAGCGCACGGCGGGCATTGAGAGCTTCGACAATATGCCATGAAATAGCCTCACCCTCGCGGTCCGGATCGGTTGCGAGGATGAGGCCGCCGGAACCTTTGACGGCGGCGGCAATATCGGAAACGCGCTTCGAGGACTTCGCCTCGATCTCCCATTGCATCGCGAATTCGGCGTCCGGATCAACCGATCCGTCTTTCGCAGGCAAATCCCGGATATGACCAAACGAGGCGATCACCTCGTAGCCCGGGCCGAGATATTTATTGATGGTCTTGGCTTTTGCCGGCGATTCGACGACCACGACCTTCATTGAAAAACCCTTCGAACAATGGATAAAGCGCGTCTCATGTCGCAAGTGTAGCGTATCCGGTCAAGGGCATGACTTTGAAAATCGAAATTTCGCACTTTCCCGCAACAGTCGATTTACCCGCTTGCCGCCCTCGATGAATGGCAATATAGCGGTTTTCGACATGCGTATTGAACCTGAAACCATGGCGGTTTTTCCCCATCGGCATTTGTTGGGCATAGAGGGGCTTTCGCCCCGCGATATTGAAATTCTGCTCGATCACGCCGATCAGGCGGTCGAAATCTCCCGTCAGGTCGAGAAGAAAAAGACCACTCTGCGCGGGCGGACGCTGATCAATCTGTTCTTCGAGGCCTCCACCCGCACGCAGGCCTCGTTCGAATTGGCCGGAAAGCGGCTTGGTGCGGATGTGATGAACATGTCGGTTGCGTCCTCCTCGATCAAAAAAGGCGAGACGCTCATCGATACGGCGATGACGTTGAACGCCATGCGCCCAGATCTGATTGTCGTTCGCCATCATGCCGCCGGTGCTGTGCAAGTGCTCGCGCGGAAAGTGGACTGTGCCGTCATCAATGCAGGCGACGGCGCGCATGAACATCCGACTCAGGCCCTGCTTGATGCGCTCACCATCAGACGGAACAAGGGGCGTATTCGCGGGCTGGTCGTTGCCGTTTGCGGCGATATCCTCCACTCGCGGGTTGCGCGCTCCAACCTCATTCTGTTGAACGCGCTGGGTGCGAATGTCCGGGTGATCGGGCCGTCGACCTTGCTTCCGCCGGGCATCGAGCGGATGGGCGCGACGGTGTTCACCGATATGCGACACGGCTTGAAGGACGCGGATATCGTGATGATGCTGCGGTTGCAGCGCGAGCGGATGAACGGCTCTTTTGTCCCGTCAATCAAGGAATATTTCCGCTTCTACGGGCTCGATGCAGAAAAGCTCGCTTTTGCAAAGCCTGACGCACTCGTCATGCATCCCGGCCCGATGAACCGGGGCGTCGAAATCGCCTCCGAGATTGCCGATGGCGCGCAATCGTTGATCCGCGAGCAGGTCGAGATGGGGGTTGCGCTCCGGATGGCGGTGCTCGAGCTCCTGGCGGCAAATTTGCCGGGGATGGGAGTTTCCGCATGAGCGCGCATCGTCCCGTTCTAATCGTCAATGCCGAGATTGCCGATCCTTTGACAGGCCGTATGGAACGCGGCAGCCTCGCCATCGAACATGGAATGATCCATGATTTCGGTCGTGCGATCGGGACGCCGCCCGAGGGTGCGTTGATTATCGATGCGCGCGGGCGGACGCTGGCGCCCGGTCTTGTCGATCTCAGAGCTTTCGTTGGCGAGCCGGGCGCTGAACATCGTGAGACTTTGGCCTCGGCAGGTCGCGCGGCTGCTGCGGGAGGGGTTACGACAGTCGTTTGCATGCCCGATACAAACCCGCCGGTGGACGATCCGGCGGTCGTCGATCATCTCGTGCGCCGCGCGCGCGATACGTCACCAGTCCGGATGCTGCCCTCCGCAGCATTGACCAAGGGCCTTGCGGGAAAGGAAATGACGGAGTTCGGTCTGCTGCAGGCGGCGGGTGCCGTGATGTTTACGGATGGTGCGAAGTCGGTGCTCGATTCAAGGGTCATGCGGCGGGCGCTGACATATGCGCGGGATCGTGGCGCGCTGATCGCCCACCATGTCGAAGATCCGTTTCTGGCGGCGGACGGCGTGATGAACGAGGGCGAGTTGTCGAGCAGGCTCGGTCTGCCGGGGATTCCGCTGGCCGCCGAAACGATCATGCTCGAGCGGGATATCAGTCTCGTCCGGCTGACGGGTGCACGATATCATGCGGCGATGATTTCGTGCGCGGCATCGCTGGCGATCATCGAGCGGGCCAAGCATGACGGATTGCCTGTGACCTGCGGGGTGTCGATCAATAGTCTGACGCTGAACGAAAACGATATCGGCTCATACCGCACCTTCCTGAAGCTCGCGCCCCCGCTGCGCAACGAGGACGAAAGACTGGCCTTGATCGCAGGCGTCGCATCGGGGCTGATCGACGTGATCGTTTCCGACCACAATCCGCAAGATGTCGAGACGAAGCGTCTTCCGTTCGCGGAATGCGCGAACGGGGCGATTGGTCTTGAAACCATGTTGTCCGCCGCGCTTCGTCTCGTGCATGGCGGTGAACTGACCTTGCCGCGATTGCTCGGTGCCATGGCGCTCGCCCCCGCCCGTCTGCTCGGCTTGTCGCAGGGCGGTATCCTCAAGGGGGCGCCCGCCGATCTGGTTCTGCTCGATGTGGATGAACCCTTCGTGCTCGATGCTGCCAACTTGCAGTCGCTTTGCAAGAATACGCCATTCGATCAGGCGCGCCTGCAGGGACGCGTCCACCGGACTTGGGTGGCCGGTCTGACCGTGCACGAAATGTGAGCGGATTGCAGGATTGAGTTTGTTCGGGAATGCGTGTTAGCTTCGACTCGGCGAGATAGTAGCGTCCAAAAGGTTCCTTATGTTCACCGACTCTGTTGAACTTCAACTCGGATTGGCACTGGTGATCGGTTATCTGTGCGGGTCTGTTCCGTTCGGTGTGATCCTGACGCGGATGACAGGCGCAGGTGATCTTCGATCGATCGGCTCGGGCAATATCGGTGCGACGAATGTTCTCAGAACGGGCCGAAAGGGCCTCGCAGCGGCAACCTTGCTCGGCGATCTTCTGAAGGGAACTGTGGCGGTTTTGTTCGCGAAGGCCTCTCTCGGACAAGACGCGGCATTGCTTGCCGCCGTTTCGGCATTTTATGGGCATCTCTTTCCCGTCTGGTTGAATTTCAAGGGGGGCAAGGGTGTCGCAACCTTTCTCGGTGTCGCTCTGGCACTCCATTTGCCCTCGGCGCTTGGTTTTGCCATCGTCTGACTGGCAATGGCCGCCTTGTTCCGTTACTCATCGCTTTCGGCGCTTGTTGCGAGCGTCATTTCTCCGGTGATCGCCGCCTATTCCGGCGATCTTCGTGTCGGTGGTGTGCTTGGCCTGCTCACGGTGACACTCTGGCTGACCCATCGCGCGAATATCGCCCGCTTGCTTGCCGGAACCGAGGGACGTATCGGAGCAAAGGAATGACGGACTCCGCTGGCGGGACCGGCTTACGCTTGACGGACGAACAGAAACTCGACTGGATCCGCTTGATCCGGTCGGAGAGTATCGGCCCGCGAACGTTTCAGACCTTGCTGAACCGCTTCGGCGGTGCCCGGGCCGTGCTGGAAGCGTTGCCGGAACTGCTGAGGGCACAAAATCGAACCATCAAAATTTGTTCGCAGGCCGATGCCGAGCGCGAATTTGAAACGGCGCAGCGATATGGTGTCACTTTCATTGCCCTTGGCGAACCCGAATATCCCCGCCTGCTGCGGCAAGTGCCCGCGCCGCCACCGCTGATCGCAGTGCGAGGAAATTTCCGGATTCTGCAACAGGGCGGTATTGCCATTGTCGGTTCGCGTAATGCATCGGCGACGGGGTTGCGGCTCGCCGAAATTTTTTCGCACGGGTTTGGCAAGGCCAATCTGCCGGTGATTTCCGGACTTGCGCGCGGCATTGACGCGCATGCCCATCGCGCGGCGTTACAGACGGGTACGATCGCGGTCCTCGCAGGCGGGCACGACAAGGTCTATCCGGCCGAGCATGCCGATCTGCTCGACTCAATTCTGGAGACAGGAGCTGCCGTCTCCGAAATGCCGATGGGATGGGAACCGCGCGGGCGGGATTTTCCGAGGCGCAACAGGATCATCTCCGGACTCTCGGACGCCGTTCTCGTCGTTGAAGCGGCGTTCCAATCCGGATCGCTGATCACAGCGCGCTTTGCCGGTGAGCAGGGGCGTGATGTCTTCGCCGTTCCCGGTTCACCTCTCGATCCGCGGGCGGAGGGTACCAATGCGCTCATCCGCGACGGCGCCGTGCTCGTGACGCAGCCTGAACAGATTGTGGCCGCTCTGGAGGCCAGCAGGGGGCAGATTGAATGGCCGCCGCGCGCCGAGGAGGAGCAGCGCGCGGCAGGGGAGGATCCTTTGTGGGACGAACTCGAACTCGATCTCGAACCGACACCGTCTCTTCTGTTGAAAGAGCCGTCACCTGCGGAACGCGTGACCCTTCACCCGCCGGATGATTGCTTGGAAAGTCCCGAAAGCAGCGCGAAGGGAACACACGATACACTTATCTCGCTGATGGGGCCGTCGCCGATCGGTGTTGATGATCTCATCCGATTGTCCCGCTTAAGTCCTCGGGTCGTGCAGATGGTTCTGCTCGATCTTGAACTCGGCGGTCGGATCGAGAGACATGGTGGCAGGCTCGTATCCCTGGTCCTGCCACCAGCCCGGGAGATCAATGAGGGTCGTTGATCTTGCCGCTTCGTGCAGTCGCCTCGATCCTTGCCATTTCGAGGAAATAGGCCAGAAGATCGAGCCGGGCGGAGCGTGCCATTGCGGCCATTTCGCCAACCATCTGGCTGATATAAAGGGCAACTTGTTCCGCCTGATACGGGTTCACCGCAGGGGCGATGATATCAGACTCGAGTTCGTCGTCGTCGGCAAGTGAGGCCCTGACTTTATTGAGATTGGGTAGAGCCATGGTGTTCACCTTTCTTGTGTCGGAGCGACTATTTGTAAAGCGACCTATCATCATCAATTCATCCTCGTTTTGATTTACAATCATCAAGAGCAAGAAAGAGATATTTGTCGTATAAGTTGTATTACGCCAATCTCTCTCTTTGTTCAAGCCGTCTCGTATCTCGTCATGTCAACGTTTATCGATTGATCTATGTTTCAGTGAATTTTCCAAAAAATTAAGGAAAAATACGGCAATTAACATGCTAACTGAGCAAGAATATCGCGCTGAAACCCGAAATTTAACATGTTAATTCACATGTCATGACGAAATAAAAAAGAGCGAAACAGGAAGCGTCAACATTCCGATGATCGTTTGGGCAGTCAGTATTCGGGCCATCAGAGGCGAATCGCCTCCGAACTGGCGAGCCAGAATGTAGGAGGCGCTGGCGGTCGGAACTGCCGTGCACACGGCAACAACCGACAATTCGACGCCCGAAACACCGAAAAGACGCGCAAAGCCGACTGCCAGAAGCGGCATGATGCAGAGTTTCAGCAGAACGGGCAGGACGAGGAGGCCAAATCGGGCTTCTGTCCCCGGCATGGATACACTTTTAAGTTGCAATCCTGCCCCCACAGCGAGCAAACCGGCAGCCAGCGACGCCTGCCCGAGCAGCGACGCGGCATTTGCAACCGGCGCGGGTATCCAGTGGCTCACCGGATTGAGGCAAACGCCGAGGATTGATGCAAGAATGAACGGATTGCGCAGAAGTGAGAGAATAAAAGGTTTTGTCTGCACACGATCCGCCGATGCGTATCGCGTCAACACGCCGACCGACAGAATATTGACCAGCGGAATCATGGCAGCAATTGCAATTGCGCAGAGTGTTGCACCCGTTCTGCCGTGGAGCTCGGTCGATATCGCAAGCGCGACGAAGGAATTCCACCGTATCGATCCCTGAAAGACCGATGTGAACGAGGGGCCGGATAGACCGAGTCGATGCGCGAGCCACGATCGGCAGGCGATCAGCAGAGCAGACACACTAAGAATGGCCAGCACGAGCGCGCCGCCGATTTCAAAAATGGGGGCCTCGCCCAGATCCGCATGTGCCATCGTATATGCGATCATCGCCGGGAACAGGACAAGATAGGTGACTTTCTCGAACCCATCCCAGCTTTCCGCTTTGATGAGGCCGCTTGCCCGCAAACCCCATCCCGTCAGGATCATCAAAAAGATCGGCAGCAGGCTGGTCAGCGTCGTCAACATCAAAATCCTTGTCACACAAACTACTCGGAGCGGTCCGCTCTCGATGCATCCCGTCGGGCAATTGCCGATAGCCGGTCGAGCACGCCTTGGAGAATATAGGCCGCGGCCAGTTTATCGACGAGCTCCGCGCGGCGAACGCGTGAGGCATCCGCATCGATCAGCGTGCGTGTCACGGCGGCGGTCGAGAGGCGCTCGTCCCAGTAAAGAATGGGGAGGTCGGTCTTTTGGGCAAGGTTGCGGACGAAGGCGCGCGTTGCCTGAACGCGAGGTCCCTCGGAGCCATCCATATTGAGCGGCAAGCCGAGGATCAGTGCGACGACGCCATGTTTTGCCGCGAGATCCAGCAGACGCTTGGCATCATTCGTAAACTTTTCGCGTCGAATCGTTTCAAGCGGCGAGGCGATCTGTCGTCCCGCATCCGACAAAGCGATCCCGATTGTCTTGGTTCCGAGATCAAGGCCCATCAGGCGGCCATGCGGGGGCAATCCCGAAAGTGTCTCGATCGTCTGAAAGTTGCTCGCCATGGCCTTCGACTAGCACTTCGGGAGCAAGGAAGCCATGCCATTTCCGTGAAAGGGAAGTTGCCGCGCTTCCCGCCACGGTGCTATAGCGCTCACATGCCTTTCGTGTGCCAGCCTTTCAGTCGTCAATGTCCGGAGTATCCATGTCTGTCGACCAGTCTACCGTTCGCAAGATCGCACGCCTCGCGCGCATCGCCGTCAGCGACGCCGAAGTGCCCCATTTGCAAGGCGAGCTCAATGCGATGCTGGCTTTTGTCGAGCAGTTGAACGAGGTCGATGTGTCGGGTGTCGAGCCGATGACGTCGGTAACCCCGATGGTGATGAAAAAGCGCGCCGATGAAGTGACGGACGGCAATTGCGCCGAACGGATTGTCGGCAACGCGCCGCTGACCGAGGATCATTTCTTCCTCGTCCCCAAAGTTGTCGAATAGGCCGCAGAACATGAATGATCTCACCCACTTGACCCTTGCCGATGCGCGCGATGCGCTGAAGACAAAAAAAATCACCGCCGTCGAATTGACGGACGCGCATGTCGTGGCGGTCAGTGCTGCCGCACCGCTTAATGCCTATGTGCTGGAGACGCCCGATCACGCCCGTGCGATGGCCGCGCAATCGGATAAAAAAATTGCTGCAGGAACTGCGGGGCCGCTTGAGGGAATTCCGCTCGGTATCAAGGATCTTTATGCCACGAAAGGTGTTCGCACCACGGCGTGCTCGAACATTCTCGGCAATTTTGTCCCCGATTACGAATCAACCGTCACGAGCAATCTCTGGCGCGATGGCGCGGTAATGCTCGGCAAACTCAATAATGACGAATTCGCCATGGGCTCCTCGAACGAAACCTCCAGTTTCGGCCCGGTCGTGTCGCCATGGGCACCGCCAAGCTGGTCGCCTGAAAAAGCGAAAGCGGCCTTGTCGGGGGACAAAAACGGCTTGTTGGTTCCGGGCGGCTCGTCGGGCGGCTCCGCATCCGCGGTTGCGGCAGGCCTGTGCCTCGGCGCGACGGCCACCGATACGGGCGGCTCGATCCGCCAGCCTGCGGCGTTTACCGGCACGGTCGGCATCAAGCCGACCTATGGGCGTTGTTCTCGCTGGGGGATCGTCGCCTTCGCATCCTCGCTCGATCAGGCCGGCCCGATTGCACGCACCGTGCGCGACAATGCGATTTTGCTGACCTCCATGGCCGGACATGACCCGAAGGACACGACCTCGGTTGATCTGCCTGTGCCCGATTATGAAGCAGCCATCGGCAAATCCGTGAAGGGCTTGACCATCGGCATTCCGAAGGAATATCGCGTCGACGGCATGTCGTCCGAGATCGAAACCCTGTGGAGCAAGGGCGCGCAATGGCTCAAAGATGCCGGTGCAAAAATCGTTGACGTTTCGCTGCCGCACACAAAATATGCGCTGCCCGCTTATTATATCGTGGCCCCTGCCGAAGCCTCGTCGAACCTCGCCCGCTATGACGGCGTCAGGTATGGCGTCCGCGTTCAGGGCAAAGACATTATCGATATGTACGAGAAAACGCGGGCGGCAGGGTTTGGCGCCGAAGTGCGG
>JBJTDR010000016.1:0-10356 GCA_046092445.1 Hyphomicrobiales bacterium | reverse complement strand
GCCCTACGACCACGCGGTTGTCGATGAGTGCCAGGATCTCGGTGTCGCCGAAGCGCGATTCCTCGGGGTGCTCGCGAGCGGCCAGCCCGATGGGCTATTCTTTACTGGCGATCTCGGCCAGCGCATTTTCCAGCAGCCGTTCTCATGGAAGGCGCTCGGGCTGGATGTGCGCGGGCGATCCTTCACGCTTCGGATCAACTATCGCACTTCGCACCAAATCCGCTTACACGCGGATCGCCTGCTTCCGTCTACGGTTTCCGATGTCGATGGCAATGCCGAAGGGCGGCGTGGAACGGTTTCGATGTTCGACGGCCCGTCGCCACTGGTGACGGTGTGCAAGGACGCGGCCAAGGAAGCCGAAGCGGTCGGAACATGGATCGCACGACGGCTGGGCGAGGGATGCCCGCCACACGAGATCGGCGTCTTTGTGCGCTCCGACGCCGAACTCAAACGGGCAAGGGCCGCGCTGAAAATCGCCGGAGCACGATCCATTGAACTCAGCGACAAGGTTGAGGTCGAAGACGGCTCCGTCGCAATAAGCACGATGCACTTCGCCAAGGGCTTGGAGTTCCGATCCGTCGTCGAGCTGGCTTGCGACGATGAAGTCATTCCCCTTCAAGAACGGATCGAGAGCGTTGCCGACGATGCCGACCTTGAGGAAGTCTACGATACCGAGCGGCATCTTCTTTACGTCGCCTGCACGCGCGCCCGTGACCATCTGCTGATAACCGGCGTCGATCCGGTCTCGGAAGTCCTGGACGACTTTCTGATAGGCGATCAGGGCCGAGCCGCGCAAGCCCGCGCCTGATCGCGCAGCCGGGCATAGTCCAGCATGGCTCGTTCCAGCGCCGCGCCGGGTGGCAGGCGCAGGATTTCGTCGGCAAGCCACGCCTGGAACGCGCGGTCATAGGCCGCGACCGGCGGGCAAACCACCGACGGGCTAGAAGGTGCCGTCGCGCAGGCGGTCAGCGAGAGCGTCGCGATCACGAGGAGCGGCAGCGCCTGCTTCGAGCATCCGGCCTTTAGCATCGGAGGCTTCCTTCTGAGATTTGAGTTCGGCCTCTCGGGCTTTCGCCGCCTCAGCGGCAGCGCCTGCTTTGCGGCCAGCGGCGAAGATGGCCGCGGCGGCGATGGCCACCGCGACGATGAGGGCAAGGGCGATCCAGCCGGTCACTTGTTCGCCCCGGTGATCCCGGCCCGCAGCGTGCCGAGGCCGAGCGCGGCAAGGATCTGGGTGAGCCAGTCGGAACCCACATCGACGCCCGGTACATCGATGCCGAGGCCCTTCTCGACGACGACGACCAGCACGAGCACGGCAGCGATGATTTAGGTGCGGTAGCTCGCACCGAACTGAAGAACGGCGTTCATGGAGAATCTCCAAGGTTTGAGTTGGATCAGGCCTCGTTGACGGAGAGGCTTCCGCTCGCGGCGAGGGCGATGGGTCGAACGTTGGCGGGCTGCGCGCGATAGGCCGGGCGGCGCACCGCCACGAGCCGGTTGCGCGACAGCCGGGAAATCGTCACGCGGTCAGACTGATTGCCGCCGAGAACGTGGAAGGCGCTGGCGGCGAGGGTCGCATCTATCAGCGTGAAGCGCTGCGATAGCCACCACGCCACGCGGACGAGAAAGACGATCAGGACAAGCAGTTCGAGGATCAGGCTACCGGCAACGACCCACGTCAGCGTGAGTGTGTCAACGCGCCTGCCGCCACGGTCATTACGATCTCCGCCTCTACTGTGCGATGTCGCGGTTCGTATCGAGTAATGTCCGCAGCGCTTCCAGATCGGGAAGCAGGCGCGCCACCTTGTCGGGCGGAAAGGCGGCGGCAATCCTTGAAATGGCTGGATCAAGCAGATCGATCACGTCCTGACGGAATTTCCGCCCGGTATCAGTGATATATACCATTTTGGATCTTCCATCTTTCGGATTCTTTCGAATCTCGATCAGCCCCGCGCGTTCGAGCACGGCAAGGGAGTGCGTCATCGAGGTTTTGGGTACCTGAAAGGCGTGGGCGATGGCAATCGGGGTACGTCCATCACCGATGCGCACCAGATGGTTCAACACGAAGAATTGTGCCGATACGAAGCCCGGCGGCAGCCGGGCCTCCAGAAGCGCGCGCGAAAGTTGGCCGATGATGCCGATTTCGTTGAAAAGGCGAAAGTAGTCGGACACTTGAACGGTTGCTCCAACGAGATTGGCAGTCCTGCGTAACTGGGTCGCCGGATTCGGACAACTCCTAAGCTTGCACACCCACTTCGGACAACGCCGTCAGGTGATTTTCCGAACGGCGTAGAGGCCCGCAGCGCCCAGCCAGAGAGGACCGAGTACGCCGGCGAGCAGCGGGATGATCTCTCCGCTTGTTCCCATCGACAGACCGAACAGTTCTGCCGACGAGATCACATAACACGCACCGATGATGACGCCTATGACACCGAGAATACGGGACGCACCGGCAGACTTCACCATCATATAGCCCACGATGCCGAACCAGATCCCGCCCAGGATGTTTACCGCGATATCCTCTGTGGCGGTATTCAGAACCGTGTAGAGCATCTGGTATCCCACAATGGTTGCAGCCGTCGTCGCCGGTTCTGTCGCGCTGCTGGAAACGGCCGACATGGTCGGCATGAGCACGATCATCGCTGCCCACCACAGCGGGCGGAGTGGAAGAGATGCCCAAACGAGACTGACGGCGACATCGCGGCTCAGTACCCGGATTGGCTGATCCGGAAATGCTGCTGCCGTTATGATCAGCATCATTGGAACGGCGAGGAGGTAGCCGACCATCGCCGACATCAATGCCGGCTCCAGAGTGCCCGCGTTCGCTTGCAGAAAGCTGATGACGTCGGCCGGGCTAGCGTCTTCGATGCTGAAAAAGTCGAGACCGACGAGCAATGTCGTCAAGCCGTAGCCAAGGCTCAGGAACCCGAGTGTGATGGTGGCATATCCTGCTGATCGATAGAAGTTTGACTGCATTGGTGATGACTCCTTGTGCGGCAGAGAAGGGATCGACGTCCGCACCGCTATTGATCTGCGGAGCGAAGCGACGACCGTGCGGACGAAATTCGCGAAGCGCTGACGATCAGGTGGAAATGACCTTGCTCTCCAAGGGCCATCGTGGGCTATGGCCGACAACCGGGCCATAGCCGATCCGCGACAACATTTGAACCGTGCCCCCATCGGGCGCTAAGCGTTTATGCACTTCCGCGTAAGGCCCTGCCATTTCGGGAAACTCCTGCAACGCTTGGCTGAGGGGTTGGAACCCGAAGCCTTGTGCTGTCGCAGCTAGGTTGACGCGGAGCCAGTCTGCGCCCGCGGCGATCTGCGTTTCGCGGCTGTTATCATTGGTGATCAGCCAAACATGCCCCATCGCGGTGTCGGCGTTGGCATAGACCGCATCCATACCAGCCTTGAACGCCATACTCGTCGGCTCGGAGGCGGATTCACGCGTGAACATGCCCGTGAGGTGCATGGCTTCGAAAAGCGGTCCCGAAAAGTCGATCCCGTCGGGATTGGCATCCACTTCGCGGCGACCAATGCGGAACAGGTCGACGCTCTCCTGATAGGCGCGGGGCGTTTCAACCTCGATCCGCAATGCCTCGCGAGTCAGTGCGCGCCATTCGGCGACCTCTGCGGGGTCAACCGTGCCGCCGAACCGAGTGCCGTTACTGGCTGCCGCAGTCATTTGTGTCAGGACTTCCGGCGCAAGGGAGCGGGCCGTGTCATACGGTTCCTTGTTCGAACGGCGCGCGGGAACCCAGGCAAATAGGGGATCGCGCATAACCGCGGAGTCCGCTGTCAAGGCGATGTGCGCGATAGGGCGTTGGTCGAGCACCGTAGTGCTGCTGCCCTGCGGGAAAAGCGTCATGTCGGCCCGATAGCCACTCTCTGCTGCGGCCATCCGCAAGAGTTCCAGAAAACACCCCAGACCGATGGTGATCTGTCGGTTAAAGGGGTCAGTGTGCGGTAACAAGCGGCCTGTGTCCACGTAGAGCGTAATCGCGCCGCTCTCGGACAAGTCTGCCAGCCACGGCTGGCGATTGTGCGGGTTCGGGGCAAGAAGCGCCCATGACAGGGCCCGCATCCGCGGGTCCTCGTAATCGCCCGCGCGGCCCCAGGGCATGTAGGCGGTTTGAGGGGTGCGCGTGGCTGCAAAGCCAAAAGCGCCGCCCGCTGCCAGAACAGTGCCACCGCCAACCAGAAAGATCATTTTGCGTCGCGTTATTTCCATTGTCATCTCCTTTAGTTCGATAACGCACTACATAGTACGATATCGAACATTATGCAAGGTGCAAAATGCGGGTTGCTTTCCGGATCGGTGCGCGCTCCCCTTACAGCCTCACACGCGGCAGCTCGTTCGGATTTGGACAGGCGGCGGAACGATGTGTGGAACCGTTGCTCAGGACGGCGGCTGAAGGCAGTGCCCAGAAATGAGCGACGATCCGGCGAGGCCTTCGCTCGTCTGCTCTCACGGCAGCAAGTTGATTGACGGATCGGCCTTTTTGTTCGTGCCCGATCGGGTTTTGGCGCCGAAACGGCGTAGCTGGTATCCGCTGTAACAGTCACACTGCCAGCCCTGCCCCGGGGAGCGCTCGACGTTCGGTCGAGGCAGAAGAGATATCACCGTCCCCGCTGGTCGGTCAGTCCGGTCAGAACCGGTGCCCGATCGCCATTCACCGCGCTCAAAAAATGAAATCAGGCCCGAAACTGCGCGTCGACCGGGGCAGACAGGGCAGTCGCCAGTGCGTTTGTCTGGCTGGCAAGCGCGATCACGGCAAGCAGCTCTCCATGCATCGCTGCGCTCATTCCTTTCGCCCGCGCAGCCGCGGTGTGGGAGTGGATGCAGTAATCGCACCCGTTTGCGGTGGAGACGGCGATATAAATCAACTCCTTCACCAGAGGGTCCAGCGCACCCGGCGCCATGACAGCCTGCACTCTCTCCCATGTCGACTTCAGCAATGCCGGATCGTGCGCCAGCACACGCCAGAAATTGTTCACATGATCAGTCTGCCGCTTGGCACGGATATCGTTGAAGACGGCGAGAGCGTCCGCCCCCGCCTCCTCGTCTCCAAGCAGCGGGAGTGTTGCCATCAGACCACTGCCATCACGCGGGCAGGGCCGCCGGTTCCGGTTTTATGCTTCGGCGCACCGATGAAGACCGTGGCTCCCTTGGCCGGAACCTTGTCCAGGTTTGCCATATTTTCAATTCCGAAGCGCCCACCCGGGAGCCATGAGAAATGTACCGCGAAATCGGCCGAGTTGCCGGGATCAAGCGACAGCGTGTCTACCCCGATGCAGGCGACGTCCATCCCCGCCAGCATGTCGGTAGCGGCCTTGGAAAAGCCAGGGAAGGCAAGCTTGCCGTCAGCCGTGTTGCGGAAGGCAGGTGTTCCCACCTTTGCCGCCCAGCCCGAATGAAGCGCCACGCACGCGCCCGCCGGGATATTGCCATTGGCGGAGACCCACGCTTCGATATCCCGCGGTTCAACCATCGCGTTGGAATCGTCCTTGGCCTTGGCTGTCAGATCGATGACGCAAAGCGGGCATACGAGCTTCTCGGGTGCGAGGTCTGCCACCGACGTGCCATCGGCAGTGAAGTGCAGAGGCGCGTCAATATGGGTACCCGTATGTTCAAAAATCGTGAGTTTCCAGAGCTGGTAGCCGTTCCCTTCGAACTTCACGGCAGGCTCGTAGAGAATGCCGGGAGTGCCGCCAAAGGTCGGAAACGCACCGTCATAGGCATGGGTCAGGTCGACAACCTTGCCTGCGGACATGGCAAGAGTCGGCTGGGCAGTTGTCAGGCCCGTGGCAATTACTGCGGCTGTCGTCGCCGCAGTCCCTGTAAACAACGCACGGCGCGAAAGCATCGACGACTTGATTGAATTGATTAGGCAGGCATCACACATGGTTCGTTCCCCTCCGTTATATTTTGTCTCTGCTGCGGACTTAACGACATCACTGACTCGGTTTGGTTCGTCGGTCAAGCTTGGACTCCCTGGCCGGATCACTTTTGTGAAACCTCGGCGGACTCCCTTTCAGCCTGAGCGCCACGGGCGGCCCTGCCGACTCGGTGTTGGCGCAGGCTCCGGAAGTCGTACCCCTCGAGAACGAAGCCGGAGACAAATGGAGTGTCCGCTCCGGCTCGCGATGCGGACATTCGCGATCGGCAGTCGTCCCCGTCAATGTACAAGCAGGACCGGAAGCCTTGCATCGGCAAGAACGCCACAGGTTGCGCCACCTAGCACGAAGTCGCGCATGCGAGAATGGCCGAAGCCTCCCATTGCGAGGACTTGAGCACCTTCCGCAAGGGCAGTGTCCTGAAGGGCTTCTGCAATGGTCCTGTCGCCACGGTCGATAAGGAGAGATCGGGCTTCTATTCCCCGCCGTCCCAATGACGTGGCGAGCAGCGCCGCGATATCGGGTCCGCTCAGGGGCTTTTCGTCGCGAACCGTCAACACCGACACGCGACCGCCCTTGGGCAGAAGTGATAATGCATCGCCAAGTGCGCGCGCTGCAACACGGCTCTCGTCCCACGCGATCGCGATGTGATCGAGACGGTCGGGACGGGTTGAAGGTGGTACGAGGATGGCCGGACGTCCGGAATTGAATATGACCGCTTCTGAAATATCTTGCACTGCAACAGTCTCGCCAGACCATGGAAGGAATGAACAGTCATAGTAACGGGCCTCTGCCGCAGCGATATCTCTCGTGGTCCCGAGCAAACTCTCGCGCACCGAGCAAGTGACGCGGGTTTGCGGCTCTCGGGGTCCGGCCAGAACATTTCTGAGTCGCTGGCATTCCGCACTGCTCTTTTCCTCCGCCGCGCGGACGAGACCCGGCACATCGAGAAGTAGACCTCCGAGAGGTGCGTATACTTGCGGAATGTCGACCGAGAACACACTGACATGAAGCTCATATCCGAGCATCGCCGCGAAACGAGTAGCCGCCAGGATCGCCTGGTCCGTAACCGCTTCCGGATAGGTAGTCAGCGGAATGTAGGCGATGGCGGTGTGCGGCATGCGGCATTCTCCCATGTGCGGGTTCGGGTGCGCCGGGTGAAAGCAACACAGTTGGTACAGTGCGCCCGGCACAGAAACACAAAATCCGCTTCATCCTTTCAAGACAGGACGAGGCGAGCATTGATCCCGATCAATGGGGGATGGCATCATCATGAGGGCAAATCTTTCGTTAGCCGGGCGCAGTTCTCGATCACGAAACCGATGAACTCATGCTCTTGGCCACCTCCTCCTCACCCATCAGCACGACATCAGCCCCCACCTTGCGGAGATACTCCACCGCCTCCGCAGAATGGGCGCGCGCAATCACGCGAATTCCCGGATTTGCTGATTTTGCGGCCTCTACCAGATGACCGGCCTCGAACGCATCCGGGATCGCGGTGATCAGATAGCGCGCACCGTTCAAATTCAACCGATCAAGTATCCTTCGCTCACCGCAGGGTCCGACATAGCACTCCACACCCTTCGCTTCGACCGACACCAGGGTCGAACGATCTTCTTCGACAATCAGGTAAGGAATGCCCCTCGTGTCGAGTGATGAACTGATCGCCGACCCTACTCGGCCGTGCCCGACAAGAATGACATGGCCCGATAGGGTCGTTGCTGGTTCTTCGGCGACGGCCTCGGCCGGTTCGATACTCGACTGGTCCGGCTGGGAGGCGGGCACCTCCTTCGAGGCTGCTTTATCAATCGCCAGAAATAGCAGCGGGTTGACAAGGATCGAAAGGATCGAGCCCGCCACGACGAGGTCACGCGCCTCGGGTGGAACGACGGCTAGGTTGACTGCGAGCACAATCAGAATGAAGGAGAACTCGCCGATCTGCGCAAGGCTCGCCGAGATGGTGAGCGCCACGCCATTCGGGTGGCCGAATGCGCGCACGATCAGATAAGCGGCCACAGATTTGCCGAAGGCGATAATGAAGAATGTGGCGAGGACGGCCAGCGGCTGCGCCACCAGTACCGCCGGGTTGAACAACATGCCGACCGAGACGAAGAAGAGCACTGCAAAGGCATCGCGCAGCGGTAACGTCTCCTTGGCCGCCTGATGACTCAGCTGGCTTTCCGCCAGCACCATGCCGGCGAAGAACGCACCGAGGGCGAACGATACGCCAAACAGGTTCGCGGAGCCGTAAGCAACGCCAAGCGCGATTGCGAGCACGGCCAGGCGGAAAAGTTCGCGCGAGCCGGTGTGCGCCACATAGTGCAGCACCCACGGGATGCACTTGCGCCCGAGCACCAGCATGATCGTGACAAAGAGCGCGACCTTGGCCGCAGTGAGCGCGAGCGTCGCCCACACCGGGCCGACCCCGAGCGCGGCGACCAGACCCGGATTGCTGGTGTCGGCTGGTTGCGTTCCGCCCAGAAGTCCGGCAAGCGGTGGCACGAGCACCAGCGTCAGGACCATGACGAGGTTTTCGACGATCAGCCAACCGACGGCGATCTTGCCCTTCTCCGTCTCGACCTGCCGCCGCTCCTGAAGCGCACGCAGGAGGACTACGGTGCTTGCGACGGAAAGCGCAAGCCCGAAGATGAGTCCCGCGCCAAAACTCCAACCGAGCAACCACGCAAGGCCCATCCCCAAAACCGTGGCAACCGCGATCTGACCGATTGCGCCCGGAATAGCGATAGCCCGGACAGAGAGGAGGTCCTTGAGCGAGAAATGCAGGCCAACGCCGAACATGAGCAGGATGACGCCGATTTCAGCCAGCTCGACACCCAACTTCTGGTCCGCCACGAAGCCGGGCGTGAAAGGACCGACGACGATGCCCGCAACGAGGTAGCCAACGATGGGCGGCAAGCGCAGGCGCTGTGCCAGCAGACCAAGCGCGAATGCCAGCGCGAGGCCGATCGAGATCGTGGCAATAAGCGGCGTGTCGTGCGGCTTTCAACGCCCTCCCTTCTGCTGACCTTCTTGAAATGGGAATCCGGCCGGAATAAATCAACCGGAATGGCCGAGCCACAACCACATGGCGACACGCCTCGTCACTGCCGCCTGCCGCGCCGCATGCGCCGTCGCCCGGCGCGTAAACGATCACGGCATGCCGGTCAACCAGGGCGAGCTTGTGCGAGACATGATGGAGTGGTTTGCGGGCCGGGAGGATTTCATGGCCCCCGACGAGCGGACCGTGCGGCGGAAGATGTCGGCGATCTGGAGGGAGCTCAGGTCCGAACACTGTTAAATACGCGCTTCACTCCGCCCGTTTCTATTGTGGAGGAATATTCGGGCGCACTGGGGTAAGGATCAATTATCAAATCTTCGGGAAGTCACGCGAGAGAAGGCCATGTCAACAGCTTCATATGGGTTCGTTCACCTAGGGCGCACCTTCCACGAACTCGCAAAGCATGCACGCGCGAGCGATTCCTTTGACCTTGACCAAGCTTTCTTCACCGGTTCCCGTCTTCAATGGAACGATCTGCTGAGAGGCTATCGGACCATCATCTTGTCCGAGGCTGGATCAGGCAAGACCGAGGAGATACGTCACATCGCCAATAAACTCCGTGCCGAAGGGAGGAAGGCGTTCTTCCTTCGGCTCGAACACATCTGTGACGATTTCGAGGAGGCGTTTGAGGTCGGCACCTTCGATGAATTCAAAGAATGGCTCGCTTCCACCGACGAAGGCTGGCTACTCTTGGACTCCGTCGATGAAGCGCGGCTTCGCAACCCCGGCGATTTTGAGCGAGCTGTTCGCAAGCTTGGCCGTCGCATTCAGACTGCGAGCACGCGAGCGCGTATCGTTCTGACAGGCCGCACAAGTGCATGGCGCGCCAAGACCGATCTGGAATTATGCGAACGTCACCTTCCGATCGCCCCCGAGACCACGAAGGTCACAGTGGTTAATCCGTCCGCCGAAACCTCTCTGGACGATCTGCTCGATCTCGATGCCCTCGACACAGAAGAGTCGAAAGAAGAAGAAGCGCCTTCGGGTTTCCGAATTGTCGCTCTCGACGATCTCGCAACGTCCCAGATCGAAACGTTTGCGCGGGCGCGCGGCGTGACCGACACGCGAACTTTCCTAGAGGAGATCGAACGCGCCGATGCGGAATCCTTCACGACGAGGCCCCAACATCTCGAAGAGATTGTCGAGTTTAGGAAAAAGGAACACCGCATCGGCACACGCCTCGAGCTTATGCAGAACAGTGTTCAGCGCAGGCTAGAGGAACGCGATCAGAATCATCGAGAGGCGCAGCCCCTGGCGGCGAATCGTGCTCGCGAGGGAGCGAGGTTGCTTGCTGCAGCATCGATTCTGGGAAAAGAGCCAACTATCCAGGTGCCGACCTCAAACGCCTCCTCGAAATCGTCACAGATGTGTTCGAGCCGAAGGAAGAACGCCTTCCTCCC
>JBJTDR010000015.1:0-11250 GCA_046092445.1 Hyphomicrobiales bacterium | reverse complement strand
TGGAAGCGCCTCTGAGTTCCAGCGTGGGTGTCATCGGCGCACTCATTTGACAACATCCAGCCGCGAACGATCCAGCGATAATGCCACCGCGATAATGATCAGAATGCCCTGCACACCCTGCTGGACATAGGGCTCGATCCCCATCAGCACCATTCCATTGGCGAGGGTCACCACGATCAGAACACCCACCACCGAATTGAGAACGGAGCCGACGCCACCCGAAAGCGCTGTGCCACCGACAACCACCGCCGTAATCGCTGTGAACAGACGTCCCTGACTGATCAAGGCGTGTCCCTGACCGAATTGCGCCGCGAGAAGCACCCCGCCCAGCCCGTAGAACAGGCCTGCAATCATGAAGACCATGATCCGTGTTCGCTCGACAGGAATTCCCGCATTCCGCGCTGTCACCTCGTCGGTCCCGATGGCATAAACCCACCGGCCGATCCGCGTGCGCTCCTGGATGATATAGGCGATGATCACCGCACCCAACGCGATCCAGACCGCCATTGGCACCTCGAAAACACGCCCCAATGAGAGGAAACGGAATGTCTGGTCCGAAATGCGGGCTGTGAATCCGCCAAGCACCGCGGTTGCAACGCCGATTCCCGCAAAGCCGACGCCAAGCGTCGTCATGAAAGAGGGTGTTTTCAGCCGGACATGCAGAAATCCGTTCAGAAAGCCGAGGATGCCGCCGACCAGAATGGCAAGAGGCGCTGCCCAGAGGCCGATCGAAATCGGTGAAATATCATTCACCACCAGCAAACTGACCATCACCGCTGTTATGGCAACAACGCCTTCGATGGAAAGATCGATACTCCCCATCAGGATCACGAATGTCGTACCCATGCACAACACCAGCGGAATGGCCGCCGAATTCAGAAGCCTGAGCAGATTGCCGATTGTCAGAAAATTGCCATTGAACAGGCTGATCACGAGACACAATACAACCAGAACCGCCAATGGCGCCCAATCACGCCAACGACCCATCACCGATGCTCTGTGTGCCGGTCGCGCGTGCACCTGTGTCTCCCTCCGTAAATCCCATCATCTCACGCCAAATCAGGGCGTCAAGCAGAACAGCCGGACGATTGCTCGCCCGGCTGCAAACATTTTATTGAATAGCTTAGCCGCGATACTGGATCTGGCCCGTGGCCTTGCCCCAGAGATCGTTGAAATCGAGTGCCGCGCCGCCTTTCTTGACTTCGGCAACATTCGCCTTCGTCACGATGATACCGGTGCCGTAGAATTCGCGATGCTCTTTCGGCTCTTTCGCGATATCCACCTTGCCGGTTGCAACGGCATACGGAATGGCGAGGCCCATGCCGCCAGTCCACAACGGATCCCATGCGACAGTGCCTGCGAATTCGCCCGCTTCCGTCGCCTTCAAGGCGGCCTCGATCCCGTCGATGCCGACGACAGGCACCTTTCCGGCAAGTCCGCTCTGGCGCAGCGCTTCCAGCGCACCCATGCCCATGCCGTCATTGGCAGCGAACACCCCCTTGATTTCCTTGCCGAAGCGGGTGATCCATGCCTGCGTGATATCGAACGCCTTCTGCTCGTTCCAGTCTGCCGGCTGGAAATCGAGCAATTTCACTTTTCCGTTGGTTTCCTTGATCGCCATATCGAGGCCGAGTTTGCGCTCGATTGCCGGAACGTTGGAGAGAATGCCGCCCAATGCGACAATTCCGCCCTCACCACCGAACGCCTTGAAGAGTTCGCCGGCAATCGCCTTTGCAGTCGGCACCCCGTCAAACGACATGTGCGCGACATAGTTCGGGTTGAAATCCCACGGATGCAGATCAGCGGGCTTGTTCCATTGCGTCACCACATAGGCACCAGCCTTTTTGCACTCTTCCACAATCACGCGTGCATCCGGCGAATCATTCGGATCAACGTTCAAAATCAGTTTGCCGCCCGTCCGCTGCAGCAGCGCCTTGATGTCGGAAATGCCTTTCTCTGAGTTTCCTTCCGTCACGAGCATTTCGTATTTGGCGTCAATCGTCTTGGCAAAATTCTCTCCGCCCTTGGCGAAGGTCGCATGATAGGGGTTGGCAACCGAACGCATGGAATTGGCAAGCGTCCAGGTTGTTTCCTTGGCAATCGCAGGCATCGGAAATGAAAATCCGAATGACCCCGCGGCCAATGCGCCACCAGCGCCCTTGAGCAGCGAGCGGCGGCTTGTTTTCAACGTAATAATTTTTTCGATGGACATTGATTGATGCTCTCTCTGACGCTGGTTTTAAGTAACCAGTTAGTTATAATAGTTGCGCAAACTGATTTATCTGTCAAGGATCAGTTGCAACCCTGATGCACTCGGAAAGGGATACGACGGACGAAACATTGTAACTAACCATATGGTGCATTGATTCAGGATGGCGATCTTTTTTCGAACGTGCAAAACTGGTACCTCCTGTGTCATCCGGCACGCGAAAAAAGGCTGATTACGCATGACATCAATCTACTTCCGAAAGACCTTCCAGCGCAGCTTCGGCACGTGGCCGTTGCGGGGTCAGGAACTTGCTGGCGCACTGCACGAAGCCCTTGAGGCCGGCTATCGATCCATAGATACCGCGCAAATGTACGGCAACGAGGCCGAAGTCGGCGCTGCGCTCGCAACATCCGGCATTCCGCGCACAGAGTTCTGCATCACTACGAAAGTGCGCCCGGACAATTACACGGAAGAAGCCTTTCTGCCCTCGGTCGAAAAGAGCCTCGCAGATCTCAAAACTGATCACGTCGATGTCCTGCTGCTTCATTGGCCGCCGATCAGCGGGGATAATGTCGGGCCGGTTCGCCTGCTCGAAAAAGCCGCGCGCGCCGGATACGCCCGGGCCATCGGCGTCAGCAATTTCACCGCCGCGATGATGCGGACAGCCAAGGCTACCATCTCGACGGAACTCGTGACCAATCAGGTCGAATTTCATCCTTTGCTCGACCAGACCAAACTTCTCGCGGCAGCCATCGAAACAGGCATTCCGCTCGCCTCTTATTGCTCGGTCGCCCGCGGCAAGGTGTTCAGCTATCCGCTCTTCTCGGAACTTGGTGATGCCTACGGCAAGTCGGTAGCCCAGATTGTTCTGCGCTGGATTTTGCAGAAGGGCGTTTCGATCAACACCATGTCCACCAAGCCGGACAACATCCGTGCCAATTTCGACGTGATGGATTTTACCCTGTCCAGCATCGACATGGCCCGGATCGATGCCCTGAACGCCACCGGATATCGCATCGTCACCCGTGAAAAGTCGGCCTATGCGCCGGATTTTGATTGACCGAAAAGGAGCCTGCCATGAACCCCGCCCAGAAAAACCCGCTCGGCCGCACCAAACTGCCGGTCACCGCCTTTTCCCTCGGACTCGCGCCCATCGGCAATTTTCTGAAGCCGATCTCGGACGCCGAGTCGGACGCCATGATCCAGACTGCATGGGACGCCGGTATCCGCTATTTCGACACCGCCCCTCTCTATGGTCACGGCCTCTCCGAACTCCGCACCGGGCACAGCCTGCGGTGGAAAAATCGCGATGACTACGTATTGTCCTCGAAAGTTGGACGGTTATTGACACCTGCAAAGCGCGAAACCATCAATTATGCGCCATGGGTCAATGCCGGTGCGTTCAAAGTTCATTTCGACTATTCCTATGACGGTGCCATGCGGAGCATCGAGGATTCGCTGCAACGGCTCGGCCTCGAACGTATGGAAATCGCCTTCGTCCACGATTCGGACATCTTCACCCATGGGCCCGAAAGGCAACCTGAAATGTTTCGTCAGGCCATGTCCGGTGCCGTCAAAGCCCTTCTGAAATTGCGCGACGAAAAGGTCGTTACCGCCATCGGGTTCGGCTGCAATGAATGGCAGGTGTGTCATACGGCGTTGCAACAGGCGGACCTTGATTGCTTCCTGCTCGCCGGACGCTACACACTTCTCGAACAGGACGCGCTCGATGAATTTCTGCCACTCTGCGAGAAGCGCGGTGCCGCTGTCGTCGTCGGTGGCGGCTTCAATTCAGGCATTCTGGCAACCGGTGCCAAACCCGGCGCAAAGTATAACTACACACCCGCACCGGCGGATATCATGGCGAAAGTTGCAAAAATCGAGAAGGTCTGCGCTGAATTCAACGTGCCGCTTCCCGCCGCGGCACTTCAATTCGTTGTCGCCCACCCGGCCGTCCCGTCCTTTATCGCCGGCACACGGACGGTCGAGCAGGTCAACCAAAATCTCGATTGGTTCACCCACCCGATCCCGAAGGAATTGTGGGCGACCCTCAAAAAACAAAATCTGATGCTTGAGAACGCGCCAGTTCCCTAAACGAGCGAGTCCCCTAAGCGCGATTCCCCAAAATCAGGTCACGCGCCTTCTCGCCGATCATGATTGAGGGCGCATTCGTGTTGGAACTGACAAGTTGCGGCATGATCGAGCTGTCGCCGATCCTGAGCCCTTCAAGTCCGTGAACGCGGAGGCTTGGATCGACAACGGCCAACTTATCATTGCCCATCCGGCACGCCCCGACGGGATGATAAGATGTTCTGCCGTATTGGCGGGCATAGCCCTCGAAATCGGCTTGTGTAGACACGCGATCACCGGGGAAGTGTTCATTGCGGACATATTTGCCGAAAGCCGATTGCATCATGATTTCGCGGCTGTACTTGACCCCTTCGGCAGAGGTTTTCAGATCATAGGGATCACCGAGAAAATTCGGATCAATCACAGGCATATCCAGCGGATTATTGCTGCGCAACGTCACCGACCCGCGTGCCTTCGGGCGCAGCGTATATGAATTCAGCGTCACACCGGAACCGGACGGAATTTTCGGTACGCCCGCCTCCACACCCGCGCCGATCAGAAAATGGAATTGCAGATCCGGCGTCGGAGCTGATGTGTCCGCATACCAGAACGCGCCTCCCTCGACGATTGTGGACGCAACAGGCCCCTTCTTGAAGAGCGCATATTCAATCCCCGCCAGCGCCATCCAGTGCAGCTTGTTATATTTGTCGAGGCTGTAGGGTCCCGATAATTCGCAGACAATATCGATTCCGAAATGATCATGCAGATTCTGGCCGACGCCCGGCAGATCATGCACGACATCCACCCCCACTGACCGCAAATGGTCTGCCGGCCCGATCCCCGACAGCATCATCAGCTTCGGCGACCCGATCGCCCCGGCCGTGACAATCACTTCACGTTCTGCGCGCAAAACTAGAGGCCGCCCGTTTTCGATAATCTCGACCCCCACCGCGCGTCCGTGTTCGACAACGATACGGTTGATCATCACGCCCGTCCGCACCACGAGATTGGGACGTCCCATGGCGGGCTTCAGATACCCCACTGCAGCGGAGCACCGCCGCGCCTCGCGGGTCGTCGTCTGGTAAGCACCTGCACCCGCCTGATGCGCGCCGTTGAAATCGGGGTTATACGGCATCCCGATCTGCTGGCAGGACTGAATGAAGGCGCGGGTCAGCGGATGGGCATTCATCGTCGAAACACCGAGCGGCCCGCCCGAGCCGTGCCAGTCACCGGACAGCGTATCATTATCCTCGGATTTCAGAAAATACGGTTTCACATCCTTGAACGACCAGCCATGGCAGCCGAATTCATCGGCCCATGCGTCATAATCCTCGGGACAACCGCGGGTGAACACCTCTGCATTGATTGAGGAACCACCTCCGAGTACGCGCGCTTGCGCATAGGGAATCTCGCGGTTCAAGGCATGCTTTTGCGGTGCCGTTTTCAGCCCCCATGTCAGCGGGCCGGCGGTCATTTTGTAAAAGCCTACGGGCAGGTGGATATAGGGGTTGGTATCCTGCGGGCCGGCCTCGAGCAGCAAGACGCGCACATCGGGTGTCTCGGTCAGTCGGGCAGCCAATGCACATCCCGCAGAGCCTGCGCCGACAATGATGAAATCCTGCATCACACTCTCCCGACATGGATCAATGCTTGAACCGGTTGAACCAACCGGAGAAAAACATAACTAACCGGTTCGTTATTTCAAGGTTGTCGACTGCGCGGCGTCCTGACACGTCACACAAAATCGAAGCCGTTCATCATGGCTGGAAAACAATGCCTGATGCAAGTATACCGATAGGGGGATTCGGGGAACAGCGTTTTGACACCACCGGAAAGTAAACCCGTCGTGCGCACGCGGGATGCAGAGGCAACACGCCAGCGGATTCTCAATGCCGCGAAGCGGGAATTCGCCCATTTCGGACTTGGCGGTGCGCGCGTCGATGAGATCGCCAAACGCGCCAAAGCCAACAAACGCATGATCTACCATTATTTCGGCGGCAAGGAAGAATTGTTTACAGCCGTTCTTGAGGAAGCCTATCTCGACATCCGCGCTGCCGAGCGGAAGCTCAACCTCGACGCCATGCCCCCCATGGAAGCGATGGAGGCGCTCGTTTCCTTCACATGGAATTATTATCTCAAAAACCCGGAATTCATTATCCTAGTCAACAGCGAGAACCTGCACAAAGCGCGGCATCTCAAAAAATCCGACGTGATCAAAAGTGAATATCCCGGCTTCGTCTCGCTCGCTCAAAAGATCATTGATCGCGGCGTGACAGACGGCGTGTTTCGCCCCGGTGTCGACCCGATGCAACTCAACATCACTATTGCAGCGATCAATTATTTCTATCTCACGAATCGCTACACGGGTTCGATCGTCTATGGTCGTGACCTGATGGATCCCGATCTGCTCAAAGCCCGCATCGCCTTCAATATCGATACGATTCGGCGACTGCTGAAGGCTTAGGGGCGTCGAAGTTTCGGAGAGCGGGCTGTTCTCGCGCGGGCGACGACGATAAGAATTAGCCGTTGTCCTTATGCCGTTGCCGGCTATGCCGAGTGGCGCTTTGTCGATGGATAGGGTGCCATGGACAACCTTGAGTCGCGAAAAGCACACGCCCCACATGCTACATCCGTCGCTTACCCGCCCTCGGCGGGACTGTCGTTCTGCAACAGGTGACATATCGCATATGAGTCCGTTAGATTTGCTGAAGATGCAATGAAGGTCTGCCGCAACCGGAAGGGAGCATAACTTGACACTACGCATAGGACTGATCGGTGCAGGGATCATGGGGGCAGATCATGCCCGGATTCTATCGCAGCAAATCGCCGGGGTATCGCTACACGTCGTTTGCGATCGTGATATGGCCCGCGCCCGCCAGATTGCGGATGATACCGGCGCCGCACATGTCAGCAATGATCCCTTGGCAGTGATCAATGACCGGCAGGTGGATGCTGTTCTGATTGCGAGCCCGGATCAGACCCACGCACCCTTGACGAAAGCCTGTATTGCAGCGGGCAAGCCCGTCTTGTGCGAAAAGCCCTTGTCGCAAGACTCGGCCGAATGTCTGGATGTGATCGCAGCCGAGATGAAAGCGGGCAAGCGTTTGGTACAAATCGGCTTCATGCGCCGATTCGATCCCGGCTATGTTGATATGAAAAAGGCGCTCGGCAATGGCAGCATCGGTCCGGCACTCATGATGCATAATTTCCACCGTAATGTTTCAGCACCGCCAAGCTTCACCGGCCAGATGGCGATCACAAATTCCGCCCCGCACGAATTCGACATTGCGCGCTATGTTCTCGGCGAGGAATTTGAGTCCATTTCGGTTTTCAGGCCGAAACTCGCCGACCCGGCCAAAGTCGGAGCCCCCGTCTTTATGGTTTTGACCACATGTGGCGGGCAAATTGTGAATGTCGAGATCAACAATAATGCGGCCTATGGGTACGACGTGAGAGGCGAACTTGTTGGCGAGAAAGGTTCGGTATTCCTGCGTTCGCCCGCGGCAAGCGAGTTGAACGTCAATTTGCAGTCCGTCCTCTCTTATCCTGCCGATTGGCGCCCGCGCTTTGCCGAAGCATACAGGTTGCAGAACGCTGCCTGGTTGAAATCCATCGAGACAGGCAAACCCGTCGGTGCCAGTGCGTGGGATGGCTATGCCTCGACATTGGTGGCGGAGGCGGGCGTTACCTCTCTGGAAAGCGGTTCAGCCGTCAGAATTATTCCGATCGCGAAACCGGCAATGTACTGAGCAGCAATTGCAAACCGGACTGTTGACCGACGAGCGGGAGCGTTAGTCCGTTGCCGATGTGCTGCATACGGCATCGCCCTTTGGCTTTCCAAGCATCGCATTCAATACAGGTCGCCATGAGTGCGAATGACTATCGGCTTCACCCGGTTGATCTTGAGCCTCAAGAACGGCTCTCGCTGTCCCAACCCGTAATCGCCTTGACCTCGAGAAATTCCTCGATCCCCCAGACACCACCTTCGCGGGCGCGGCCCGAGGCTTTGACGCCGCCGAAGGGCGCGCCTGCACCACGGGAATTCCCGTTCATTTCAACCATGCCGGAGCGCAGTTGGCGGGCGAGCCGGTTGCGGCGTGGTCCGTCCGCGCTTTGAACATAATTTGTCAAACCGTAAGACGTATCATTGGCAATCCGCACCGCTTCGGCCTCGGTATCGAAGGGGATGATCGAGAGCACGGGGCCGAAGATTTCTTCCCGCTCAATCGTCATGCCGGGTTTCACATCGGCAAAGACGGTCGGGCGGACAAAATATCCCTTGTTCATGCCTTCCGGCAGGCCGAGGCCGCCCGAAACGAGACGGGCACCCTCCTCAATCCCTTTCTGGATATGCCCCTGGATCTGATCCCATTGCCGTTTGTTCACCACTGGTCCGATGTGACGGCCCGGTTGATGCGCCGAGGCAACCTTCGTGGAGTCTGCCACCTGTTTGGCAATTTCCACCGCACGGTCATAAGCGGGGCGTTCCACCAACATTCTGGTCGGCGCGTTGCAGCTTTGGCCCGAATTGTTGAAGCAATGCTTCACACCACGTTCGACGGCGCGGTCATCCGCATCGGCAAAAATGAGATTGGCACCTTTACCACCGAGTTCAAGCGTCACCCGCTTCAGCGTCTCGGCGGCAGCCTTGCTGATCGCCTTGCCCGCGCGGGTGGAACCTGTGAAGGAGATCATCTCGACATCCGGATGCACCGACAAACGGCTCCCGACGCCCAAGCCGTCACCGTTCACCAGATTGAACACGCCCGCAGGCACACCCGCATCATGAACGAATTCTGCAAACAGCATCGCGGATAGCGGCGATTCCTCGGATGGTTTCAGCACGCAGGTGCAGCCCGCCAGCAAGGCCGGGATCACCTTGAGCGTGACCTGGTTCATCGGCCAGTTCCAAGGGGTGATCAGGCCGACAACGCCGATCGGTTCCAGCGCGATACGATCATTCGGGGCGTGCGCACCCAACGGACGGATCCACTCGATATGGTCAAACGCTGTCAGAAAATTCTTCAGATGCCACGGCAGGCAGGGCGCCTGACTGTCACGCGCCAGATCGATCGGAGCTCCCATTTCAAGGCTGATCGCCTTCGCCATTTCCTCAGCGCGCGCCTCGTATTGCGCAAGGATCGCCTCGACATAGGCGCGGCGGGTGGCAGGCGGCGTGGCAGCCCACGCTGGGAAAGCCGCTTTGGCAGCGGCAACAGCCGCGTCGGTATCGGCATCGGAGCCAAGCGAAATGACCGCGCACGCTTCCTCCGTCGAGGGATCAATCACCGCATAGTCACGCGGGGCGAGAGGGGCGGTCCAACGGCCATTTATATAGAAATCGCGCTTGATCAGCATGTCTATCTCCAATGTTTGCCCGAACGTGGCAGATCATCCTGCACGCCGCAAGCAGTAAACCGGCAAAATCTGTTATCATTGATATTTGCAGGAGACGTCAGACTACCCTCATTCCGAAAGCCACTCGGCGACTGATCCCATCACGGGTCTGAAATACGCAATACTTCGTCCCGGTGCAGCAGCCTGCGCGCCGTCTGCCCAAGGTGCAACGCCATGAATCAGCAATCTGTGCAGCACCACCGCCTCGCCGACCCGCCCCGGCACAACAATGCGCGTGCATTCCGCGAACACCCGCTTCCGGGCGGCTTGATAGACATCCGTAAGATCAGCCGCCCCCCATTCCGCCTCGGGTACATCGCGCAATGCCGCGAGCAACCCGTCGCGCATGATCCGGTGGCTCCCCTCCCAGACAACCAAGGGCGAGGCCCCCGCATCGGCCTCGTTGAGTGCTAACCCGACAATCCAGCGATGGGGCTCGACAATCCGCCGCCTTTTGTCCGGCCCCTCGGCGATCAAACCGTCCAGATGGGCACTGTCGCGGTTCAGCCGGAAGCGGAAAGCCCCGTCGCTTTCCGATGCTGAAGGCTGGGGGTAGCCCATCCTTACCACCGACACCTGCGCCGGATGGAGCGCCACGGGGTCCAACCCCAATTCATCCCAAGGAAGTGCTGCGCCTGCAATCCGACCCGCCGTGTCATTCGGCAAAGCGTCCAGCCCGACAAACCACGTTCCGCCGCAACGCCACGGCTCGCTGCTGGCTGTAACAATACTAGTCGCCACAGGTGCCGCCGCCCGCGCCCAGTGTGCGATTCCTGGCCCCGCAACCCGACGCCAGCCGACCGCCTTATCCAACAGCGTGGTGTGCATATTCAAGCGCTCCTCGATATCTTCCTCCTGTCGCATCAATGAGGCTCCCATGTCGTTTTCTGCTCTTTTCGCCCGGTTCATCGCCTTTATCGGTTCATTGTTAATCGTTTGGCGCAGAGCCACAACGCCCTAGCCCTCCCAGGTGATCGGGCAAGCGCCGTCGATTCACTCGCCGAAGTCAAAAGGTGCCTTGCCGACACTCAAAATGCCGACGGCCAAGGGGTGGACGACGGGTCATCTGCCGACTGCGGCGCCCGGGCCAAAGGTTAATGCGTTTGCCACAGGCCTCAAACATCCCCGTTGGATGGAAATCTTGCCGAATGGCGATGTTGCCGTGTCGGAAGCACGTTTCGTTCCCGGCGAGATCGCGTCCGTTTTCGACGATGTCATGCGAAGTACGATGCGGCGCGTGGCAGCTCTTGGCGAAAGTCCCAAACGCATCGTTCTATTGCGCGACCGGAACGGCGATGGCGTTACTGAAGAGCGGTTCACTTTCCTTGAAAACCAGAATCAGCCTTTTTGAATAGCGCTCCATAATGACATATTCTATATTGGCAACACCGATGCACTCTTGGCATTCGACTACTCAACAGATGCGACCCACCTTCAACGGTCCGGCCGTAAACTCGCAAGTTTTAAACCCGGCGGGTAATGGACACGAAGCCATCTGCTTGCTCACTGGCCAAAAGGCTTTCTGGCATTTGGTATTTTCGGGTTGATATTCGACCAGCCTCGTAGTGTTTCTT
>JBJTDR010000014.1:0-6593 GCA_046092445.1 Hyphomicrobiales bacterium | reverse complement strand
GGTGACGATATCAGGAACGGCCCCGTCACCTTCGAAGCCCCAGAAGTGATCCCCGACACGGCCAAAGCCGATTTGCACTTCGTCGGCAATCACAACAGCACCGGCCTTCCGAGCGGCTGCATAGGCAGCTGGGAGATATCTCGGTGGAAGCACAATCTGTCCCGCGGAACTCGGAAGCGATTCTGCAATAAATGCCGCCGGCGTGTACCCTGCCTCGGCAAGTTGATTGATCGCTGTCGTAACCGAGGCTGCGTAACGAACCCCGATCTCGTCACGCGGCCAATCGGCTGGGGCCCGATAGGCGTCAGGCAAAGCGGCTTCGCCAGTCGTCGCCGGTCTGCCCAATCCGCCCTTACGCTTATATTTATAGGGGCTGATTTCAATCAGTGAGATGGCATGGCCATGATAGGCCCAATCAAGTGCTACCACTCCTTGCGCTTGCGTATGCTGGCGGGCAAGCCGGAGGGCGAGATCATTCGCCTCGCTGCCGCTACACACAAGAGCGGCCACGGTGAGGCTCTTCGGCAACGTTGCCGTCAGTGCTTCGACATAAGAAATGATAGCATCATGCAGATAGCGCGTATTCGTATTGAGTATCCCCGCCTGCCGCGCCAATACTTCCACGACCTCGCGGTTGGCATGACCGAGATGCGCCACATTATTGTAGCAATCGAGATAGGCACGCCCGCGATCATCATAGAGAAACACGCCCTCCCCGCGCACGATCTTCATTGGAGTCTTGTAGGAAATGCTGAGATTACGGAGTAGTTTTTCTCTGCGTTGCTTCACGATCTCGTCTTTTGATCGGCCATGTTGTTCAAATATCTCCATTGGAACACCAGCAAGCGTTGCGGCATTCGGGAACAGTTCTGCCCAGATTGCCTTATAGTCCGGCTCACCGGCGCCGATCACGTCAGCAGCGCTTTCCGGCTTATAGGTCAGTATTTGCAGATGCAGATGCGGAGCCCAACCACCATTTTCGGTGTTACGTCCCAATTGGCCAATCACATCACCCGCTTCTAGAACTTCGCCAAGGTGTCGCGCATGCACCGTGCCTGCGCTCAAATGCCCCCAAAGCGTATAAAACCGGATACCCTCGACGGGATCATGTTGCAGTAAAACGGCGTGGCCATAATCAAGCGGCAAATCGGTTGCATAGAGATCAATGACCGTCCCGGCCAAGGGGGTCCTAACATTCGTACCCGCATCCAGAAACAAATCAAGTCCCAGATGAAGCGACCGGCGCTTGCCCGCAGCCATGCGGGAGGCGAAAGCTTCGGTCGTGTAGACGGGTCGATCCTCACCCCACGGGCCGATGCCCAAGGAGGCTCCTTCCTGGGCAGCAATTTCCAGCCACGCTTTCTCCGCTTCGTCCGGTCGCCTCTCAGCCGAGGCCCGCGCGACGGGATGCTGTATGTCCCCAAACGGCACAAGTGCCTTTGCCATCATCGCACAGGGTTGATCCAGAACGGGGGCCATATTTTGCCGGTTGGCCTCGATCCATGCGATAATTGGCCGTGCACCGGACGTTGACTCAAATCCGCAGGACTGGCGCAAGAGAGCTGAGACAAAAACCGGATCCATCTGCCTCAAACGCGTCAAAAGCACCCATGCTGGTGCCTCACTGATCGCGAGATAGGCATTATCTTTAACCCGATTTCGTCTCGACGCTGAGAGAGTTACGCTAATCACGAGTCGAAGGGCGATAAGGTCAAACAAGAGATCGATTTCATCCGGCCTTAAGGGATTCACGCGATGGAACCCACCCACAATTCTTGCCGCATCCTCGATTGGTGCATCGCGGTCCATCATCGCATAGGCCGCCGCCACTGCAACTTCATTGATTAGGGGTGAATGCAATGCATCACCAAAATCGATGATCCCGGCAATTCCGCCATCGTGTGTCTCATCGACCAATACATTATAGTCATTGGCGTCGGCATGGATGACCTGCGCCCGGCAGCGTTTTAGTCGTGCTGCAATGCCGCCATCGAACCGATCAAGAAAATAAGTGATGATCTCCCGCCGAACCGGGTCATCAATAAATTGCAGCCGACCACGTGAACGGCCCGCTTGGTTGAGGTCCCAGTCAAAATCACGAATGGCCCCTGCATGGGCAAACCCCTGCAAGGCAAGAGTTAGTCGACCGAGCAGTTCTCCCAAGCCGTCAAATTGTCGTTTCGTTTTTTTACCGAGAGCAAACGGCTTTCCCGGCAGCCATGAAACAGCCCGAACGAAATGATAGCGCCCATCACCACCTTGACATTGGCCAAGCCGTTCGCCCGAAAGTGTCTTACGGATGTGTGGCAAGAGCATTGCAGGGTCTATCGCTAAGACATGGCTTAGCAATTCAGCTTGAAAATCTAACGCCTGTTGATTTTCCGCCCCATTGGCGATCTTGATAACCCAACTTTGCCCACGCGAGTCCATCAGGCGGAAATTTTGATCCCGTTCACCCACTAACGCTGTGATCTGCCCCTCAAGTCCATAAAGATCGCGCACTAGAACGCAAACGTCATCGATCGAAAACTGGGGCGGCAATTCAGCAAGGACGGACACTGCAAGTTACTCCTTCAAAATTCGGGTGTCAGCGGAGCCGTGAGATCCCCTACTGTGCAATCCGTTCCAATTGCTTGTAACTCCAATAAAATCTGCAAGCGGTAGGAGGCATTTTGCTAGAAATAACAGCAGACATAATCAAGATTAGAACAGTTGAGTCGGAATTATCAGACTTAAAATCAGATAGGCCGGACTCCATATGTTGCATAACCGCGAGCTTGCTGCTCCGCAACCATGCGATCCGGGAATATTGAATAACTTGGCGCCCGAATACGTGAGATTTTAGTCGCTGTAACCTTAATTGCCTGACGAATTTTAAAATTCTTACCGGCAATCTCCAGCAAACGCCCGCAATTTGAGGTGAATTCGGGATCTTCTGGAAAAATCAATCGCGCATATCCCGCAATTTTGAACCCGCGCTGGCGAAATACATCAACGAAACTGACGCAGACAAGGTTGTGATGATTTATATTACGAACGATACATGGTGATGCTACATCCGCAATGATAATTGAGTTATCCCCATAGTCAGTAAAAATTCTTTCGGGCTAACGTTTGGCTGGCCTTTCCTATCGAGGGTGCTAGCCAACACAAAACGGAATTGCGGACGTCTTCGCGTACGGCGTCATTAATCATAGCGACTAGCTTCACTCCTTCAGTACATCTTATGCTCAACCATTTGAGGACTATATCTCGGAATATACTTTTGTTCAGTAAGTCCCTCTCGGGAAACGAACTATTTTCCAGACCATTTCGGCCTCGAAATTCATATAAGCGAAAAATCTACCGCTCGAGCAATTCTGATCCGCTTTTCACCGATCTGCATGAACCTTCAACAACTGGTGCGCCCTACGGGAATCGAACCCGTGTTTTCGCCGTGAGAGGGCGACGTCCTCGACCGCTAGACGAAGGGCGCGACAAAAATCTCTGCCATACCCCGCATTCGATAGACCTTCCCGCCCATTCCGTCAAACCTACGGCTATCAGAGCACGGGGCGGAAAAAGATTAGCTGCTTCTTGTTTTGCTCCTTGTGCTATCATGAATAAGAACCGAGATGACACAGTGTTACCGTCCATGAGCAAAAGCCTCACCAATAAGTCGAGCGAAGATTCTCTTCCGCATAAAAATGAGTGTGTTCTCGTAAATGTCGAAAATGAGGACGATGGGGCACGGCTCGACAAATTTCTAGCACGAAAATTGCCTACTATTTCCCGCACACGACTGAAAACGCTGATCATTTCTGGACAGGTCAGCACGGCTGGCGTACCAATGATGGATCCAAACCGTGCTGTGGATGCCGGCACGTCTATTCTAGTCGTAGTTCCAGAACCCGCCCCTGCCGAACCACGAGCCGAATCAATCCCCCTAAGTATTGTTTATGAAGACAATGATTTGCTTGTTATCAACAAACCGTCAGGTCTGGTCGTTCACCCAGCAGCCGGGCATGAAACAGGAACATTGGTTAACGCGTTGCTTTTTCATTGTGGATCAAGTCTTTCCGGGATCGGTGGCGTCAGGCGACCGGGCATCGTGCATCGACTCGACAAGGATACTTCAGGATTGCTCGTCGTCGCGAAAAACGACAAGGCTCATGCCGGATTATCAGCGCAATTTGCGGATCACGGGCGTGACGGCCCTCTTAAACGCGAGTATATTGCCATTATCTGGGGGATATTACCGCGTGTCGCCGGAACGATGTCTGGAAATATCGATCGAAGCAGATCAAATCGGGAAAAGATGACAATCGTGAAGCGTTGCAGTGGTCGAGAAGCGATTACGCACTACGAAACCCTTGAGACGTTTTTAGGCATAAATGGTGAACCAGTCGCAAGTCTGATAACCTGCAGACTGGAAACCGGACGAACCCATCAAATCCGCGTACATATGGCATATGCTGGACATCCACTGGTAGGTGATTCCGTTTACGGAAGCGGCTTTCTGACAAAGACAGCTTTGTTGGCGCCTCAAGCGCGAAAAGTTGCTGAAGCTTTTGGCCGCCAGGCACTTCATGCTGCACTACTTTGCTTTGCCCACCCGAGGACAGGCAAGGTTCTAATTTTTGAAGCCGAGCCCTCTAGCGACTTTATGCAACTTTTGAACAATCTAAGAGGTTAATTTAATCCACCATTGTGATTGTTTCGTAGCCTGACTTGAAATTTGTCCCATGTCGACGAGAATTGCCCTCATTCCGCCACTGTTCGGGTCATCATGCCAAAGGACACGTCCTGCACGATTTGGAATTTCAGTCCGACGGCGGTGGGAAAATCGAATAAGGAAATGAAATGAGCAGTACAGCACTTCCAGTCATTGCTTCCGACGGCGGTTTAGCGCGTTATCTTGCCGAGATTAGGCGCTTTCCGATGTTGCAGCCGCAAGAAGAGTTCATGCTGGCAAAAAGCTGGCGGGATCATGGAGATACAGACGCGGCACATCGGCTCGTGACATCACACCTTCGATTAGTCGCAAAGATAGCAATGGGTTATCGGGGTTACGGACTTCCGATCGGCGAAGTTATTTCAGAAGGCAATGTAGGTCTGATGCAGGCTGTGAAGCGATTTGAGCCAGAAAAAGGATTTCGCCTCGCAACTTATGCGATGTGGTGGATCAAGGCGGCAATTCAAGAGTATATTTTACGCTCTTGGTCTCTCGTCAAAATGGGCACAACTGCAAACCAAAAAAAGCTGTTTTTTAATCTCCGCAAAGCAAAGAGCCAGATTTCTGCGCTCGGTGAAGGTGATCTTCATCCTGAACAGGTTGCGACGATTGCGGCCAAGCTCGGTGTTAATGCACAGGAAGTGATTGAGATGAACCGGCGATTAGGTGGTGACTCATCGTTGAATTCATTGGTGCGGGGCGATGGCGATAGCGAAAGTGAATGGCAGGACTGGCTTGCAGATGATCGCCCGAGCCCGGATGTACTCATGGTCGAACACGAGACCGACTTCAACAGACACATTGCATTGATGAAAGGTTTGGATGTTCTCAACGAGCGGGAGAGACGGATATTCGTGGCACGTCGACTTTCCGAGCAGCCGGCGACGCTTGAAGAATTATCCGAGGAATTCAATGTCTCAAGAGAACGTATTCGGCAGATTGAGGTTAGAGCCTTTGAAAAAGTTCAGAAAGCAGTAAAAGAAAACATTGAAAAAACAGAGGACGTTAACATTCCATTCGCTTATAAACCGCAATGAGCCGTTTCTCGCTGAACATTTTTCGATCTACCGCCAAGTTTGCAGCGTATCTTCAATAACCCGCTTTCCAGTCTTTCCTTTTTCGAAAAGTAAAGCAGCATGATTACCATTTTGAAACCGAATTGGTAACATTATCCAGCTCATTTTACGCAAATTTTCTAAATTTTTGTCAGACTCTTCCGGTAATCCGTTCATTCCAATCAAAAACACGTTTCCAGTGACAGGAACCGGTATGCCAGAGAGTTGAGCACCGCGCAGATTCTCTTCAGCACGCAATTCTGGAACACCGATATCGAGAATCTGACCCCGTTCAGATCGAGGATCAGTTGTAAAATTAACTTCAATCATATGTGAATTAGCAGAGTCCTGATCCTTGTTCTGTCGAATAATGATATCAGCCGTCAGTCCCATATCCCTGATACTGATCATAGCACGGGCTCCAGTGCTTGAAACACCATCAACCGATGATGGGAATGTCTCCAGTTTCCAGATTACGTGCCCTTCAAATCGCACAGGGTCTGAATTTGTCACGGATGCCTCGGCGAAGAATACGGCTCTTTGCTCAACGCTCGGGAGGATTGATGCCAAATTATCAGACTGACCGCTGCTCGAATTTGCATTTTTGTTCGCCAGATCAGTTTGGATACTTTTTTGATCCAATTCAATGACAGGAGCTTTTTCTTCTATCTTTTCAATTTCGATTGCAAATTTTTCTGTGCTCGAGGCACTTTTAGCATCGATTTTTGACCTGTTAGCTTGGAGTATTTGAGCAGTTTGGAGGATTGAGAAAGTCATCGTTGACAGCACAATTATAATTTCTGTTACACGATAAAACTATCTCT
>JBJTDR010000013.1:0-14825 GCA_046092445.1 Hyphomicrobiales bacterium | reverse complement strand
GAGCAATACACACAAAGACTAAGTATATCCAAATTCATCAAACGAAATATTGATATCTTCGGATCACTGACGCTTCTGCTCTTTTGCTCACCCCTGTTTCTGGTCGTTTCACTCATGGTCGCGCTCGACGGCGGGCCGGTGTTCTACCGCCACAAGCGTGTCGGTCGCGACGGAAAGCCCTTCGGATGCCTGAAGTTCCGTACCATGATCCTTGGTGCCGAAGCCTGCCTCGGTGAATATCTCTCCTACCATCCCGAACAGCGACAGGAATGGGAGCGCGATCAAAAACTTGCATTCGATCCGCGCGTGACCGCAATCGGCAATGTGCTCAGGCGTCTGAGCCTCGATGAATTGCCGCAGCTGGTCAATGTGCTCGTCGGTGAGATGAGCCTCGTCGGCCCGCGCCCGGTGACCGACGGGGAACTCAGACATTACGGGCCGGCGATCGCCGCATACCTCGCGGTGAGGCCCGGTCTGACAGGCCCGTGGCAGGTGAGTGGCCGTAATGATGTCTCCTACGCTACCCGCGTTGCCATGGACGAGGCCTATGTCCGTAATTTCAGCCTGTGGAGCGACCTTGTCATTCTGCTGCGAACGCCGGGCGTTGTTCTCTCGAAGAAAGGTGCCCGCTGATGGATGTTCCCGCGCAAGCCGACAGACACTATGAAACCGTGGAAGCAGCCTCCACACCTTTGAAGCCCGATGTCTGCGTCCTGATGTCGACCTATGCATCGGAAACTGCCGGTAATCTGCGTACCTCGCTGGAAAGCCTCTACAGCCAGACGATTGTTCCCGAAAGGATTGTACTGGTCATTGATGGCACAATCGATGACGATCAGGAAGCTGTTCTTTCTGCATATTCCTCTGATCCGCGCGGACCGAAACTGACGCTTGTGCGTCTGCCGCAGAACGGTGGTCTGGCAGCCGCCATGAATGCCGGCCTCGCCTATTGTGATACACCCTTTGTGATGCGGATGGACAGCGATGATATCTGCCTGCCTGATCGGCTCGAGCATGAACTTCGCTATCTGAATGAAAATCCGGACATCGATCTCGTTTCCTGCTGGTCCGAGGAATTTGACGAGGAGATCCCGAAAAGCCAATACAAGGTTTCGCCCACCCAGCACGAGGCACTCGGGCAGGCCCTTCGCTGGCGTAACGTGATCGCCCATTCCGCCATTCTCGTCCGGACCGAAGTGTTGCGGAAAATCGGCGGATATCGTGCTGATTTCGGATTGCTTGAGGATTATGATCTTTACGTCCGCATGTTGACGGCCGGCGCCAGATTTCACGTTATCCCGAAAGTCATGCTCCGTGTCAGGTCAAGTCTGAGCCAGAAACAAAGGCGTGGAAATTTCCGATATGCCTTGAAGGAGTTCAAATTTCGTCTGAACTGCCTCCGGCTCGGCTTCATCAAAACTCATCAGTTCATTCTGATCACCGTCCTCTACACGGCGTTCCGGATTGTTACCCCGGGTCTTCGGCGGCGTCTTTATGCGCTGAGCCGAATCTAGCGACCTGACTCATCCCCCGAAAAGCAGACAAGAACCAAAATGACCAATCATTCTCTGAATTTCGAAAGATTCCCGCATGTTACCGGAAAATTAGGGTCGACACGCAGCTCCGCTCCGACAGGATCCAAGGGACTGCAATGGCCCAATTTCTACCGCTTTCTGGCAGGCTTCCTCGTTGTCTTCGCTATCGGGATGATGCTCTGGCCAAATCTCCCGCGCCGTTTCGAGGCCAGCGCATCCCTGATTCTGCGTCCCACCAATGAGGCAGGACAGTACGACCCCGCACTCTCGTTGCGGCAGGCGCTTGATGACGGTGCCGTTCAATCCGAGATTGATGCGATCTCGTCGGTAGCGATCATCGAAAATGTCGTGAAGAATATGAAATTGTCAGATGATCCCGAATTCAATCCGGAAAATGCCCTTCTGAAGTCTAAAGTGATTGATCCGATCGCGAGCCTGTTCAGCCGTTCAGCACTGGCCACCACGCCACCCAGCTACAGCGATGTCGTCCGGCAGGTGAAGGATAGGCTCGATGTCAGCCGGGACCGCCGTTCTTACACGATCAGTCTGGCCTTTACCGCAGCCGATCCAGCCAAGGCCGCCATGATTGCGAATGCTCTCACGGATGCCTATCTCGCCCATCGCCTTGCACGCAAGAGAGACGGTCTCGAAGGTCTCTCGAGCAGTCTCAAACGCCAGCTCGTTGAACTGACGACGCGGCAGGAGATCGTCCAGCTTGACTTGCAGGGTCTTGTGAACACCCCCGAAAATCGGCTCTCCGCCGACTCGGTGTCCCTCGTTCGGCTGCTCGACTCGCTAGGACTGGAGCGTGCGCGCCTCATCGCGCGCAGGGCTGAAATTGCTGCAACGCTTGAAAGGCCGATCGCGTCCGCGGGGTCGGTGTCCACGTTGCCCGAGACCACTGCCAGGCAGCGGGTTCTCCTCTCGGAGGATGACCGGCTCTCCAGTCAAATGCGTTCGCTTGATGACGAGATCGAGCGGCTCAATGCGGAGTCACGCCAGCGTGCGCTCATCGAATTGCAGGCTAATCCGCTTCGCCGCGAACTCGAATCGCTCTCCGGTCAAATCAGTGCGCTTCGGGCGCGGTTGATCTCCCAATATCTGGTCGGGGACGCGCCCACGCCGGACGTGGAAATTATCGCCAGGGCCGTTGTTCCGGTAAGAGCATCATTCCCCAATCCGCTGATGACCGGCCTCGCGCTTCTGCTCGCCAGCCTGCTCGCCGGATGCGTCATGATCTGGCCGACGCTCGCTGCATTCTTCCAAAGCAAAATCCGGACGCGGTGAGCTGACTCTTTGAGGGAGTGTATCCGATGACTATATCCGGTCGTTTGCGCGACATGGTGGTTGATCATTTGCCTCGTGTGGCGTTCCTCATGGCACGATTCAATCACGTTCATGACGAGGGTGAGATCGCGTTGCTGCCGTTTCTGGTGGATCCGCAACGGCAGGCAATCGACGTGGGCGCCAATATCGGCCGCTACACCTTGCCACTTTCCCGCCGCGCGACGCATGTCCATGCCTTTGAACCCCATCCCCGTCTTGCTGCTGTTCTGCGCGCAACATTCCAGTCACGCGCGACGATCTACCAGGCGGCAGCCTCTGACCGGAACGGCATGACACAGTTGCATATTCCGCTCGTCGACGGTCGCGAGGACCAGGGAATTGCAAGCGTGGAAACAGGAGCTTTTGACGAAACATTCGGAGTTAGCTTCGAATCTCTCGATGTTCGGACCTTGACGCTCGATAGTCTCTCCGATTGCAATATCGGGTTTATCAAGATCGATGTCGAGGGGCACGAATTGAGCGTGCTTCAGGGCGCGGAGAAGCTTCTTGCGCACTGGCGACCGACTGTTCTCGTCGAAGTCGAAGAACGGCATAGTCCGGGCGCTTTCGGGCGGGTAACCGCCTTCTTTGACGCATTGAACTATCGCGGATTTTTTCTGTTCGACTCCGCGCTCCGTCCATTGTCCGAATTTCTCCCAGATATGCAAAATCCGCTCTTGCTGCGGGTGCTGGATACGGGCGCACCGCGAAAAGCCATTCCCTATGTGAATAACTTCATTTTCATACCGGACGAAGCGTCGCTTGATCAGCGGATTGCCACGATCAATGCGCAGCTTGCCAAGACAGGGCGGTATTGATGGGACCGGATCAGTATCGAGCCCCCGATACCTTCGGCACTTTGGGTCGGGACCAGCAAATACTTACTTTGATAGCGGTAGTCACGGCACTCTATGCCGCGGCGCTTGCGGGCGGCCTCATTCCTCCGGTGCACGCCGCGCTTTTCGGGTTTTTCGTTCCGCTTGCCGGCCTGGCGGTGATGGCATTGATCCTTGGGCTCAGTGTCGGGCGCCCCTGGGCCGTCATGACCATGCTTGTTGTCGTGTTCTTCGGATTGAGCCTCAGTTTCCGGGTTCGCGAACTTGGCGCGGTGGGGCTGGATTGGCAGAACGGTGTAAAACTCGGTTGTTGGGCGTTGTTTTGCGTCATCGGTCTTCTGCGCTGGCGGTCTCTTCTTCCGGTCTTGTCCTTGCCGATTCCGGCGCTGTTTGTGGCGCTCGGCGGCATGGCGTTGCTTTCTGCCACATGGTCTCAGACGCCGACCTACACGGTTGCAAGCGCAATGGGTTTCATTGCCTATTTCGCGCTCGCCGCCATGGCTGTCCGTGACCTGACGCTGGATCCTACCATTTCTGTCATTTTGTGGAGCCTGTTCGCCTTTGTCGCCGTCTCTGCGGTGGGTGGCGTGATTACACCGGAAGTGGCGTGGATGCCTCCTTCTGTCGAGGAAACCGAATACCGCTTGCAGGGGTATTCCGGCCATCCCAACGGTCTTGGCCAGATCACCGGAATTTTTCTGGCGTTCGCGATCATCGCAGAAAAGCGCCGCCTTATCGGGCGCATATTGTTTCTTGCCCTTCTGGCCTTCGGGGTCGGGGTCATGATTGAAACCAGCAGCCGGACAATTCTCGCTGCCGTTCTTTTTGCCTGGCTTGTCGTTTCCCTTCGTTGCAGCCGCTTCGCTTTGCCCATTCTAGCGAGCGCAATGATTCTGGTATGTGGCGCTCTGCTGGTCGCCGGGCTGGGCATGGTTTCCGATCTTGAGTCCTTCTTTTCCGGCTTAAGCCGCACAGGCTCGTCACACGAAATTCTCACCCTCACGGGCCGAACGGATATCTGGGCCGTTGCGGTGGAGAAAATCGCCGAGAAGCCGCTTTTCGGCTGGGGGTACAATGGCACGGAAGCGCTCATCGCAAATAGTTTCGGCGAGTCGTTTTATGGCAACCCTGTCAATGCGCATAATACCTATCTTCAATTGCTTTTGTCGCTCGGTATGATTGGCGCTGCACCCGGCTTTTTTGCAATGTTTGCAGGAGTTTGGCTGTTTTTCGTGCGACCTGACGATACGCGGGACATGATTGTGGCGCTCTACCTCCTGAACGGCATGGCTGAAGCTGACGGGTTTGCAACGCCTGTCACCCTTCTCCTCTTATTTTTCTGGGCGTTCATGCAGGAGAGCTGGCGGTTCGAGAATAGGAACGCGCCGAAAAGTAACCTTTCCCGTCCTCTTCCCATTTTGCCTCGGGCAGTCTTTGCCGGAAGAAAGCCAGCCTCATGACACAGAGCACAAGCGATCGCGTGGTTCCGTTCCGGCGTATTCATCGCGAACATTCAGCCCAATATCCGCGCCCGAGGGTTGCGCCACCACAGCGGGAGTGGATTAAGCCGCTCGCCGTTGGAATTCCGGCTAAGCCCGATCCGGCGCAGAAAGTCCTGATCTGGCATTGGGGAAAATTGGGTGCCGGCCCGAAATTCACCTTCGAAGTCGCAAAGGCGCTTCGTGCGATCCGGGGTGTTTCGCCACTTGTCTCCTGTGCGGACGGGTCCGACATGCTCCCCATGCTGGCAGCGGAGCCGGACCTCTCCGCCTATCCCGTAAAAACCTTTCGCGGCTCGAAGGAGAGCGGGATGGGGCGGCTCGGTGCACTTGCTGGCCTCGCCGGTATTCCCCGGATCGGGGCGGAATTCCGGCAAATCCTGAAGCGGGAGAAGCCTGATATTCTGCTCTGCGCGTTCCAGTCAATCTGGGATCTCGCCGTATTCCCGCTTCTGCGCCGTTCGCGCACGCCCTTCGTGCTGGTCCTGCATGATGCGGTTTTCCATCCGGGCGATTCCTACCCCATGCGGCAAAAAATTCTCGATTGGGAGGTGGACCTTGCCGATGCGCTGATTGTCCTCTCCGATCATGTCGCAAAAGCCGTTCATGAACGTTCCGGCTTCCCCGAAGACCGGATTTTTGTTGTTCCGCATGGCGCCTTCACCTTTGATGATGTGGCCGTCGAGCCTCGCCAGTTTCCGCATCATCGTCCGTTCCGGCTGCTCTTCTTCGGACGGATCGCTGCCTACAAGGGTCTCGATCTCCTGCTGGATGCGTTCCGCTTGCTGCAGAAATCCGGTGCGAATATCACGCTCGACATTGTCGGGTCCGGCGATATCTCGCCCTATCAGTCGCGATTGGAAACGCTCGATGGCGTATCGGTCACGAATCGCTGGGTTGGAGAGGGCGAAATCGCAGACTTTCTGCGTGGCACCGATCTCGTCATCCTGCCCTATATCGAGGCGAGCCAATCGGGTGTTGCCGCATCAGCCCTCGCCGCCGGTGTCCCGCTTATTGCAACGCCCGTCGGCGGATTGACCGAGCAGGTTATTCACGGCTGCACCGGTCTCGTGGCAGCCGGCATGAGTCCCTCGGACATCATCGCCTCCGTCGAAAGCCTTCTGGGTTCACCCGCTTCCTATGAAGCGCTCTCTCAGGGCGCGATCACCTACACCCGCGAAGCACTTGGATGGGATGTTATCGGCGGGAAGATCGCTGATGTACTGCGGAAAGTAACCGCAATGCCGCGCCGCCGGAGTGCAAAATGACGCTCGATCCTGCGCACTCTGATCTCCGCTTCACGCTGTCACCCGGCGCCGAGACCCGCTCGGACTTCCGTAAGTCGCGACGGATACGATGGCTCGCCAACCCCGCGACCTATGCCTGGGGCGCGGCCATCCTCACCATGCTCAGTGCAGGCACCGCATTGCTCGCGCCATTACTGCTCGATCCTGCGGCTTTCGGCAGCTTCGCGCTCCTCACCACGCTCTATCAGATGGCCGGCAAATCCGATCTCGGCCTCTCCCAACTCGCCGACCGCGAACTCACAACGGGAACTGCAAATCTCGAGCGGCGCGGTGCCGAAATTCTGCAAGCCCGCTGGATCATGGGAGCGATCGTGATCCTGTTGATTGTTCCGGTTGCCGCCCTCATTGCGCATTACAGCGGAACACTCGACCCGCTCGATACAGCGCTTGCCATCACGGGTGGCACGTCGGGCATGATTGCTGGCGGCCCCGTCACGATTTTCCGCGCTGCATCCCAAATCTGGGAATTCACGGCGAGTGCGCTTATCCTTCAGGCCGGGATGACGGCACCGCGTCTGGCGGGCCTCGCCTTTGGCGGCGTCACAGGATGTTTCGCCGCACTTTTGGCGTGGTACGGCTTTTTCGCCATTGTGCTGGCGCGCCCGAAACTCAAAACCGGATTGCGCCTCTCCACGGTCACCGCGATGATTTCCGCGGCTTTTCCCCTCTTCGCGTTCAGCACGATCTGGTTGCTCTATCTTTTCGCCAATCGCTGGCTATCGGCGTTTTTATCGTCACCCGATGAACTAGGCCTGTTCTCGTTCGGCGCCAATCTGTCCTTCATCGCAATCAGCACGCTGGGCGCGATTTCGCAAGTTCATTATCCGCGTATTCTCCACAACATCGCCCAATCGCCACGCGGCGCTTGTTCCGATCTTGTCGTTCGCGAAGCAAACCGGCTGGCGGTCATTCTGGCGGTTGCCATTGGTCCGGCGCTGCTTTTTGCCCATCCGATCATGGCATTCGCCTTCCCGCATTTCGAGGAGGGAACAGAGGCGGCAATCCTGATGGCGGTTGCGACCATCCCGCTTTGTGTTGTCGCCTGGATCATCCCGATCGCAATTGCGCTCTCGAAACGGCCTTGGTGGGACTCATTCACAACGTTCCTTCCGCCTTTGATCCTGCTTGCGGGCCTCATGGCCCTCGGCACGATTGAGAGCGGCATAACCGGTCAGGCCTCTGGCTGCATCGTGTCGGCTTTTGTGCTTGTGATGCTGGTTATCTGGCTTTTGCAGCGGCAGGGTGTGCTCACAACCCGCGGAGCCTTGCGGATTGGTGGTTTCCAGACAGTGATTGTCGCCGGTTATTCCATGTTCGGAGCGGCCCTGATCTCCAATCCCATCCTGACGCTTGATGATTTTGGGCATCTTTTTGAAAAAAGTGCCGCTTCCAAACCCGCTTTGGTTATTCCAAAGGAGTGGACGCTCATTTTCGACGAGAATTTTGACACGTTGCGCCTCAAGGAGGATCACCCCGAAGGAATTTGGGAGCCGCATTATTCATATGGTCAGCGAACCAACGAAACCAACAATGAAATGCAATATTACGTCGATCCGCGGCCTGATCGCGATCCACCTGAATTCGTCTCCTACTATCCCTTCACCACGACAAAGGGCATTCTGACAATCCGCGCGCAACCTTTGCCCGAGGCCCTGCGCGGCAAAGGGCAGGGGCTCGAATATACCTCCGGCATGCTCACCACCTTTCAGACCTTCTCCTTCCAGTATGGCTATGCCGAAATCCGCGCAAAGATCCCGAAAGGGCAGGGGCTATGGCCAGCTTTCTGGATGCTGCCGACGGACCGCACTTGGCCGCCCGAGATTGATGTTCTCGAAGCGCTCGGCCACGAAACATCGCAATATTACGCGACGCTTCATTCCCGGCAGTTTGGCAGCAAGAGCAAGATCATGAACGCCTTCCCGACACCTGATTTGTCCGAAGGTTTTCATACTTACGGTGTCAAATGGACCGGTGAGGAAATCGTCTGGTATTTTGATGGTCGCCGGATGGTCTCTGTTCCGACGCCGTCCGACATGCACAAGCCGATGTATCTTCTTGCCAATCTCGCTATTGGCGGCGGCTGGGCCGGCCCACCTGATGCGACAACGCGCTTTCCTGCCGATTATCAGATCGATCGTATCCGCGTATACGGGATGCAGCCGAAGCGGCCTGTCTCACGCGCCCACTTCTGAACGTCGCGCCGTCCTCGCGCGGTTGAAAAAAGGCCCGCCCCATCCGTCAAGAGGGGGCGGGCTTTTCGCTTTGAGGCGGCCTACTCGGCCGCCTGCCGGATTGCGCCCGGATGATCGGCAAAATAGGCCGTGATTGCCTCCCGCACCCTATCCCTGTTCGGTTGCCGCAACATGCTGATATGGTCGCCCTGTACCGGAACAATCGACAAATGGGGGGTGAGCAGGGCCCATCCGAGATCGGCCGGTGCGCCCGGGCGGGGCTCTTCCGATCGTACTAGAAAGATCGGCACAGGTAAGGGATGCCTGGTGTTTGAGGCGAGCCAGTTCAGGAATGCCGTGCGTTGCAGCGTTTCCCAGATCTCGGACTCGAGCATGTATCGCTTTTCTGGCTGAAGCCTGCCAAATGACATATGCGACAGAAGACGCAAGGCGGGCCTTGCAAGTGGTCTGGCAAGCCCAAGGGCGAGAACCCTGCTCGCGCGCTCGAAATGTGTGATTTCTCCACCGAGATCACCGCTCAATGCGAGGACGACCCGTTTGAGGCTGTTACTCAGCCCTGTTCCCGATGATCGCGATTTTCCACTCACATCATTGTCAAGGACGCAGAATCTGTTGATGGACCGTCCCATGGCGATCAGCTTTTGCGCGACGTTAAATGCGACTGACCCTCCGAGCGAGTAGCCGATAAAGTCAAGCTCGCCCTCAGGTGCTTTTTCGAGCACTTGCTGCAAAGCGATATCCGTCATCGCGTCAAAGTCCATCGCGCTTGCCGCCATGTCACGCCAACCGGGATAGGTAATCAAAGCGAGATCAATCGTATCGCCCAATTCAACCCGAAGCGCGGCAAGTGATGGGTTTTCACCCGTTAATCCGGGGAACAGGAACACGAATGGTCGATGGGACGCTGTCAGATTGCCCTGTGGTGCATCGTTTTGTGCTGTCTCCGCCCGGTCAAGCGCGAGGATAGCGCGCTCGAGTTCCCGCGGCGTCATTTCAACCGAAACAAGATCAAGCGGCAATTTTCGGTCAAGTTCGGTTTCCAGCTGGAACACGAAGCGCAAAAGCTTCAGCGATGTCCCGCCAGCCGAATCCCAACTCGTTTCGGGGTCGACATGGGCGATCTTGAGCGTCTTTTTCCAGACACGCTCAATGGCAGATGATACCGAGTCACTGCTCTCGCTGATGGACATGGCGTTCTCGTTTGCCGCCTCCGCCTCATGAAATGCGGCATCAGTCCTGATCAGGCTTTGCGTATCCTGCTTGCCGCTTGGCAGGCGCGGGATCGCCGCGAGCAAATGGATGGTGCGCGGGTGGAGCTGCTTTGGCAGTTGCGTTCTGATGCGCGCCCGCAAACCCTCGACAAGATGGCTATCATTCGGATTGCTGGTCACGATAAAGCTCACCAGCGCGACTTCGCCATCGAGCGTGCTGGGCACCACGGCGATATCGGCCACACCGGGCGACTGGCGCAGCAAAACTTCAAGTTCCGCTGGCTCCACGCGCTGTCCGTCAATTTTGATCTGTCGGTCCTTGCGACCAACAAATTCAAGCACGTTTCCCGTGCCAAGACGCATGAGGTCACCCGTCGCAAAAATCCGGAAGCCCGCACGTTCGGGGTCCGGCAGGATCGGCCCCGGCACACAGGTGCTGTGCCGCCAGTGCCCCAGCGCCATGAACCTGCTGCGAATGACCAATTCGCCTTCCTCGCCCGGTCTGGCTGACGTGCCATCCGCGGCCAGGAGCGTGTAACACACCTCAGAATGCATCATCCCGATCGGAACCGTTCCCGTCCGGTCACCCCAATCCCGCGGTGGATACCAGAAGGTTCCGGTTGTCTCCGTTGATGAATAGGCCACCTGCCGGAAGCAGTTTTCCGGCATCTTTTCTTTGAGGAGCGCGAGGTCCGACCATAAAACCCGGTCGCCGTTGAGGCGAACAAGCCGCACGGTCGCAAAATCCGTATCTGGCCCCTCCGCCTTCAGGATCGACCGGGCCAATGCCGGGACCGTATTGATGAACGTCACCTTGCTGTCCCGGATCAACGTCCGCAAGCCGCGTAATCCCGCCTTTTGCGGCTCCACCATCATCAACCGCGCGCCCGAAAGCAGCGCCGAGAAAATCTCTCGATTGCCCGCAATCGTACAGGGTGAACTCAGCGGCAGGCAGACATCGTCCGAGGTCATCTGGCACGCGATCACATGTTGCCGGATGCGCTCCAGCAATCCCCGCTCGCTGCCGACAATGCCCTTCGGATGGCCTGTGCTGCCAGAGGTATACAGGATGAACGCGGGCTCGTCGGTTGAATCGGTAGCTAACGGCTCGTTGGTCTGTCTTTCGTTTACTGGCTGCACGTCCGGAGCATCAATATCGATCGATGTCACGAGGATCGACAAGACCTGCGGAATCGAGTCAACCGCCGAGTCGAGTATCATGAACTGCACACCCGATTGTTCCAGAATATAGTGGTTCCGCTCGGTTGGACTGTTCCGGTCAAGCGCGATAAACGGCCTGTGCGCCGCAAAGCAGCCGAGCGCCGCCAGCGGGAACAGCGCCGGGTCCGCCAGAAAAATGCCGACAGCTTCCCCCGCCGGCACAAGATCGCCGATCCTGCATGCCAATACGAGGCTTTTTGCAAGCAGCTCGCCATAATTCATGCGTGGCATGCCGTCGCTGATCGCAATCGAGTCCCTGTGCGCCATGGCGGCACGCTGGAAATGGTCAAAAATCGGAGTGTCACAAAAGCCCGTATCCGGAGCCACAAATGCCGGATTGAACGGAACCTCTCCAGCCTCCGGAATATCGGGTGCTTTGATCCAGTCGAGGGAATGGACGAGAGCGTCAATGCCGTGTGCATTTATGCGCTCCTGCGCGGAGTCTGACGGGACGGGCTGTTGTTCGTCTATCTTTGTGCGAGGTGCGTCGAGCATGGAATCCATCAAACCTGAGTTACGGAAGAATGAGTCTTTCGGACTCGGATAAGTTCCCAAAAATCTAGCGTGGTCCGGCCATTCTGGGCCTGACGGCATTGCGGATCAGAAAAGGTGCGCCCGAAATCAGCACATCCAGCTGGGCCAGCGACTGGAAACAGCCATTGAGCGAGATGCGGGGCAGGGCGGTCAGCCGGTCGGCATGATGATGATCGACAAGCCCCGGCCGCGTGGTTACCGCTGAGTCAAACCCGATCTCACGCGCGGTTTCGAACTCGCGTTGGCCTGCCGCGGTAGGGTCGCCATGCGGGTAGGCGAGGTGCCGCACAGGTCGCTGCAATTGATTGACAATCATCGCGCGCGACTGCCGCATTTCGTCGTTGATTGTGCTATCCTGACAAGCGGCCAGCACGGGATGGTTCACCGTATGCGCGCCGATCGTCACGAACGAGTCGGCAGCGAGAGCGCGAACGCCGTCCCAGTCGAGGCACGCGCTTTCCACCGTCTCGGCGCTATTGATCCGGTAATCTTTTGCCAGTTGCGTTGTCACCGCCTTGGCGTCCTGCCAGGAGAGGTCACGAATCTCGCGGTAGATTTGTTCGAATGCTGCCTGCTTCTGCCGTACGGAGCGGGTCCGGAGGCGGATCGCTCTGCGCGGATGATCATAGGCGACCATATCATTCCTCGCCAGTACTGCTTCGACGTCCGCCCACCACAGAGCCGCACTCCGCTCCGCAAATCCCGGTGCGATGTAGAACGTCGCCGGAACGTTGAGCGCCTGCATGACGGGCAGCGCGTAATCGGCGTGGTCGCGATAACCGTCATCAAAGGTCAGTACGGCAAAACGGCGCGGATCATTGTTTCTAAGCCGCCTGAGTGCCTCATCCATGTTCACAAATTCATAGCCCCGGCTGCGCACGAGCCGGAGTGCATCGCCCAGAAAGTCGGGCGTGATTTCAAGCGATCTGTTCGGCAAGAACGGGCCGCCCCTGAACGGACGCACCCTGTGTGCGGCCAGAATGATGCCGCGCGCGGGCTTTAGACGCGCAAGCGGCTTGTGCAAATTCGACGCCGACAAGAGATTGAGCGCGAATTTGTAACCGAGATATCGCAATGTCATTGCTGTAAGCCCCGCCATTCATGTGGATGGCAAGCTTAGCCGCTCTTTCCCGCCGCCTCACCTTGGGGAAGTTACGTCAGCAGAAAACCGGAAGACCCTGTGAGGTCTCCCGGCTCGTTCGTATCACAGCCGTCTCTGATCGGTGAGGATCAGGCGAACCAGATATCCGCCTGCAGATGCAGCGTCGACGGCACAATTCTGTCAAGCGATACGACTTTCACCGCGGCCTTCGCGCCCGTGCCATCCGCATCGAGAAACACATCCGTGCCCCCGCTGGCATTTGCGCTCAGCACCAGATGCTTGTCGGCGATCGGATTGGTTCCGGCATAGCCGGAAGCTGTGAAGAGGCCCCTGAGATCGAGCATATCGGTGCCCACAGCGAAGTCGGTGATACGCCCCGCCGTCGTCGGCAGAGCCTTGAACACAAACTCGTCCGCACCGTTTCCGCCAGTCAGAATATCCGCGGCCTTGCCGGCAAAGATCTGATCGTTCCCGTCCATCCCCCTGAGCGTGAAAGCCGATGTCGTGGATTTCGACACCATCAGATTGTTCAGACTGTTGCCTGTTCCCGTCTGGGTTCCGTTTCCGGCCACGCCGCCATTGCCGAACAACGTGAGGTTTTCGACATTCGCTGCCAGTGTGAAGCTTTTCGCACCGCTGATCGCGGTATCGATTCCGGCATTCAGAAGCTCCTTGATCACAGCGGTGCTGCTGTAAACTTCGTATGTGTCGCCGCCTGCGCCACCCGACATCGTGTCTGAACCGCCCCAGCTGTCGATGTAGTCATTGCCGCTCGTGCCATTGATGACATCATTGCCGGAGGTTCCGAGAATGGTCTTCGTCGTCGCCGGTCCAACCGCCAGATCGAACAGTTTCTGCGTTGTTGGTGTCGGGGTAGGTGTCGGAGTCGGAGTCGGAGTAGGTGTCGGTGAAGGTGGTGGCGTGCCCCCGCCATTCGGCGCTGCTGCATAGGCGCGGATATAGTCGATCTTCAACTCGGCAGGAAACGGTGTTGTCGAGTCGGGACTCCCCGGCCAGTTTCCGCCAACAGCGAGGTTTGCCAGCATATACATGGGCTTGTCCAGACCCGCGGGCGTCGCTGTTTTCGCCACCTGATTGCCGTCGAAATACCACGTAATGTAGTCCTTTTCCCAGTCGACACCATATGTGTGGTAGCCGGTTGTCATGCCCGAAACCGTGGTCACGAAACCTTTCGACAATTCATTGCCGTAATGCACCGTGGTGTTCAGTTCGTTCGGACGCGAGCCGATCACTTCCATCACGTCGATTTCAGGCGGCCAGCTCAGATCGGTCGGCAGCAGCCAGAACGCAGGCCAGATCCCTTTGCCCGTCGGCAATTGCGCCCGCATTTCGAAATAGCCGTAAGTCTGCGCGAATGAATGGTTGGTTGTGATGATGCCCGACGTATAGGGCAATCCGGTGATTGATCGGATCGTCGCGGATGCCGGCGCAGCTTCGATATCGAGAATCCCGTTGCTGATGCTGAACGGGTTCACCGAAGAGGTCGGCGCATAGGCCGGGTTGATATACCATTGCAACTCGCCATTCGGTGCATTGGTGCCGCCGCTGGCGGGCGACCACGGATAAGAGGTCTGCCACGTGCCGGAGCTGCCGTTCCACATGCTGAACGCATTGAATTCATCGCTGAAAGTCAGCGTTGCAGTGCCGGCAAGATTTTTAGGGTCGATAGCCATATTGCTCATCCTTTTTGTGGTTGGCGGGCGAATCCGCCGTCGCAGGGCCGGGGATTGGCGTCACGGGACACAGGTTGAGACCACGCATGGTCATGTGAAGCAGGCCATGCTCGTCAGGCCTGATAGATGCCGCGGCGCTCTCTTGATCTGGCGCAATTCGAGGGCTGCACGGGTCACGGGATCGTCTGTCCCGGCGGAACACCGATTCTCTCGGTGTCCGTATTTTTCCGTAAGCATCTTTTAACGGGCTGGCGCATTATACGTCAATATAAATCCGTATTTTTCCCGATAAAAATCATAATTTGTTGAATTTGTTTATAAATATGAAAAGCTTAATCTAAGCTGTAAAATAAAAATATATTTTATAT
>JBJTDR010000012.1:0-17544 GCA_046092445.1 Hyphomicrobiales bacterium | reverse complement strand
ATTGGCGCGCCCGGAGAGATTCGAACTCCCGACCCTCAGATTCGAAGTCTGATGCTCTATCCAACTGAGCTACGAGCGCATTCCGGCAAGCCATCAGGCTCACCGATCTGTTTATCCTAACCCACCGCACGCCCGCAAGCCAGTCCTGCGCATGCGCAACCTCCTCGCAAGGGCATCCGGGTGACAACACGCCCCCCGAAATCAAGGTGCTGCCGCCGCGGTCAAATCCCTATTTCTTGACCTTTTCCCATTTGTTCGATTTCTCCGCACGGAAAAACGCCTCGATGATCTGCATATTCTTCACCGCATCCGCCGGCCCGTAAGCGAGTTTCGCCTTGCGCCGGATTGCACATCCAAAATCCTCGGCCTGCAGCTGGTATTGGTCGCAGACAGGCATTTCAATCACCTTGTCTGGCGCACCGGTCACCCGGAGCGTGAACCGGTTCGGGTTCTCCGGCAACGGGTTCACCGGAATCTCGACCTCGATTGTCCCCTTCTCGCCCAGAATGATTGTCCGCTGATAGGGCGCGCCCTGCGTCGCAACCACAAAGGACAAATGCCGCCCCTCGCCAAAATCCGCGAGCCCGCTCATCAGCCGGTCCGTGCCGAAATTCGGATCACGATCAAACACGCCCGAGACACGGAGCGGTTCGGCATCAAACACATAACGCGCCAGCGTGATCGGATAGCAGCCAATATCCATCAAGCCGCCGCCGCCAATATCCGCTTTGTTCCGCACATTGTCGGGGTCAACGAGGTGATAGGAAAACATCATATGCAGCGACTGCACTCGCCCGATCACGCCCTCGCGCACCAGGCGCGAAATCTCCTGCCATTGCGGGTTATGCCGTACCATGAACGCCTCTTCGATCAGGATTTTTTTCGGCACTTTCAGCAAAGTCTTCGCCTCGGCAACCGTCAGCGAAATCGGCTTTTCGCACAAAACATGCTTGCCATGCTTCGCGGCTTCCAATGTCAGCGGAACATGCAGATGGTTCGGCAGGGGATTATAAATCGCCTCGATCTCGGGGTCGGCCAGCAATTCCTCGTAAGAGCCATAGGCTTTCGGGATCCCGAGCGCTTTGGCCGCGGCCTCGCCCCGTTTCAGATCACGCGAGGCAATCGCCACAATCTGGAGTTCACGGCTGTTCATCATGCCGGGAATGACTTTTTCAACGCCGATCTTGGCCGTCGAGAGAATACCCCATTTTACCGGTTTCATTCTTGATCCTTCCGCATGTTTCTATCATTCACCCCGTCGAGAGCCGCCTGTCAGGCGATGTCTCAGCGCGGCAATTCACTGATCTGGTAGGTCGCCGCGTTCAGCCATTCGGGGTTGATCTCCACACCCCAGCCCGGCTCCGACGGAATGGTCGCCTTGCCCTCGCTGATCGCATAGGGATCACCCAGAAACAGCCCCTCCTGCCAGGGGTAATAATCAGCGCCCTCGATCGAGAATTCGAGATATTTCCCTGCATTCGGAATCGCACCCAGCAAATGCATCGTGCACATCGTCACGAGCGAGAGATTGGCACTATGCGGCGTGCAGGGCAATCCGGCCTTTGCCGCCATCTCCACCACCTGCAGCGTGCGAGAAAGCCCGCCGAGATACATCACATCCGGCTGCACAATATCCACCGCCCGCATCTCGATCATCCGCGCCCATGTCGCGAGATCCCAATCCTGCTCGCCGCCTGTCACATCAATCGAGAGCGCATCCGTCACCTGTTTCGTCTGGTCGAGATGCCAATACGGGCACGGCTCCTCGTAATGACCGATCCCTTCCGCCTCGAGCAGATGCCCCACCTCGATCGCCCGCTTCGGCGAAAATCCACTATTCGCATCAACCAGCTTCGCAATGCCGCCGCCCAAAGCGCGCGCAACGACCGGTACAACGGCCTCGGTCCGCCCCGGCCATTCGTCGATATCGCGGCCGCATTCCGCACCCACCCGCCATTTGAAGGCATCAAAGCCCTGCTCGTCGCGCAGCCGCACAAACCGCTTCGCCTCGTCCTCGGGCGTAATGTCGCGCTTCATGGAAGACGCATAGGCCCTGAGTTTTCCGGGTTTTCCGCCGAGCAATTCCACAACCGGCTTGCCCTCGCTCCTGCCGCGCAGATCCCACAGCGCCGTATCCAGTCCCGCAAGCGCCCGGCAGCGATAACTTCCGGGATATTTATGCTCCCGCTCCTCGATCCGGTTCACGAGACCCGGAATATCCGCCGAATCCGCACCCAGCGCCCAAGGCGCCACCTGCCGGTGAAAAATCGTCGCCGTAATATCGGCATTATAGGTCGAGGTTTGCCCCCAGCCGAATTTGCCCGATTGCGTTGTCAGCCGCACAAAACAGACGAATTCATTGGAAAACGTCTCAAGTTTGGCGATCATATCCATCAATCCCGTCCCCGTCTTTCAGTCATCTGCCGCTGTCCCCGCGTCAAAAGTTCGGTCTCCATGTTGAAGAACTCATGGCGCAATGTCGCATTTCATGCAACCTGATACACAGTCACTTCAGGGAAAGACCAGTCACGCATGCGTCCCGCACACACCGATCTCGCCATTCTCCGCACCCTCGCGCTCGAGGCCGGTGCCGCCATCATGAACATCTATGAAAAGAACGCCATCGCCGCCACCGCTAAGTCCGATCAATCCCCCGTCACCGAGGCAGATCTTGCCGCCGACGCCGTCATCCGCGCGGGCCTCGCCAGACAATTCCCCGGCATTGCCGTCCTGTCGGAGGAAAGCCCCGACGTCCTGCCGCGCGACACCGCCCTGTTTTTCCTCGTCGATCCGCTCGATGGCACCCGTGAATTCATCAGCCGCAATGGCGAGTTCACCGTCAATATCGCGCTGATCGAAAACGGCCGCTCCATCGCAGCAACCGTTCATGCCCCCGCCATCAATGCCACCTATATCGCAGCTGAGGGTCTCGGCGCATGGCGTCATGACGAAAATGGCATAACCCTCGCGCTCAAAACGCATCTCCACACTGAAAGCGAACCTCTGCGCGTCCTCGCCAGCCGGTCGCATCATTCGCCCGGAACCGAAGCCTTCATTGCGCGTCTGCCCGCCCCTGTCACGCTCATCCAGTCCGGCAGCTCGCTCAAATTCTGCACACTGGCGTCGGGAGCCGCAGATCTCTACCCCCGCTTTGGCCCGACGAGCCAATGGGACACCGCCGCCGGCCAATGCATCCTTGAACAAGCGGGCGGCCTCGTTCTCACAGTGGACGGCGAGCCCATGCGCTACGGCCTCGATCTCCCGCTGCTCAACCCGTCTTTCATCGCCCTCGCCACTCCCGCTTTGCGGGCGATGCTTTGACCCTTCACGCGCTCATCGGAGCATGAGGTCGTGGATGACCATATTCCGAGACCAAGGCGAAAGCAGCCAGACAAAATCAAGTGTGCGCTCGAAGGTTCGCCCGAAATCGGAAATCCGTTTGTGAAACGTTGCGGTCAGGCATGCGCTCTGCCGCCGAGCCAATTCCGATCAAAACCACGGCTGAAACATGCATATGTAAAATGGTTGGATTACGATTATCTCATGCCCAATCGAAAAAGAGGTCAAGTTAAGAACATTGTCTATCTTACAACAAATATTCGTGGAATGACCACCAGCAGTGACACCACCCGGATTGCGGACATGAACGTTCGATTTTAGCGTTTAAATCCGGTCGGTGAACTGGCAAAAATATTCAAGGGAGTGACGACATGTTAAAAAAGACACTGGTCTACGCCGTTTCGATGGCAGCAATGATGATTGCCGGGTCGGCAATGGCGGACACAAAAGACAAGAAAATTGCACTGTCCAATAATTATGCGGGCAATTCATGGCGTCAGGCTATGCTCAAGAGCTGGGACAAGGTAACAAAGCCTGCGGTTGCCTCGGGCATCGTGGCCGCTGCCGACGCCTTCACCACTTCTGAAAACCAGGTGACGGAGCAGGCCGCCCAAATTCAGAACCTGATCCTCCAGGGCTATCACGCCATTGTAATCAATGCCGCTTCACCCGACGCACTGAACGGCGTTGTCAAGTAGGCCTGTGACGCCGGCATCATCGTCGTCTCGTTTGATGGGATCGTAACAGAGCCGTGCGCCTGGCGTGTCGCAGTCGACTTCAAAAAAATGGGTCGCGTTCAAGTGGATTATCTTGCAAAGAAGATGCCGGGCCCGGCCAATCTCCTCGAAATCCGCGGCCTTGCCGGTGTGTTCGTGGATGATGCCATTCATTCAGGCATTGAAGAGGGCGTGAAGGCCAATCCTCAATACAAGATTGTCGGCTCTGTTCACGGTAACTGGGCGCAGGAAGTTGCGCAGAAGGAAGTCGCTGGTATTCTGCCATCGCTTCCAGAGGTGAAAGCTGTCGTAACCCAAGGTGGCGACGGCTATGGCGCGGCACAAGCTTTCGCTGCGGCGGGTCGTCCAACTCCGTTGATCATCATGGGAAATCGCCAGGACGAACTCCAATGGTGGAAAGAACAGAAGGACAAGAACAGCTACGAGACGATGTCCGTCTCAATCGCGCCGGGTGTCTCCACACTCGCTTTCTGGGTCGCCCAGATGATCCTCGATGGCAAGAACGTACCAAAGGATTTGACAGTTCCATTCCTTCAAATTGATCAGGCTGGCCTGGAGGCTTCGCTTGCCACGACGGAAAAGGGTGGCGTAGCCAATGTTGAATACTTGGCAGCGGATGCAGCCAAAGTCGCGTCCGGCATGTAGCCGTGTCAGTTGAACCCATCCGACTGGACGGCGTCGAAAAATCCTTCGGTGCCGTCCGGGCCTTGGCCGGTGTTGACCTTGTGGTGAATACCGGCGAATGCTTGGGCCTCGTCGGTCATAACGGGGCCGGCAAGTCGACGCTGATGCATGTTTTGAATGGAACTTTGACGCCTGATTCCGGCCAATTGACAGTCGGCGGGCAATCGGTGCGATCCGGGTGGTCGGCTACGGCCTCGCAATCATCGGGTATTCGCTGCGTCTTTCAGGAATTGTCGCTATGCCCCAATCTCAGCGTGGCCGAGAATGTGCGCATCATGCATGCGTCACTCAAAGGATTTGGCTGGAAAGCCCGCGCTAAAACGCTGATCAGCGCCAAACTCGAAGAAATCTTCCCCGGCCATGGCATTGATGCCAACGACGAAATTGCCGATCTGCCAATCGGCAAGCGCCAAATGGCGGAGATAGCCCGTGCCTTTACGGTGACGAATGATCCCCTGAGGCTCGTGATACTCGATGAGCCAACCTCCTCGCTGGATGCTGTCACCGCCGAACAGCTTCTGGCCTACGTGCGGAAAGAAACTACTAAAGGCACTGCTATTATTCTGATCTCGCATCTTTTAGGTGAAATTCTGGAGGCATCCGACCGGATTATCGTGATGAGGGACGGCAAGGTCGTTGCGGAGCGGCCCGCAAATGCGTTCGATCGTGAATCGCTTGTCGCAGCAATGGGCTCCGACGTGATTGGAAAAGTTCACGCCGTCTCCGAAAGCAGTCAAGTCATCACCGATGCAGAAATAATTGTCAAAGCGCGCCCCGAAGCCCATCCCGCAGGAACTGAATTGAATATCCGACGTGGCGAAGTTATCGGCCTTGCCGGGCTCGCGGGTCACGGCCAGACACGGATGCTCCTTCAGATATTCTCGAGCTCGGATATCCCATCCACGGCGTTCATCGCGGGCGACCGCCAGTCCGACGGCGCTTTCAATCTCTGGTCTATTAGCCAGAACATCACCATCCGCTCGCTGAAAGCCTTCACCCGATGGGGCTTGATCAATCAGACCGCGGAAGCGACCCTTGCTTCGGTATGGAAGGACCGTATGGCGATCCGTACACCGGACATAAACAACAACATTCTTACACTTTCGGGTGGCAATCAGCAAAAAGTGCTCTTTGCGCGTGCACTTGCGTCCGAAGCCCGGCTAATCCTGATGGACGACCCGATGCGAGGCGTCGATTTCGGCACAAAACGCGAAGTCTACGCGATGATCCGGAAAGAGGCAGCTCAAGGGCGCAGCTTCGTTTGGTACACAACGGAAATGGACGAACTCGCCTATTGTGAACGAGCCTATGTGTTCCGCAATGGCGGCATTTCCGATGTCGTCGAGGCGCGCGACCTGTCGGAAGAGCGTATCCTGCGGGCGTCGTTTGCAGAGGTCGCCGCATGCTGAACCGACATCGTCTGCGCGCCGCACTCCCGTTCTTCTCGCTCGCCATCGTTCTGGCGGCTACCTTCTACGTCCAGCCCCGAACCATGAGCTATTTCGGGCTCAATCTGATGCTGCAATATGCCGTGCCGATTGCACTCGCCACAATCGCCCAAATGTTTATCATCACGGTCAATGATCTTGACCTATCCGTCGGGCCATTTGTGGGACTCGTTGGCTGCATTGCGGCAACAACTTTGAATGATAACCCGGCCGTTGGCATCGCCGCTCTGGTCGCCTGTATCGGCACCTATGCGATGGTAGGCGCGCTGATACACGTTCGAAATCTCCCTTCAATCGTCGTCACCCTCGGACTTTCCTTCGTCTGGCTCGGTATTGCCGTAACCATTCTGCCCTCGCCGGGTGGCAAGGCACCGGATTGGCTCAAAAGCCTGATGGCGTTCCAAATGCCATATATTCCGTTCCCGATCGTCGCCGCGATCGTCATTGGCGGCGTTGTGCATCTCGCCTTGATGACCTCCTCGTTCGGAGTCGTCGCGCGCGGCGCAGGTGGAAATCCCAAGGCGTTGGCGCGGGCCGGTTGGTCGATTCTGTACACAAAAATGGTCATGTATTCGCTCGCCGGATTTTTTGGTGTTTTGGCAGGGCTTTCACTGCTCGGCCTGACGACCTCGGCTGACGCACATGTCGCCGACAGGTATACGCTCTATGCCATTGCCGGAGTCATCCTCGGCGGCGGAGAATTCATTGGCGGACGGGTCAATCCGTTGGGTGCGGTGGTCGGTGCGCTGACATTGGCTCTGGCTGGTTCCTTCCTGATTTTCCTCAAAATTTCGCCTGATTGGCAGATTGGTGCGCAGGGCGCGGTTCTGATCATCGTTCTCGCGATGCGGGCGCTGATAACTTACGGGGAGGGACGGCGTTGAACGCAGCAGTGACGCGCCTTTCGCAACAACCTTGGATCTGGTCATTCCTCGCGGGTTTCGCCGTTTGGGCGCTGGCCATCCTGTTTACCGGCGGACAAGGCGGCGGCGAAATCCTCACTTCTGCGCTTTCGTTCGGTACGTTCACGGTGATTGTCGGCCTTGGACAGATGCTGGTGATCACGACCGGACCCGGCAATGTTGATTTATCCATCCCTGCCACGATAACCTTATCCGGCGTTATTGCGATGAAAGTGATGGATACGGACTCGGCGAAGATGCTGATCGGCATCGCCGCTGCCCTCAGCGCAAGCCTTGTGGTCGGGACTGGTAATTACATCCTTATCCGGCTCTTACGGATTCCGCCAATCATTGCAACCTTGTCGTCGAGCTTTCTTGTTCTTTCGACCGCAATCTCATATGGCCGCGGCATCCGCATCAAACCGCCGTTACCGCTTGCCGAGTTTGCTACCACGCGTATTGTCGGTATCCCGCTCGTAGCCATCGCCGTTCTAGCCCTGAGCGCTTTGGTGGCGGTAATCCTGACACGGACAGTCTACGGTCGCACGGTACTCGCCATCGGCCAGAATGAGCGCGCCGCCTGGCTCGCTGGCTTGAACGTGAAGACGGCACGTTTCGTGACTTATGTTCTGAGCGCCTTTCTTGCGGGTATTTGCGGTATTTTGCAGTCCGGATTTTCCGGTGGTGCCGCCTTGAATATGGGAGAGGATTTCCTGCTCGCCTCGATCGCCGTTGTCGTGATCGGCGGCACCTCGGTCGCAGGCGGCCGAGCCAATGTTCCGGGCATCTGGGGTGCAGCGCTTTTCATGTATCTGCTCGTGACGATGCTGAATATTTTTGGTGCAAGCCCAGGCCTCCGTCTCATTCTGACCGGTCTGATTATCATCGGCGTCATCACAATAGCGGGTGGTGAAAAGTCAACCCGTTGAAATTCGCGTGATGCCCTAGCCCCTCACCCGCTCATTCTCCGGATCATATAAAGGCTGCAGCGACACAATCGCCCGCACCCGTTCGCACGCGACTTCCAGTTCGTAGCTCCCCTTCAGCACAAAGGCGGCATCGACGCCGTCAGCATGGCCCACATAGCCGAGCCCGATCGATTTTTTCACCGTATAGCCGAACCCGCCCGACGACAGATACCCCACCGCCTCGCCATTCCGAAAGATCGTTTCCCGCCCGAGGAGCACATGATCCGGCTCGGTTGTAAACGTCGCAAGCATGCGCTTGAGCGGTGCCTTGCGCTCGGCCATCAGCGCCGCGCGTCCCAGAAAATCGCTTTCCTTGCCGAGTTTCACCGCAAAGCCGAGTCCCGCCTCGAGCGGCGATGAATCGGGCGTAATATCCGCCCCCCACGCCCGATACCCCTTCTCGAGCCTGAGCGATTCAATCGCCCGGTAGCCGCCATTGATAATGCCGTGCTTCTCGCCCGCCGCCATCAGCGCCGCATACACCGCCGCCGCATCGCCAATCGGCACATAGAGTTCATAGCCCAACTCGCCGACATAAGTGATCCGGTGCGCCCGCACCTTCCGCCCCGCAATCGTGATCTCCCTCACCTGCGCGAAAGGCAAAACCGCGTTCGGCAATTCCGTCTCCGCCGCAGCTTCCAGCACAACGCGCGAGCGCGGCCCCATTACTGCAAGGCAGGAAATCTGTTCCGTCACATCCGCAATCGTCACATCAAGCCCCGCCGGCACATTGCGCCGCATCCAGTCGAGATCATGCGTGCGGAACCCCGTCCCCGTCACAATGAAAAACCGGTCATCCGCCAGCCGCGCAATCGTCACGTCGCATTCGATCCCGCCGCGCGCATTGAGCATTTGCGAATAGACCAGCCGCCCTGGCGCCTTCGTCACATCGTTTGCCGCAAGCCATGACAGCGCCTTTTCCGCGTCTTTCCCCGTCACCTCGAATTTCGCAAACGAGGTCTGGTCGAACAGCGCCACCTTGTCGCGCGTGGCCCTGTGCTCGTCCCACGTAAAGGGAAACCAGTTTTGTCTTTTATAGGTATACACATCCTTGCCGCGCACAGATTTTGGCCCGAACCAGTTCGGCCGCTCCCATCCGAGCTTCTGGCCGAAAACCGCACCCGACGCTTTCAACGTCTCGTAAAGCGGCGAGGTTAAAAGCGGTCGCGCGCTCTCATATTCCTCGAAGGGCCAGGCCATCGTGTAATGCTTGGAGTAAGCCTCCAGCGTCCGCGTGCGGACATAGGCATCGTCGCGGTGAATGCCCGAGAAGCGGCGAATATCCACCGTCCACAAATCCATGGGCGGCTCGCCACCGAGCACCCATTGCGCCAGCGCCATGCCTGCCCCGCCCGCCGACGCGATCCCGAACGCGTTGAACCCGCAGCCGACAAAAATATTCTTCGTTTCCGGCGCTTCACCCAGAATAAACGTCCCGTCCGGCGTAAACGCCTCCGGCCCGTTGATGAACTGCTTGATGCCGGTTGTCTCCAGCACAGGCGTGCGGATCAACGCCTGCTCCATGATCTGCTCGAAATGGTCGAGCCTGTTCTCCAGAAGCGAGAACCGGAAATTTTTCGGAATACCATCCACCGCCCACGCAATCGGGTTCGGCTCATAGCCGCCCATCACCAAGCCTCCGACATCTTCCTTGTAATAGATCAGCCTGTCAGGGTCGCGCAGCGTCGGCAGGTCACGCGGCGCACCACATGCCTCCGTGACAATATATTGATGCTCGACCGACTGGATCGGCACGGAAATCCCCGCCATCCGCCCCAATTCTTTCGACCATTGCCCCGCACAGATCACAAGCTTCTCGCACGCAATCACGTGCCCGCCAATTTCGACGCCGGTAATCCGTCCGTCCTTGAGACGCAGTCCGGAAATCTCGACCTCCTCGATGATTTTCACGCCCCGCATCCGCGCACCCTTAGCGAGCGACTGCGTGATATCGGAAGGGTTCGCCTGCCCGTCAGTCGGCAGAAATGCCGCGCCCACAACGTCGCTCACATCCATCAACGGCCAGAGATCCTGCGCTTCCTTCGCATTCAGCAAATGCATTTCAAGCCCGAAGGAATGCGCCGTTGTCGCCTGCCGCCTGATCTCGGTCATGCGCTCGTCATTGCACGCGAGACGCAGCCCGCCATTCATCTTCCATCCCGTCGCCTGCCCCGTTTCGGCCTCGAGCGTACGGTAGAGCTCTACCGAATATTTCAAAAGCTTCGTCACACTCGCCGACGTCCGCAATTGCCCGACAAGACCCGCCGCATGAAAGCTCGTCCCCGAGGTCAGCTTGTGCCTCTCCAGCAACAGCACATCCTTCGCCCCATGCTTGGCCAGGTGATACGCCGTCGAGCACCCGATAATCCCGCCACCGATGACAATAATTTCCGCATGCGTTGGCAAAGCCGACATCGATCCAATTCCCTGATTAGCCGCAATTGAGATAGTTTTTGATCTTTCGAGGGGTATAGAGTGACCGGCATAGGCCATTTTTTACTTTCAGGAAAGTTTGCCCGTTCAAGTCGTCATGAACCCTGAGTGCACCATTGGCAATTCCGCGGGATATTTCCTCACAGCCGATAATCCGCGCATTGCGATAGAGCACATAGCTCTTGTGACGCACAAAGGGATGCTCCCCCGCAAAGACAAGACACGTCTGATCACAAAGATCATTCGTGTAGGTGGCAAATGGCACGAGAACGACCTTCTGCTGTTCGCACGGATCCGAGCAAACAACGAAAAGATGCACCCGCCCCGGGTCATGTGACGGACCCGAGGGAATCAAAATCGTGCCGCGTCTATAGGGAGGTTGCGGCACGAACGATCAGAGATTAGCGAGAAGCCGATTGATCCGGCGATGGTCCTCGATCACATGGCTGTGCACATCTGCATTCTCGACCGCGAGATTTTGCAGAATCCGCCGGATCGGAATGGGAAACGAACTTCCGTTCGGGTCTTCCCATTCAGGTAGATTTTTCGGATCATGTGTCCAATCGCGAAGGACAAACGGATCCATATGCCCGAACTCTTGCCAGACCGTGTCGAGGCACTGGATTTCGGCATCACTCAATTCGTCCCAATCGCATATCTTACCGGCATCGGTCACCGAAAGTTCATGGTTGGATCGATCCGCGATGATCTCCGACCAGCTCGCATCTTCCAATTCACCATTGGCAAGCCGCAAAGTCGTCGAGTTCACCGGACCATGCGGCATCGAAAAGCGGTCATCGTCGAGGATCGGAAATCCCGACTGGCGCAGCGATTCACGATCAGCAAGGTAAACCAGCTTGATGGCCTTGAGGATATTCAACCGCCCGTTCGGAGCTTTGTTCGCCAAATAGGCGACAACTTGGGCAGCTTTGCGCGCATTGAAGCCGGAAACCATCATTCCCACCTGTTGGCAGCCGTTTTGACGTTAGACCTAATATTTACACGGCTTTCGCCGATTTTGCACGAAGTTTCTTATCAAATAACCCGGTTGCGCATCATTCCGACGCATCAAACGCGGCAACCGCCGCATCAAGTCGCCCGCGATAATCGAGCGTATAGGCCCGGTAATCGAAATCAATCGTCGAATGCGTCTCCGAGACCATGCTCCACATCGTCTCGCGCAGCAGCGACGCCGCCTTCATCGCCGCATAGGATTTCAGCATCCGTGCATCAGCCTCGCGGCCATAATAAAGCCCGAGCATCTCGCGCTCGGCCTCCTCCGAGAACCCGTTATTCGAGGCAAGATTGGCGAGGTCGAACAACGGGCTGTTCAACCCCGCATAATCATAATCGATCAGCCAGAGCCGTTTTCCGTCATCGATGAAATTCGCCGCCAGCAAATCATTATGCCCGAAAACCAGATCAACCGGCCCGAGCCCCTTCTCGAGCCGTGCCGTCAAGGCCAGCAATTCCGGTACCTTTTCGGCCCAATCTCCGCCACCCTCCGCAATCAACCGCCCGTAATGGCGCGCGACATGAAACGGCCAGAAGGCGAGCGCCGGACCTCTGAAATAATCAGGCACCTTCACATGGCAGTGACGGACCACCTCAACCAGCCCAGCAAGCCGACCTGGCTCCGCCACCTCGATCGGCGTCAGTGTCCGCCCGTCAATATGGCGCATCACCAAAGCGCCGGGTTCCGTGTGAATAATCTCGGGCGCGATCCCAGCGCGATAGGCCGCCTCCGCCGCCGCCAGCTCGTGCCACCGCAAAATCAGATGGACGGGATTATCATCCCCGATCCGGACGACATAACGCTCGCCCTTGTGACGCACGAGAAAATTCCGGTTGGTCAACCCGCCCGAAAGCGGCTCCACCGCAACCTTTTCCGTCCAGCATGTCAGGTTTGCCGCCCGGCTCTCCGCCGTCATCACCCCGTCTCCTAGGCCCTTGCCGTCGCAGCGATTGCCCGCGCGCGAAACACCGCAAACGGCCCGCCGCCGCGCAGCAGAAGCGTGCCGATAATTGCGACATTCACCAGATTCCACAAGACGCCATTCAAAAACGCCAGCGCATACGACCCGGAAAGGTCAAAAATCGCGCCCGAAACCCAGCCGCCAAGCGCCATCCCGATCAATGTCGCCATAAACACGAGGCCGACCCGCGTTCCCGCCTCGCCCGCCGGAAAGTATTCACGCACAATAATCGCATAGGTCGGCACAATCCCGCCCTGGAACAATCCGAACATCGCCGAAATCACATAGAGCGAGGAAAGACTGTCAAAAAACAAAAACAAGGTCAGCGACAATCCCTGCATGATCGCCCCGATCAACACGGTAGCCACCCCGCCAATCTTGTCCGCGACAAATCCCGCTGATACGCGGCTGATAATACCCAACCCCAGCATGATCGAGAGCATCTCCGCCCCGCGCGCCGCGCCATAGCCGAGATCGCCGCAATACGCCACGAGATGCACTTGCGGCATCGACATCGCCACACAACAACTCACGCCCGCCACACCCAGCAGCACCTGCAAGGTGCGCGGCGACATGTTCAAACGCCCCGCCCCCGCCGTCCGGCTTTCATTCGCTTGCGCCAGTGTTAAAGCAGGCGCCCGCCGCCTGAGAAGCAGCGCCAACGGCACAAGCGTGACAAGGCAGAAAATCCCGATCCCGATATGCGTCGTCCGCCACCCCACCGTGTCAATGCCATGCTGAACCACACGCGGCCAGATTGCCCCGGCAACATAATTGCCCGACGCACACAACGCCACCGCGATCCCGCGCCGCTTCGTAAACCACAGCGAGACATCGGCTATCAAAGGCCCGAACGTCACCGAACTCCCGAGCGCCCCGATCAACACGCCATGCAAAATCGCAAATTGCCACAAACTCGTCGCGAAGCCCGAAAGCACATAGCCGGCACAAAGCGACACCGCGCCAAACAGCATCGGCGGCACAATGCCCTTTTTGTCCGCCATGCGCCCCATCAACACACCACCCGCGGCAATCCCCAGCATCACCAGCGTATACGGCAAGGAGGCGCCACTTCGCGCTGAGCCAAACTCCGCCTGAACCGCCGGAAGCGCAACCACAACCGACCACATCCCGACGCCGCCAATCGAGCAAATCACCATGCCCACCAGCATCCGGAACCACGAATAGGGCGTCTCATGGGTCTCGCTCACCGAATGCGGCATCAAACGTCTCTCCTGATCGATGACCGCTACCAGTTTGACTGCGCGAAGGGAAGCGAACCGGTTACCCGCCCTGTCATCCCGCGCTCCTTCGCCATATGCGTCATGCCGCATCTCTCCCGCCCGACTCACCCGATGCTGACGGGGCACGTTCCGCCCCCCTTCTGTCAAGGATGATCCGTACTCCTCCGCCCTTTTCTCTTGATCCATCTCAAGGCGATGACCGCCACGCCTCGGCAAGGTTCCCGCATCGCCGATGCTCCTGAGGAACCACACCATGTACAAACACATCCTGATCCCTACCGACGGCACCGAACTCGGCACGCTCGCGCTGAAGCAGGGATTGGCCTTCGCCAAAGGCATCGGCGCGAAAGTCACCTGCATGACGGCCTATCCCCCCTTCCATACCTTTACGATGGAAGCAGACTTCCTCGCCGATACGCCCGAGCTTTACCGAAAGAACGCAAAAGCAGCAGCGAAAAAATCACTGGACGAGGCCGCCGCTCTCGCCAAAGCGCAAAACGTCACCTACGAGACAATCGCTGTCGAACACGATTATCCCTACGAGGCGATCCTGAACACCGCCCGCAGACAAAAATGCGATCTGATTGCCATGGCCTCGCATGGCCGGCGCGGCCTGTCCGCCGTCGTCCTCGGGTCCGAGACCCAGAAGGTCCTCACCCACTCGACCATTCCGGTCCTCGTCTATCGCTGATCAGCCACAGGCCGCGCCCGATACAAAGCGCCGACATGCGCCGCCGCCATGCCGAGCACGACAAACGCGAACGCCTGATGCAACAGCGCCAGCCAGAGCGGCACAATTGCCAGCAGCGTCGCAATCCCGATCCCGGCCTGCGCGACAACCAGCACCGCATTGATTGTCGCCCGCCGCGACGCACCCGTCCCCGGCATCACCCGCTTCACCTGCCACCAATGCCAGACGGCAAAAATCAGCAACGCATAAGCCGACATGCGATGGTTGAACTGCACCAACGCGGCATTATCGACGAAATTCTCGATCCATGGCACCACCGAGAACAACATCTCCGCCGGCGGAATGAAATGCCCGTCAATCAGCGGCCACGTATTCCACGTCATCCCCGCCTTCGAACCCGCCACCAGCGCACCAAGCGCGATCTGCAACAAGGTCAGGAGCAGCAAGATCACACCATCGCGTTTGATCCCGCGCGGCGCCCCCTCGTCAGCCTTCGGTGCCAGCCGCGTCGCCACCATCACGAGCAGCGTGAAAATCACCGCCGCCATCGTCAGATGCAGCATCAGCTTGATCGGCGCGACCGCAACCATGCCCTCTTTGAGGCCGGACGCCACCATGATCCAGCCGATCATCGCCTGCACCCCGCCCAACGCCCCAATACCAAGCACGCCCAATGCACGCCGCCCCCTGAGCGCACCAAGCCAGAGCGACGTGACAAAACCCGCTGCAAACACCAGCCCGATCAAGCGGCCCAATTGCCGGTGCGACCATTCCCACCAGAAAATCGTCTGGAACTCGACAAAGCTCATCCCCTTGTTCAGCAATTCATATTGCGGGATCGCCTGATATTTCGCGAACGCGTCCGCCCATTCCTGCGCCGTCAGCGGCGGAATCGCCCCCATGATCGGCCGCCATTCCGTGATCGACAGACCTGACCCCGTCAGCCGCGTAGCCCCCCCCACAACCACCATCCCGAATACAAGCCCGGCCATCACAAACAGCCAACGCCGCAAAAAGGCGTTGCCGCGCGCAGCGCGCATATCATCAGGGGGCATGGCTGGGGAGCGGGTCGTTGAGTCGCGCATGAAAACTCATTCCGGGGTTGATTGGAGCGTCGCTTACACTCATAGTCCCGTCAAAACTGCACCACAAGACACCAAGACACGTCGATATCGCCGCAGGTCTCGTGAAAACCGGAGAATGACAATGCGCCGCCGCCACCGCAAACTTGTTGGCACAATCACCATGCTGGTCTTTGTCTGTGTCTACAGCCTCGTCGCCATGGCCATCGCGCAAGGCCGGTTGCAGGAGGTCGGCAAACTCTGGCAGGGCCTTTATTACGCCATCGCCGGCATGGCCTGGATCCTCCCTTTGATGCCGCTCGTCAAATGGATGGAACGTCCCGACGCGGATGAAAATTGAACATTCCTTCCCACGCCCCGCCCTTGCACCACCCCGCGCCGCCTTCTATAACTGTTTCAGTCGGAGTGTAGCGCAGCCCGGTTAGCGCACTAGTCTGGGGGACTAGGGGTCGTGGGTTCGAATCCCGCCACTCCGACCATCCTACGCCTTCGGCTTCGGATGGCGAAGCCATACGGAGCTGTCAGCACCGAGGACATAGGTTACAAACGTTGCGGCACTGGGAGGTAAACTCCACAATCCTTCGCTCACGGAGACGAAGCAGCCCCGTCATCGAAGCACTTGATGTGCGAGCCGCGCCGTTAACCGATCTGCCCTTGCAGCTTCATCGCTTTGCGAAGACTATCATTCATCCGCCTCTGCCAGCCCGAGCCGGACGCTTTGAACGCCTCCAAAACGTCCTGATCAATCCTTAAGCTCACCAATTGCTTCGTGGGCAGTTTCTGCTTGCCACGCGCCCGCCGGATGCTTGCCGCCAGATCAGGAAAAACTTCCGCAAAAGGACGGGCATTTTGCAAGAGTTCAGGCGTTATCTCCGGGCTATCTGAAACTGTATCCCAGTCTTGCCGGGTAAAGTCGTGGCCCGGTTCAAAGCTTTTCAGCCGTTTTTTGACCATCGTTCAGCTTCCTTTCCTTCACACTGGCAGGCCGCATAGAAATTATCGACACCCCCTCACGGCCAAGTGCCGAAAAGATGACAACAATCACAAGCTTGCCGCTATGCATGCCAATCGCCATAAAGCGAGGCTTGCGCCCAAAAATGATGGTTGCGGTTTCAAAAAACGCGAAGTTTAAATCCGCAAAGTCGAGACCATGCTTCGCAAGATAAGCAGCGCGCTTGGCATCATCCCAAACAATTTGCATATCTTTTTGTATCTACAAAATAATAGAGTGTCAAGAAATACCGCGCATGATCAACATCGAGCAGAGTGCAGAAATCATCACCGAAACCGTCCCGCGAGTGCACCCGTCATGTGCTTCCGCAGGACGAACAGGTTGCGAACAGACCAACGCATCCGCTCCCCGGCGGTTGACGGTTGTATTGCACGCCGATTCATAAAACTTCGCAATTCACGAACCCGCAACCCGCAAAATCCAGTTCAATCCGCCATACCACTCCGCGCAAGTGCCAGAAGTCGCGCACATTCCTCGAGCTCCGTCAGGACGCCCTCAAGCCGGACAATCAGCGACATTGCCGGCATCTCCCGCGACGGCACGGAGTGTGACATCTGTGGGGTTGTCATCCCGGGAGCAGCGTCTCCCCCGTCATGGGCATCATCCTCCAGAGCCTCGAAAATCGATTGCTGGAAAGGTCGCTCAAACCGTCCGACCGGCTCCAATGTCGGGGATTGAGCCCGCACCGCAATACTTCCCGACACAGATTTCGACGCCACACCGCCCGACGGACTCTCTATGTCCTCCGCGAGCAGATCAACAGCTCCCGTCTGTCCGATAGCCTGCACATATTTTGCGCCCTGATCCTTCAGAATGCGCTGCACGCCCTTGATCGTATATCCGGCACCGTAAAGCAGATGACGGATCCCGCGCACGAGATCAACATCGTCCGGCCGATAATAGCGACGTCCACCGCCACGCTTCAAGGGTTTGATATGCGGAAACCGGGTCTCCCAGAACCGCAGCACATGTTGCGGCAGTTCGAGATCACTCGCCACTTCGCTGATCGTACGGTAGGCGTCGGGGCT
>JBJTDR010000011.1:0-8841 GCA_046092445.1 Hyphomicrobiales bacterium | reverse complement strand
AAGAATTCGTGATTAATCTAAAGGAACCTGAAACATGACAGCTCCCCATATTGCAGGCAAGGCACCGCTTCCCGTCGAGGTGAAGGCTGGTGAGACCTATTATTGGTGCTCGTGTGGCCAATCGAAGAACCAGCCTTTCTGCGACGGATCGCACAAGGGATCGGATTTCACGCCGATGGCGTGGACCGCGGAGGCCGACAAAAGGGCGTTTTTCTGCTCCTGCAAGCACACAAAGAACAGCCCGCTCTGCGACGGATCGCACAAGGCGCTGTGAGGGGCGAGCGGCTTGTAAAGTTCGATCTTTCGCGATTGCGGCCCATGCCCGCGAAAAAGTTCACTTTGTGTTCCTGTTTTCAGTGTAGTTTAGTTGCATTGTTCCGTGTTTGATTATACCAAAATGGCAGTTTGGTATAATCGATAGGCTCCGGAGTGTACTTAAGTGCAATATGACGACTTCATCGGTTCGCCGTCAGGAGTACTTGTGCCAACGGATCACGGGCAACGTGCGTTCGTGCCGCACCATTTGCCGCCACCCAATATTGATTTGCAAAAGCTCATCAAGCCGTGGAGCGAAGCACTCGATGCGATTGGTGAATTGAACGGGATCGGACGTACCATTGCCAATCCCTATTTGCTGATCCGCCCGCTTCAGCGTCGCGAAGTTGTGAGCTCGTCGAGCATGGAAGGCACGTATACGACTGTTGACGAGCTTCTGGTTGCAGAAGCGAATGACACAAGTTCGACGACGCCGGACACACGAGAAGTGCTGAATTATATGAACGCGCTCACGACAGCGATTGATAGTTTGGCCTCCGTGCCCCTTTCGTTGCGCACGATTCGCGATTCGCATCAGGCTATGCTGCGCAATGTCGGGCGGAGCCGAGGCGCAAATGTCAGGCCGGGAGAATTCAAGCAATTCCAGAATTTCATCGGCGGGGCCGGAAAAATTGAGAATGCGCGCTTCATCCCGCCTCCTCCCCGCGAATGTATGACCTGCCTCCAAGATCTTGAACGCTATATTCACGAGGACGAAAACGATCTCGATACTCTCATCAATTCGGCACTGATCCACTACCAGTTCGAGACGATCCATCCCTTCGCCGATGGCAATGGGCGTGTTGGTCGAATGTTGATTATTCTGCATCTCTTCATGAAGAAAAAGCTCGTCCAACCGCTTCTCTATCTCTCGCCAATTTTGGAGGAGCGAAAAGACGAATATATTGACCGAATGTATGCGGTTTCGAGCAAAGGCGATTGGGAAGGCTGGATCAGGTTCTATCTTGTCGCCATGCGGGATTCCGCACGTCAGACAATCCATCTGACGGACCAGATTTTCAGCCTTCAACGGGAGTATCGGGCCCGTCTCCAAAAGACACGCCTATCGGCGAATTTGCTCACGGTTGTCGACTCCTTGTTCGAACATCCCGTGATCAGTATTCCTGCCATTCAGACCAGTCTTAATGTGACCTATCCGGCTGCCAAGAAGAACGTCGATATTCTCGTTCGCAATGGCATTCTCTCCGAGATAGAAGGTTCCACCAACCCCCGCCTGTTCGCCGCCCGCGATATCATTGATCTTATTTCTGGAAAACCATCGAATGCCCGATCTTCTGCTTGAACTTTTCTCCGAGGAAATTCCCGCCCGTATGCAGCGTCGTGCGGCGGATGACCTCAAGTCGCTGGTGACGAATGCGCTGGTCGAGCGCGGGTGTCTCTATGAGGGCGCGCAAGCCTTTGCCACGCCGCGTCGTTTGGCGCTGCATATTGTGGGTTTGCCAGCGCATCAACCGGATGTGAAGGAAGAGAAGAAAGGTCCGCGGGTCGGCGCGCCGCAACAGGCGATTGACGGCTTTTTGAAGGGTGCGGGGCTGACGGATATTTCGCAAGCCACGATCCAGTCCGATCCGAAAAAGGGCGATTTCTATATCGCCATTGTCGAGAGCAAGGGGCGGGAGACGGCGGCGGTGATTGCCGAGATTATGCTGGGCATTATCCGCGCCTTCCCATGGCCGAAATCGATGCGCTGGGGCAAAGCTTCGGCGGAAGCGGGTGCGCTGCGCTGGGTGCGTCCGCTGCATTCGATCCTCTGCACATTCGGCTCGGAGACGGAGACACCGGAAGTGATCCATTTCGATGTCGACGGGCTGCATTCGGGCGATACCACCTATGGCCATCGCTTTCTCGCACCGGCGCCGATCCATATCAGGCGGTTTGACGATTATGTCGCGGCGCTTCAAAAAGCCAAGGTTGTGCTTTCGACGGATCGCCGCAAGGAAATCATCGCCAATGACGCCCGCCACCTCGCTTTCGCGCAAGGGTTGGAGCTTGTGGAAGATGACGGCTTGCTCGAGGAAGTCGCAGGGCTTGTCGAATGGCCTGTGGTATTGATGGGGTCGTTTGAAGAGCGGTTTCTTGATATTCCGCCGGAAGTGATCCGTGCCACGATCCGCGCGAACCAGAAATGCTTTGTGTTGCGCAAAGCGGGCGAGACGAAGCTTGCGAACAAATTTCTGCTCACCTCGAATATGATTGCGAGCGATGATGGTGCCACCATTATTGGCGGCAATGAACGCGTGGTGCGGGCGCGGCTGTCGGATGCCAAATTCTTCTGGGAAACCGATCTGAAGGTGAAGCTGGAAGACCGGCTGGAAAAACTCAAGAGCATCACGTTCCATGCGAAACTCGGCACGCAGCATGAGCGGGTGGAGCGGATTGTTGCTTTGGCAAAAAAACTTGCGCCCGTTGTGAAGGCGGACGTGGCCAAGACGGCGCGCGCGGCGCTTTTATGCAAGGCTGATCTCGTATCGGAAATGGTCGGCGAATTCCCTGAAGTGCAGGGCCTGATGGGCCGCTATTACGCGACACGACAAGGCGAGGATGCGAGCGTGGCGGCGGCGTTGGAGGAACATTACAAGCCGCAAGGCCCGAGCGATGTGGTGCCTAAGGATGCAGTGTCGATTGCGGTGGCGTTGGCGGACAAGCTCGATACGCTGGTGGGCTTCTGGGCGATTGACGAGAAGCCGACGGGCTCGAAAGATCCGTATGCGTTGAGACGCGCGGCGCTGGGTGTGATCAGGATGATATTGGAAAGTAATGTTCGGGTTGGTCTTGTTGATCAATTCATCATGGCGGGTCAAGGTAAGGCTTACCACGATCTAACATCCGATCTCCTCGCCTTCTTCCATGACCGCCTGAAAGTCTATCTGCGCGATCAAGGTCAGCGGCATGATCTCATCGATGCCGTGCTGGCTTCCGGCGAGCAGGATGATCTTCTGATGATCGTCAAACGCGTCGAGGCGCTTGATGCCTTCCTCGCAACGGATGACGGCACAAACCTTCTCGCAGGGTTCCGCCGCGCGGCGAATATCCTGAAGGCGGAAGAGAAAAAAGACGGCAAGAGCTATCACGAGGCCATTGACCTGCAGCTGATCAGAGCCGAGGGTGAGGCCGAGGAGAAGGTGCTGGCGGAGGTGCTTGAGGTTGCGACACGCCATGCGCGGGAGCATGTCGAGAAAGAGGATTTCGCGGGGGCCATGAAGGCCTTGGCGCAACTTCGCTCGGCGGTGGATGCGTTCTTCGACAAAATCCTCGTCAATGCGGACGATGCGGAGCTCCGCGCCAACCGCTTGCGGCTTTTGGCGTCGTTCCGCGAGGCGACGCGGGCTGTGGCCGATTTCTCCGCGATTGCGGGGTAAGGCGCCGGTTATTTCCGTTCGAGGCGGGCGAGCAGGCTGGAGGTATCCCACCGGCCGCCGCCCATGCCCTGCACTTCGCCGTAAAACTGGTCGACAAGGGCTGTGACGGGAAGATGCGCGCCGTTGCGGCGGGATTCGGCGATGCAGATGCCGAGATCCTTGCGCATCCAGTCGACCGCGAAGCCGAAATCGAATTTGCTGACATTCATGGTTTTGTAGCGGTTTTCCATCTGCCAGCTTTGGGCGGCACCCTTCGAGATGGTTTCGATGACGGCCTCGACATCAAGGCCGGCCTTTTTGGCGAAAGCGACGCCTTCGGCAAGGCCCTGAACGAGGCCTGCAATGCAGATCTGGTTGACCATTTTGGTGAGCTGGCCGGAGCCCGCCGGGCCGAGCAATTTGCAGGCGCGGGCGAAGCTCATGATCAGCGACTCGACCTTGGCGAAAATGTCGGCATCGCCGCCGCACATGACGGTGAGCACGCCGTTTTCCGCTCCGGCCTGTCCGCCGGAGACCGGCGCATCGATGAAGCCGAGGCCGAGTGCGGCGGCTTTCTCGTAGAGCTCGCGGGCGACTTCGGCGGAGGCGGTGGTGTGATCGACAAAAATCGTGCCCTTTGCCATGCCGGCAAAGGCACCGTCGGTGCCGAGTGTGACGGAGCGCAGATCATCATCATTGCCGACGCAGGCGAAGATGACATCCTGGCCGGAAGCGGCAGTGCGGGGCGTTGTGGCGAAGGAGCCGCCATTGGCTTTGACCCACGCTTCGGCCTTGGCCGTGGTGCGGTTATAGACCGTGACGGTGTGTCCCTTGGCGGCGAGATGCCGCGCCATCGGGAACCCCATGACACCCAGACCCAGAAATGCAACTTTTGCCATGCTCAACTCCTGTTATTTTCTTCCCGTGATATGACGCGTTGGCGGTGCGAGGGCAAGGGGAAGCATCCCGGAATGCGTCGACTGGAAAGCGCTGCCCGGAAAGCGCTGCCATTGACGTTTGCAGGCTGGAGCAGACATAAGAGCCTGTGCTTGGGCAGGAGAAATGACATGGCCACCGAACTCGACGTCAGAAACGCGCTTGCAAGCCTGAAGGGCCCCGACGGGACGACACCCTTTCTCAGATCCGGCGTGCTGGGCGGGATCGCGATTCAAGGCGAGAAAGTCTATGTGTCGCTCATTGCCGAGCCGCAGAACGCCAAGGCAATCGAGCCGTTGCGCCGGGCGGTCGAGGATCAGGTAAAGGGTGTGCCGGGGGTGAGCGGGGCGCTTGTGACGCTGACCGCGGAACGGCCGCAGGGATCGGCACCTGCGCCGGGGCCGAAAGCGGCGGCAGCAACGGCGCGCGCAATGGTACCCGGGATCAAGCATATTATCGCCGTGGCATCGGGCAAGGGCGGCGTCGGGAAATCCACGACAGCGGCCAATCTCGCGCTGGCACTGAAGGATACGGGGCTGACGGTCGGTATTCTGGATGCGGATATTTACGGGCCGTCACTGCCGAAACTGTTCGGGCTTTCGGGCAAGCCGCAGGTGCGGGATGGCAAGATCATGATCCCGCTGGAGGGGTATGGCGTCAGTGTGATGTCGATCGGGTTTTTGATCGAGGAAGAAGCGCCGATGATCTGGCGCGGGCCGATGGTGATGTCGGCATTGCAGCAAATGATGCGCGAAGTGGATTGGGGCACGCTGGATGTGCTGGTGGTCGATATGCCGCCGGGAACGGGTGATGCACAGCTGACCATGGCGCAATCCGTGCCGCTCGCGGGGGCCGTTATCGTCTCGACGCCGCAGGATCTGGCGCTGATCGATGCGCGGCGCGGCGTGGCGATGTTCAAACGGGTGGAAGTGCCGATTTTGGGTGTGATCGAGAATATGAGTTATTTTCTGTGCCCGGAATGCGGGACGCGCTCGGATGTTTTCGGGCATGGCGGGGCGCGGCACGAGGCGGAGCGGCTCGGCGTGCCGTTTCTCGGTGAAATTCCGCTGCATATGGAGATCCGCGAGAAATCGGATGCGGGATTGCCGGTGGTGGCGACCGAGCCGGATGGCCCGCATGCAAAGCTCTATCGCGGCATTGCCGAGCAGATCAAGGAAAGGCTGGAAGGGGGCGCAGCGCCTCGCGCCATGCCGCGCATTGTGATCGAGTGAGAGGACTCCACCAGGCGGGAAGATTTGTATGTACAAATTGCCGTGAGAGTGCTAGGATGTTTTTGGTTGATTGGGATGAGGGTAATCTCGACAAATGCCAGACGCACGGATTGTCGATTGCGGATGTCGAACATGTCTTGCTTTCGTCGCGGCGGTATTTGGGGTTTGATCCCAAGCACTCGCAGGCTGAAGCAAGGTCTATCGTGATCGGACAAACTGCGGCGAATCGTTTTGCCTTTGTGGCCGTGACGTTTCGCGAGTTGGGTGGTGTTCTGCATATCCGGCCGGTTAGCGCCCGGTATATGCATCGCAAGGAGATCAAGCGCTATGAACAAGCCCTTTCCGCTCTTGACGACAGATGATCAGATCGAGGCTCTGATGGAGAGTGATTTGAGTCTGTATCTGACGCCGGAAAATCTCAAGCGGATGCCGTTCGAGCGCGAGGCAAAATCGGAACGGGTCAATATGCGCTTGCCGAAGTCGCTTTTGGATGCGGTGAAAGCGCATGCGGAGGCGCTTGATGTTCCTTATCAACGCTTCATCCGCGCGGTTCTCGAACGGGCAGTCACTGAAAAATCAAATGTGAGTTAACGTTCCGGATCATCTCTTCCGATAAGTGGCACCGAAAGAAAAGCACCTCGTTCCGATTGATGATGCGGAATTCAACTCATTCCTAAAGCATCTGCACGATCAATCAGGGCGACGGCAAAGCCTAGTTTGCGGAGAGCAGGGCTTTCAGGCGGATTGCAGGATTGGCGAGATCGTCGGGGGACACTACTGACCTGCGGTCGATCAGCATTTCCGAAAGGCGGATGTCTTTGGCGACCGCATTGCCGCACCCGATACCGCTCGCGGCAATCAGGCGGTTATCGGGTGCGAGATGGAACAGAAGTAACGAGCCGTCCTCCGTCTCGCGCCTGACATGGGTTGCGCCTTCGCTGGGCAGACCGGCGATTTGGACGGAGAGGTCGTATTGATCCGTCCAGAACCATGGCAATGCGGAGAAGGGCTCTGTTGATCCCATCATGGCGCGTGCGGCGTGATCGCCCTGTTGTTGGGCGGCGCGCCAGGATTCGATGCGGATGCGCTTATTGCCGTAAACGGGGTGCGGGAAAGAGCAGCAATCGCCAGCGGCAAAGATATCCGGATCACTTGTTGCGAGCGTGGCATCAACCGCAATCCCGTTATCGATCCGCAAACCTGCCTGTTCCGCAAGCGATGTTGCGGGGATCGAGCCGATGCCCGCGATGAGGGTTTCGGCATGAAGGATTTCGCCGCTGGCCAGAGTGATAACATGGTCGGGCGTGATCGATGCGATGGTCGCGCCAAGATGGAAGGTGACGCCTAAATCGTGGTGGCGCTGTTCAAGGCGGGTGGCGATCTCGGCCGGCACGGCTCGGGCAAGCAAGCGGGGCTGGGTTTCGATGACGGTGACGTCGACGCCCTTGGCGCGTGCCATGGCGGCGAGTTCCAGCCCGATAAAGCCGCCACCAATGATCACGAACTTTGTGCCGTGGAGCATTCTGGCCTCGATGGCGATGGCGTCATTATAGGTTCTGAGCGTGCGGGCCGACGGGATGGCCAAGCCGTTCAGGGTAAGGGCGCGCGGCGTGGCACCCGTTGCAATCAGAAGGCGATCATAGGGGAGGGCCGCGCCACTCTTGAGTTCAACCTGTTTCACGTTCCGGTTGATCAGGCGCACACGCTCTCCGGTGAGCAGGGTGATGTTTTGGGCGGCAAGGTGATCTGCGCCGGAAACCGGTTTCAACGTGATGGGCTCGCCAGTCGATTTCGAGAGCGGCGGGCGCTCATAGGGTGTGTGTATCTCGCCATTCACCAGTGTGATCGCCCCCGAATAGCTGTCTTCGCGGAGTTTGAGCGCCGCGCGAACGCCGGTTTCGCCTGCGCCGATGATCACATTTGTCATGGGTCTATATCCTGATCACGGCACTTCGAGGTAGAGATCCCCGCCTTCAACCTTCACCTTGTGGGTTTGGAGATTGACGCAGACTGGCGCACCTTTGGCGGCACCCGTGCGGTAATCGAACCGGCCATTATGCTTGGGGCATTCGATGATGTGATCCATCACGAGACCATCGGCCAGATGGACTTTCTCGTGGGTGCACAGGCCATCGGTGGCGAAGAATTCGTCGTTGAACCGGTAGAGCGCGTAAGTTTGGCCATCATGATCGAAACGCATGACGTCTTCGTCATCAATGTCATCGGTGGCGCAGGCTTTGATCCATTGCGGCATTCAATCAATCCTTGTTGAGGGGGCATTGGCGAGTCCGGTTTTTACAGCCTGTGCGTTTGGGGGGCCAGTGAGGCTGAAATCCCTGGGGGCATGTGTCGCTGCCATTGGACTTCCTCAAAATGATGCCGCAGTGTCGAAAACAGGAAAACGCGATCGCGCATCTTTATTGCGTATTTCAATCCCGTTTTCAAACGGGTTTCCAACTGGCCATTCGTGTTTTGGCATCATGGGGACCCGTTCGCAAACAGATCAATCGTATCGAGACTGTCATGAGTCTGGTACAAACTGGATCACGGCATGGCGGGGGATGACACATGGTATACGAACCGGACGGATCGGGAGAAGAACGGTCTTTTTCCGTGCCGAGGGCGATGCCGCCGTTTCGGGATGCGCTCGGAGTCTGGGCATGGATCGGATGTTTATCTTTTGGCGGCCCTGCGGGCCAGATCACGCTGATGCATCGCGAATTTGTCGATGAGCGGCGCTGGATCAGCAATCGCCGGTTTCTGCATGCACTGAATTTCTGTTCGTTCCTGCCGGGGCCGGAAGCGCAGCAATTGGCAACGTATCTCGGCTGGTTGATGTATGGCGCCAAGGGTGGATTTGCGGCAGGGCTGCTGTTTATTCTGCCGGGTGCCGTCCTGATGCTGGGCCTGTCAGCGATTTTTGCGGTTTTTGGTGAAGTCCCTTTTGTCTCTGCGGTTTTCTACGGGCTGCAATGCGCCGTGCTGGTTCTCGTTGTGGA
>JBJTDR010000010.1:0-25906 GCA_046092445.1 Hyphomicrobiales bacterium | reverse complement strand
TCCCAAGACAACATTCGTTCGGAAAGAAATGGTTGAGCGTATGTATCACGATCTGATCGCCGACAACGGAGCTGCTAAGATCGATTTTGGCTACGCGCCGCGCCCCTTCCTTGTCAACGGGAAAGGGTTGAAATAAAGCTTTTTGGGAGGATTGGCACTGCCATGTTCTTTTGATGAAACGATTGTTCGATTTGGGTGCTGCTGCGGTCGCAGCAATCTTGTTTGTTATTCCCGTTTTGGCCTTGGCCTTGGCAGTCCGACTGACCTCGCGAGGACCGGCAATTTACTGGAGCGATCGGATCGGGCGCGATAACTGCGTATTCAGAATGCCGAAGTTCCGGACTATGCGCATTGATACGCCGGTTGTGGCGACACATTTGCTTCGAAACCCCGACCAATGGGTGACGCCGATTGGTTCGTTCCTGCGGAAAACGAGCTTGGATGAACTGCCCCAATTGTGGAGTATTCTCAAAGGAGATATGAGTTTCGTTGGACCCCGTCCGGCACTTTTTAATCAACATGACCTTATCGAGTTAAGGACGCAAAATGGGGTTCATAAATTGGTCCCGGGCTTGACAGGATGGGCCCAGATAAACGGCAGGGATGAATTACCCGTTCCGCAAAAAGTGGCGCTGGACGTAGAGTATCAAAGGCGCCAAAGCTTCTGGTTTGATATCCGGATTTTATGGTCAACCTATGCGAAGGTGATTATGCGTACCGGAGTATCACACTGAGGGAGGGGTCGGCTGGTCAGTTGTTTGGTCGGGCGATGATCGACAGCTTGTCAGCTCGGCGACCAGTGACTACTCCCGACTGGTTGTCCTCCCAGCCTGGCGATCCGTTCTAAGATTTTGGCGTTGTCGATGATAGAAAAATCACATTTTAAGCTGGTCGTCCCTATCTTGGCGATGCCCCGAATTGCCAAGCGCTGCATTGCACTGGTCGTCGATCTAAGTTTGTGTGTTTTGACAGTCTGGCTCGCTTACTACCTGCGATTGGGAGATTTCATCAGTTTCACGGGGAGTAGTGAGTGGGCATATGGAGCAGTTTGGGCGGCCGCAGGATCCATTGGCATTGGTCTGCCAATCTTCATCGTTTCAGGCCTCTACCGAGCCATCTTCCGCTACAACGGATGGCCGGCACTCCTCGCCGTGGCTCGCGCGGTGGGCATTTACGGCTTGCTGTATGCATCCCTCTTCACAGTCATCGGAGTAGCTGGAGTTCCGCGAACGGTGGGCATCATTCAGCCTATTCTGTTGCTGTTGTTTCTCGGCGCATCACGTGCTTTTGCCCGCTTATGGCTGGGTGACCATTATATCCACCTCCTGAAATACGCCTCGCGCTCCAAAGTGTTGATCTACGGCGCTGGCTCCACTGGCCGCCAACTGGCCGCAGCGATGGTGAACAGCCACGAAATGCAGGTTGCCGGCTTTCTGGATGACGATGCCCGCATGCATGGTCATCTCCTTAACGGCCAGCCCGTCTACAATCCGGAAGATTTGGACAGCTTAGCTCCTGCATTAGCCATCAGTGATGTGCTGCTGGCAATGCCGAGCCTGTCACGACGCCGTCGCAACGAAATCCTGAACCGAATACGCAAAGCTCATGTGGCCGTTCGCACACTGCCCAGCGTAACCGACCTCGCCCGGGGCAGGGTCAGTATTTCGGACTTGCGGGAGCTGGATATCGACGACTTGCTTGGTCGCGAACCGGTTGCGCCCAACCAGACCTTGTTGGCGAGGAACATCATGGGCAAGGTGGTACTGGTGACTGGCGCTGGTGGCTCCATAGGAAGTGAACTGTGTCGCCAGGTTCTCGCGGTCTCACCGTCCAAGCTGCTGTTGATCGAGCAGAGTGAATTTGCTCTCTACGCTATATACCACGAACTCGAGGTTAAGCTTGCAGAGATGAACAGGGGTGGCTCGGAGCTTTTGGTTCCCCTGCTGGTTTCTGTGCAGGATGATGAGCGCATGCGCGAAATCATCTCAACCTGGCACCCCGCCACCATCTACCATGCTGCTGCATATAAGCATGTGCCGCTGGTAGAGCAGAACATGGCCGCCGGTATCAAGAACAACGTGCTGGGAACTCTGTACACCGCCCATGCCGCCGCGGAAACCGGCGTGACTGACTTCGTGCTGGTCAGCACCGATAAAGCTGTTCGCCCGACAAATGTGATGGGCGCCAGCAAGCGTCTGGCCGAAATGACCCTTCAAGCGCTGTCGGCAGATTCCCGCACAATTGGCAAAGGCACCCGATTCAGTATCGTACGTTTCGGCAACGTGCTGGGCTCGTCGGGCTCCGTAGTGCCCAAATTCCGCCAACAAATTCGCGATGGCGGCCCAATCACGCTTACCCATCCCGAAGTTACACGCTACTTCATGACCATCCCGGAAGCGGCGGAACTGGTGATCCAGGCCGGTGCTATGGCCAAGGACGGCGACGTATTTGTGCTTGATATGGGTCAGCCGATAAAGATCATGGACCTCGCTCAGCGCATGGTGGACCTCTCCGGCCTTGCAGTAAAGGATGAACACAACCCGGGCGGCGACATCGAGATCGAGATCACTGGCCTGCGACCCGGAGAAAAGCTTTACGAAGAGCTGTTGATCGGCAACAACCCGAAACCGACGGCGCACCCCCGGATAATGAGAGCAGAGGAGGAGTTTATCGCCTGGGCTGAGCTTGAGCCCAAAATTCGTAAACTGAAAACTGCTCTGAACGCGAACAATGTTGGCTTGATCGTCCAGATATTGCAGCAGTTGGTGACCGGCTACACTCCCAGCAACGACCCAGTAGACTGGCTTTATCTGGAGCAGGAATCTGAAGCGAGGACGACCGCATGAAGAACTGTATTCCCTGTATGTTTGGCTGAAAATTGTCTTGTACAACCTTTCGCAGCGAAAGTTGGGGCTTGGCACAGTGGCACCCGGAGAGCGACTCGGCCAGTCTTTGGAATGGCTTCGTTTGAATTGAACGGGGAAATACCGAAAAAACTACCCGCCGAGCACGGTGTTTGGCAGCCCAATTTCAAAAGTGTCAAATTCAAGACCTCCCGAGAGCAACCGACGAAGCGCCACGATCACGAAATACCCGCCCCGAATTGAATGACATGCCAATGATGCACACTCGCCACTTTTCAGATGCCGTTTTCCATAAAGTCTGTTTCGGCTGACATGGGGCGCGTGAAATCGAACGAGCCTTGGCCCCGCCGCCAATAGAATGATATTGAGAGATCTTGTCTGATCCGCTCGATCTTCAAATAAGGATTTTCACCCTTGCACCCTGTTCTTGCCAACGACAAAACCGGAATACCAATCCACTTCGTCACAACTGAAACCTTTGCGACCACGGCATTAGATCCCGTTGCAGCAGCGTTCGCGAAAGCTCAGGGATTTGAAGGTGCAAGCGGTAGCCACCTTTTAGTACCCGATTCCTCCGGGAAATTAGCCGGCGTCTTGTTTGGCTTAGAAAAATCCTCAATCCCTTCAAAAGATCCGTTTCTCGTGGGCAAACTCCCGCCATTACTCCCCGAGGGAATCTACAAATTTGATTCAGGCCTCGAAAATCCCGAATTGGCAACGCTTGGTTTTGTCCTAGGTAGTTACCGGTTCGAGCGCTACAAGTCGAAACCGCGCGGGATCAAAGCCAGATTATGCGTCCCTGATGGCGTTGACGCCTCCCGAATCACCCGGATTGCAGAAGCAATTGCAGAGGGGCGCGATCTCATCAATACGCCGGCAAATGATCTCGGCCCTGCTGAAATCGAAGCCGCCATCCGGACCGTCGCCACCCGCTATGGTGCACAATGCTCATCCATCATCGGCGACGATCTGATCACACACAATTTCCCGATGATCCATGCAGTCGGACGGGCATCACCCCGCGCGCCGCGAATTATTGATCTCGTTTGGGGAGATCCGTCACATCCTAAAGTAACACTCGTGGGCAAAGGTGTTGCCTTCGATACGGGTGGACTGAATATCAAACCAGATTCCGGCATGCTCCTGATGAAAAAGGACATGGGGGGCGCAGCAGTCGCTCTTGCCGCAGCCCGTATGGTCATGGATTCGAGCCTTAAAGTCCGCCTGAGGCTGATCGTTGCGGCGGTTGAAAATTCGATTTCCGGACCGTCATTTCGTCCGGGCGATGTCCTCGCAAGCCGAAACGGTATGACAGTCGAAATCGGCAACACAGATGCCGAAGGGCGGTTGATCCTTGGCGATGCACTCACTTTGGCAGACGAGGATAATCCCGACCTCGTGCTCGATTTTGCGACGCTAACGGGCGCTGCCCGTGTTGCTGTCGGACCCGATCTACCGCCATTCTACACCGATGACGAGACCCTTGCCGCAGACATTTCCCGGATCGGAACTGCCGTGAATGACCCGGTCTGGCGTCTTCCGCTCTGGAAGCCCTATGCTGCCATGCTTGAGTCGAAAATTGCCGACGTAAACCACATTTCAAGCGGCCACTTCGCAGGTTCAATCACAGCCGCACTTTTTCTACAAAAATTCGCAGAAAATGCCAAAGCATGGGCGCATTTTGACGTGTTTTGCTGGGTTCCATCGGCAAAATCAGGTCGCCCTGAGGGTGGTGATCCGCAAACGGCCCGCATGGTTTATGCCTTGTTGGCACACCGTTACGGCGGGTAGTTCACACTACCCACGCATCCTCTTGCCCTCCGGATCGAATAGAGGTTCCGCGATGATTGTCGCGCGCCGCAACTCGCCGATAATTTCAAGTTCGAATGCCCCTTCATCCATAATATGAGCCAATTCCTTTGGAACATAGCCTTGCGCCAGTGAGCGGTCGACAAAGTGGCCATACCCACCGGATGTCACCCAACCTACAACCTTGCCACGATGCCAGATTGGTTCATCACCCAGAACATCCGCATCAGATGCATCAACGACAAAACTGACACGCCGCAACGTGCCGCCCGTCTCGTGTTCCTCTACAGCCGCCGCCTTCCCGATAAAGTCCGCCTTATCCAACCGGATAAACCGGTCCATCCCCGCCTCAAATGGCCCGTAGATCGGTCGCAATTCGCGATACCAGGTCGGAAAATTCTTCTCCAATCGAAGTGCGAGCAGCGCACGCATGCCAAAATTGATCAAGCCGTAAGGTTTACCCGCCGCCAAAATCGCCAGATAGAGCCGACGCTGGTATTCGGGTGTAACCCAGATTTCATAGCCGAGATCACCTGTATAGGTTACGCGATTGACCATGGCCGGAACATTTCCGACATCAAATGACCGATGATCCATGAATTTGAAGGTACTGTTGGAGACATCCTCATCCGTCAGGGTCTGCAAGACGTCCCGTGCCTTCGGCCCGGCAATGGAGAGCCCGACAAGACCCATATCATATCGGTGAATATGCACCGAGCCGTCCTTAGGCACATGTTTTTCAAACCAGCGCATGTGGTATTTCTGGGCCTGCGAGGACCCCCACATCAAGAATTGGTTCTCGACCGCTTTTGCGATCGTAAAATCACCGATCAGCTTACCCTTTTCATTCAACATCGGCGTCAGGACAAGACGACCCGTTTTCGGCATGACATTTGTCATGAGGCGGTTCAAAAATGCTTCCGCACCCGAACCGGTAAACGCATACTTCGCAAAATTGGCGATTTCAGTTACGCCCACCGCAGTGCGGACACCGAGGCACTCGGCCTTCACATGCTCAAAAACGTTTGAACGGTGGAATGAAAAAATATCCTTCCGTTTAACGCCCTTCGGTGCGAACCAGAGTGGCGTCTCGACGCCCCATGAATCGCCCATAACCGCGCCATTCTTGACCATGAGATCATAGGCGCCTGTCGTTTGCTGCGGTCGTGCTGCAGGCAACTCCTCGTTCGGAAAGCGGATCCGGAAACGGCGGGAATAGTTTTCACGAACTTTCTCATTCGTATAAGACCGCGTCGCCCATTCTCCGTAACGCGCGACATCCATCCCCCAGACATCAAATCCGGGGTCGCTATTCACCATCCATTGTGACAATGCGAGGCCAACCCCGCCACCTTGGCTGAACCCGGCCATCACGGCGCAGGCAACCCAGTAATTCGACAGTCCCTGAACAGGGCCGACCAGCGGATTTCCATCAGGCGAAAAGGTGAAGGGACCATTGATGATCTTTTTGATCCCTGCCTTCGCCATTGCAGGAAAATGCCGATATCCGATCGCAAGTGAAGGAGCGATCCTGTCGAGATCGGGTGGCAATAACTCGGTTCCGAAACTCCACGGTGTTTCTTTGGGCTGCCAGGGCTTACCCGCGCGCTCATAAGTTCCGAGCACCATCCCGTTACGTTCCTGCCGCATATAGATTTCGGCTTTGAAATCAATCGCATGTGGTACTTCGTGGCCGCGCTCTTTGTTAAAGGCAACGATTTCGGGCATCTCGTCAGTCACGAGATACATGTGTTCCATCGCGAGCACCGGCAGCTCGATGCCGACCATCCGGCCGACTTCGCGTGCCCAGAGTCCGCCCGCATTCACAACATGCTCGGCAATGATCGTCCCCTGATCAGTCACCACGTCCCAGCCACCATCCGGCCGCTGATGCAACTCCTTGACCCGCGTCTTGAGATAGATTTCCGCACCACCGATTTTCGCCGATTTGGCATAAGCATGCGTTGTCCCGTAGGGATCAAGATTACCATCCGCCTTGTCGAGCATCGCACCCACAAAATAGCGATCCTCCATCATCGGGAAGAGCTGTTTAGCTTCCTTTGCGCTCATCAATTCGGTCTCGAGGCCTAAATAACGCGCCCGCGCATGCGCCATTTTGAGCCATTCCATCCGCTCCTTGGTGTCGGCGAGCATCAGGCCGCCAGACCGATGCAAGCCGCATGACTCTCCCGATATCTTCTCGAGTTCGTCATAAAGGCCGATCGTATAGCCCTGAAGCTTGGCGACATTCGGATCGCCATTCAGCGTATGAAATCCACCTGCTGCGTGCCATGTCGAGCCCGAGGTTAACTGGTCACGTTCCAACAAGACAACGTCCCGCCAACCTGCTTTTGTCAGGTGATACAGGACGGAACATCCGACAACACCGCCACCAATGACAACAACCTGAGCATGAGATTTCATCACAAATGTTCCCCCAACAAACGGATTATCAGTTTAAAGTATGAACCCTATCCAAGGTTCAGGTCTTTGAAGAAGTCATTGCCTTTATCATCAATCACGATAAACGCCGGAAAATTCTCGACCTCTATTCGCCAAATCGCTTCCATTCCGAGTTCGGGATATTCGAGAACCTCGACCTTCCGGATGCAATCTTGGGCAAGGCGTGCCGCCGGGCCGCCAATCGATCCCAGATAGAAGCCTCCATAGGCTTTGCAAGCCTCCCGCACCTGCGCCGACCGATTGCCCTTGGCCAGCATCACCATGGAGCCACCCGCAGCTTGGAACTGGGCAACAAACGCATCCATCCGGCCTGCAGTCGTCGGGCCAAACGACCCCGACGCATAACCTGCAGGCGTCTTGGCTGGACCGGCATAATAAACTGGATGATTCTTCAGATAACCCGGCATTGGCCCACCGCGATCAAGCCGTTCACGGATCTTTGCATGCGCCAGATCGCGGGCAACCACAATTGTTCCCGTGAGCGAAAGCCGTGTCTTGATGGGATGCCGGGAAAGGGTTGCCAAAATCTCGGCCATTGGACGGTTCAGATCAATCCGGACGACATCTCCACCGAGGGCCGATTCGTCAATATCAGGCAGAAACCTTGCAGGATTTGTTTCAAGTGCCTCGAGAAATACACCTTCACGCGTGATTTTTCCTTTCGCCTGTCGATCCGCCGAACAGGAAACGCCGAGACCAATCGGGAGCGAGGCTCCGTGACGCGGCAACCGGATGACCCGCACATCGTGACAAAAATACTTGCCCCCAAACTGCGCCCCGACGCCCAGAGCCTGCGTTAATTCATGGATCTCTTTTTCCATCGCCAGATCACGAAAGGCGTGCCCTGCCTCGGATCCCTCTGTCGGCAAGGCATCCAGATACCGGGTCGATGCCAGTTTGACCGTTTTCATCACAAGCTCGGCCGAAGTACCACCGATCACAATCGCCAAATGATAGGGCGGACAGGCGGAGGTTCCGAGTGTCAGAATCTTTTCTTTCAGGAATGCCACAAGCCTATCATGAGTCAGAACGGATGGTGGCGCCTGAAACAGGAAGGTCTTGTTGGCCGATCCTCCGCCCTTCGCAACGAAGAGAAATTCGAAGGTATCCTCTCCTTCCGCGTAGAGATTGATTTCGGCAGGCAGATTGGACCGTGTATTTTTTTCCTCAAACATCGAAATCGGGGCAAGTTGCGAATAGCGAAGATTCTTTTCAAGGTAGGCAGAGAGAATACCATCCGCGATCACATCCTCGTCATGACCATCTGTCATGACAAACCGCCCCCGCTTTCCCATCACAATGGCCGTACCCGTATCCTGACACATCGGAAGGACACCGCCTGCCGCGATATTTGCATTTTTCAACAAATCAAACGCGACAAACTTGTCATTCGACGTTGCCTCCGAATCTTCCAGAATATGCGCCAATTGTTGCAGGTGTCCGGGGCGCAGCAGATGATTGATGTCAATAAACGCCTGTTTCGCGAGCAATTTGATCGCATCCGGCGAGACAGCCAGAAACTCGCGTGTGCCACAACGTTCAATGACCACGCCGCCGTCGGAAATCTTTCGGTAAGGCGTCGTATCGGGACCAAGTGGAAACAGGCTCGAAGCAGAATTCGACATGAGACGTCCTTGTCGGTGAGGCCAGCCTTGCTTTTATGCCGTCCTGCCTCGGTTTCCAAGTCCCGTCTCAGTCAGATAAGGTCAATTTGACAGGGAGCCAATCGGCACGCAAAAAGAGCGCATTCCGAGGAGGCCGTTTTCATGTTTCCGCATCCTTTGCTTATTGCCGATATTGGTGGCACCAATGTCCGCTTTGCGCTGTTTGGTCACCCGGGCGCTGAACCGAGGATGCTTGCGCGGTTGAAAACAGCTGATTTCTCCACTCCCGCGCTCGCAATTAACGCCGTGCTCGCTGATTTCCCGGAGGCTCCGCGCTCCGCTATTCTCTGCGTTGCAGGGCCGGTAGTTGACCGCCGCTGCCATCTCACAAACGCGGCTTGGACGATTGACGGCCCTGCCCTCTTGCAAGAACTTGGCTTGGAGCAGGGGCTTCTGCTGAACGATTTTGAAGCCCAAGCTCTGTCACTTCCAGCCCATCGGGATCCATGGCTGACGCAAATCGGAACACTCGGTCGCTCGTCACAAAGCGGCCCACGTGTCATTTTGGGGCCTGGCACCGGCCTTGGAATTGGTGCACTGATCGAACTTGACAATCGCTTCGTGCCGATCCCAAGCGAAAGCTGCCATATCGAGTTCGGGCCGGTTGAGGAGGATGAATTCCCCCTCTGGCGTCATCTGGAGCGCGTTCATGGCCGCATCACAACAGAATCGGTCATGTCGGGACCGGGACTGGTTCGCCTTTACCGTGCGCGTCTTGCGGAACGCAACAAAAATGCGCCAGAAATCAACGGATCCGAAATCGTCAATGTCGCACTGCGTGACAAGACTTCGTTCGAGCGATCGATTGTTGATCTCTACGTCCGACTTATTGGCCGTTTCGCTGGCGATATAGCGATTACATTTCTGGCAACTGGCGGGGTGACCTTGGCTGGTGGCATTTTGCCCCGGATTGCCCCCATCATTCACCACGCCGAATTCAGAAAAGCGTTCGAAAAGAAGGCACCCGTCGAACGTCTGACGGCAACGATTCCCTGCCACCTCCTCCATGAAACAGACGCGGTCTTGTATGGTATGGGACTTATTGGCGCCAAACCTGAGCGTTACGCCCTCGACTACGCAAGACGCCTTTGGAACCCCTGAAGCATCGCGCTCACGCAGCGTGCGGAGCTGGTATCTGAGTCAGTAGAGTGAATAATGCCGCCTGATCATGCGTTCCGCGTAATTTCTGTGCAATCTCGGGATCACGTAGAATGCGTGCAACCCGGGACAATGCTTTGAGATGATCAGCTCCCGCCTTCTCCGGAGCGATCAGTAAAAAGATCAAGTCCACAGGTTCGCCGTCAAGCGAGTCAAAATCAATTGCCTTCTCCAACCGCGCAAAGACGCCAAAAAGAGCAGTTGCCGCGGCAAGTTTTCCATGAGGAATAGCAATTCCGTTGCCAATTCCGGTGGAACCAAGACGCTCACGCTGCGTCAACGAGTCGTTGATTTCATGGGCCGAAAGCCCCGAAATTTTGCTCGCATACTCAGCCAACGCCAGGAGGGCCTGCTTTTTTGTATGCGATTTCAGCGCCGGTATAACAGCATCAGCTGCTAGAACATCAGATAAGGGCATGCGCAATCCACTTTACTTATGTCGCTACGAAAGAGTCGAAGCAGGAAAGATGCCAATCAAACCGGCCCGCAGGATTCTCGTGTAACTGCCGGTGAGTCACGTTTACGTGTCAAGCGTGGGCGGGTCAACCCAACCGATATTTCCGTCGCTCCGGCGATAGACCAAATTGACACGACCCGAGCCCGCGTGACGGAAAACCACGACAGTAACGCCGGTCATATCAAGTTCGAGTACCGCCTCACTGACCGCGATTGTCCTCATATTTTTCTTGGTTTCGGCAATCACAACCGGATGAAATTCTGTTCCCTCCGACTCGTCTTCCTCATCTTCGGGCGATTTGATGACGTAAGAAGGCACTTCGACGATTCGTGAGTTTCCGTTGGCGGGAGCGTGATCTTTGAGACGCCGTTTATATCGGCGCAACCTCTTTTCAATGATATCGGCGACCTTCTCTGTACTGAGATAAGCGTCATAGGCCATCGCATGCGCTTGGACATCGACACCCGAAGACAAGTGCAGGATGCAATCGGTCAGAAAACCCGTTCCCTCCTGAGTGACCGTCAAATGGCCCGACATCGTGCCACCGAAAAACTTGGTCACAACACCCGTGATCCTTTCGACCATTTTTGTCCGAAGAGCTTCACCAAGATCAATATTCTTGCCTGATACCCGCAGCGTCATATGAGACCTCGCTCCTTTTCAGCAATCACAGCCGACCATATCTCTCAACCGGTCGTGTCAGGAATCTAGGAACGGTCATCCATCAAGTCAATGCGCTCAAGTCCGGCCAATAGCAAAAGCGTCCTTCGAACTAAGTCACCGTAAGCCGACCGTGTGGGTCATCTGCTTCTCGCGGCGGCGCTCCACCGATGAGGGAATTCTGAGACTCTCCCGATACTTGGCTACTGTGCGGCGTGCAATTTCAATGCCAGAACCGCGTAAATGCTCGACGATCGTATCGTCGGAAAGAATGTTGCTCGGAGACTCCGCGTCAATCAGATGCTTTATCCGGTATCGCACAGCTTCCGCCGAGTGAGCTTCGCCGCCGAGTGTTGCCGATATCGATGCCGTGAAAAAATACTTCATCTCGAAAACGCCACGTCGGGCAGCGATATACTTATTTGAAGTCACTCTCGATACAGTCGACTCATGCATATTGATGGCATCGGCAACGGAACGTAAATTGAGCGGCTTGAGAAATTCCACGCCATGGTCGAAAAACATCTCCTGTTGACGGACGATTTCCATAGCGACTTTCAAAATAGTCTTAGCCCGCTGTTCAAGACTTCTCGTCAACCAGTTCGCCGTCTGGAGAGCCTCCGAAATATACGCTTTATCTGCCTCCTTCTTGAGATTGGACGAGATGCTAGCCGCATAGGTTTGATTAACAAGAACCCTCGGCAACGCATCCGAATTTAATTCTACAGACCACATACCGCCCATATCCTTCCGTACAAACACGTCCGGAATCACGATCTGAACCGGCGATCTGCCAAACTTCAGCCCGGGCTTCGGCTCCAGGCGGCGGATATCCGCGACCATCTCTGACATATCCTCTTCATCGACGCCGCAGATACGGCGCAATGACGCGAAATCCCGCTTTGCCATCAGTTCGAGATTGGCGAGCAATTTTTCCATCGCCGGATCGAAGCGGTTTTCCTCGATGAGCTGTAATTTGAGACATTCCGCAAGGTTGCGCGCACCAACTCCGGTTGGTTCGAAGTCCTGAATCGTCGCGAGGACACTCATCACACGACCAAGGCTCACGCCGAGCCTTTCCGCTATTTCTTCCGGAACACCCGTAAGATAACCAGCCTCGTCAATCAGATCGATCATTGCAGCACCGATCATCCTGTCAACAGGATCATTCACCGAAACCTGCAACTGTTCCGTCAGCACATCATGCAAGGATGCCGTCGACGCAACATAGGCTTCAAGATCGGACTCATCAAAATCTTCAAACGACCCGCCACTCGTACCGCTCCAGTTTGAGGATGACAAACCATCCTGATTGTTTTCCTCGTTCAGTCCGGAGCCGATCCGGGATGAGTCATCCTGAAATACGTTTTCAAGCTGCGTTTCGAGCCGCGGATCGATCTCTCCGGCCTCCGGCACCAGCGGCTTCGACTCCCATTCGGTATCTGAGCCGGGAACGGCATCGGGCGCAGGTGCTCGACCATCATCATCCGTGGACATCTCGTCGGATAGACGCTCCAGAAGCGGGTTCCTCTCGAGTTCGGTTTCAACATATGCATTCAGCTCGACGCTCGAGAGTTGCAACAATTTGATCGCCTGCAGCAACTGAGGCGTCATCACCAGAGACTGGCTCTGGCGTAATTCTAATCGTTGCGAAAAACTCACCGCCACAAAAGTTGTTTACCCTGTTGTCGACAACTTTGAGATGTAAAATGGCACGAAATTTGCTTTAGCCGGCCTCTTTCAGGTTCTAACGCAAAAATCAGCATAAAGTCAAAAGATTATCGATCGGAGCCTTGGCGGTTCACAATTTGAAATCTTCGCCCAGATAAATTCTTCGAACATCCGGATTTGCGACGATTTCATCAGACTTTCCCTCCATCAGGACACGTCCAGAATGAATAATATAGGCGCGATCAATGAGTCCCAGCGTCTCGCGTACATTGTGGTCCGTGATCAGAACGCCAATTTGGCGGGCGGTCAGATGTCGGACAAGCGCACGAATATCACCTACTGCGATCGGATCGATCCCGGCGAATGGTTCATCAAGCAACATGAAAGTTGGCCTGCTCGCCAGCGCACGCGCGATTTCGCATCGCCTCCTCTCACCGCCCGAAAGCGCCATTGAAGGACTCTTTCTCAGGCGTTTGATATCGAACTCCTCAAGCAGGCTATCAAGATCAGCTTCACGCCGGTCGCGATCAGGTTCCACAAACTCCAGAACGGCGCGTATATTATCCTCGACTGACAGACCCCGAAAAATCGAAGGTTCCTGAGGTAGATATCCGATACCGAGACGCGCACGCCGATACATGGGGAAACCCGTAATGTCATGGCCATCCAGCGCAATCCGGCCCTTGTCAACCGGAATGAGGCCGGTGATCATATAGAAAATAGTCGTCTTGCCAGCTCCGTTCGGGCCGAGGAGGCCAACCGCCTCGCCATTTCGGACAATCAGGCTCGCATCGTCAACAACAACCTTCTGACGGTATGCCTTGCGCAGTCCGGTCGCAGCGAGGACGCCCGCCCAAGGTAGTTCAGGCCTTTCCGGGTAGTTGACGGAGTCGGCGGGAAAATGGACGGCGTCCACCATTTAAGGTTGCGCCTGGATCGGCTTTTTCGGCTTGTTGCCGACCCCGCCTGCAGGCTTCGATCCGCCACTCACGAACGAACTCGATACGCGACCGGATTTTCCGGCCTCGACAAACGCCACCCCGGTGCCGACATTATAAACCAGCTTTTCACCTTTGGTCACATTTGCGCCCTGCGTTAGGGTTACATTTCCCATCAACGTCATGATGTCAGTCATCCGCTCGTAAACGCCGCTATCGCCTGTCGCGATCTGATCCTTCGAGATTATTGTCACACCCCCTCGCGCATCCACCCGCTTGAGAACAGCTCCGCCTGCGTCATCACCTCCCAAAAGCTTTGGCGAAGGGGACTCGTCGGCGCTGGTTCCCGTACCGCTTTCATAAAAAATGGTCATGACTTGCGCCTTCATGACTGTTTCCCCCTGCGTGACAACAACACTCCCGGTATAAATTGCGCGTTGTTCCTTATCGAACACCTCTAGTTGGTCCGCTTCGATCGATACAGGCTCGTTCGACGATGCAGCCGGGACGTTGTTCGCCGTAGGAGCAATCTGGGCAGAACCTTCCGCCAGCAGCATGATGAAAACAAAAACCGCTGTCAGACCGATCCTCATCATTCGGGTACTCCTGCATTCGTCGCAGTAATGGATTGCGTTCCTGAGCGCGATTTGAAATAGGACCGGACATGTCCGGAAAAAAGGATCCGCTCCCCATTCTCGAAAACGCGCATCGCATCCGCGTTGATCGCACCGGAGGCCATCACCACCTGAACCGGCTCCGTTGAAACGACCGTATTCGCCTTGAAATCAACTAATCCGGAAATCATGCGGATATCAGATGCACCGGAAACAATGCGCACATTCCCTCGCACCGATAACAGATCCTTACGGCTGTCATAAATTCCTGAGTCGGACCGCAGTCGCGCAACCGATCCAGGCTTGGTTTCGATGCGGGATGTCAATTCAACCAGCTCGAGAATATTCGGCCGTGTAACATCCTGAGTCGCCTGGCGGGCAGAAATTGAATAGGGTTTGTTGTCTCCCCTGAATCCTCTCAGATCAGGCATTTCCATCGTTATTCGCTTTCCGTCCAATGTCAGCGAACCGAGATCAAGATCTGCATTGATCAGTTCCAGTGGACGGATGTAGGGCAAAACAATCAATAACAGTGCTGCAAAAATAGCACTGAACGGCAATATCCGTCGGAGAAATCGCACCCGGACAGAGTGTCTTCGCGCTTGATCATAGCCACGCTCGCGAATGAAACCGACCCGAACCGAGACAGGCAGACCGTGCATCACTTGACCTTCCGTCGCGGCTGGCCGCCGCATCAACTTAGCTCAGGAGTGAGCGAAAATATCTACATCCGGCCAACCCATCAGATCAAGTTGGCTACGATAAGGCAAAAACGAGAAACAAGCCTCCGCAATCGCGATCCGGTTCTCACGGGCAAGCATCAGATCCAGCTTATCCTTCACCGCATGCAGATGAATGACATCAGAAGCGGCATAAGCGCATTGAGCATCCGAGAGCAATTCTGCACCCCAATCAGAGGATTGCTGCTGTTTCGACAGATCAATGCCCAGCAACTCCTTGACCAGGTCCTTCAAGCCATGTCGATCCGTATAGGTTCTCGCAAGTCTCGACGCTATTTTCGTGCAGTATACCGGCCCAGCCAAAACACCGAGACGATGATAAAGAACACCGATATCGAACCGCCCGAAATGAAAAAGCTTGGTGACCGCTCTGTCCGCCAGAAGTTTTTGCAGGTTCGGTGCCGCGTTAATATCGGACGGTAGCTGCACGAGATCCGCAGAACCGTCACCCCGCGATAACTGCACAAGGCAGAGACGGTCCCGCCTCAAATTGAGTCCCAGCGTTTCAGTGTCGATCGCCACAAGAGAGCCGAGATCAAGGTCGTTCGGTAAATCACCACGATGGACCCGAATTGTCATGAATCGCGATTCCTGTTCGTCGCCCGGTCAGGATAGATGATACCACTCTTGCAAGATCATCACACGATGTCTTGATTATGAATAAAATGGTGCCCAGGAGAGGACTCGAACCTCCACCTCTTGCAAGACTGGTACCTGAAACCAGCGCGTCTACCAATTCCGCCACCTGGGCACACCGGATGTCTTAGAGTCCAAGCGACGCCCTTGTCAACGCCAACCTCCCACGACAGTCCCTTATCGCGGGGCTCGCTTCGCGAGAATACGTTGCAGCGTTCTGCGATGCATCGACAAACGACGGGCGGTTTCGGAGACATTTCTGGAGCATAATTCATAAACTCTCTGGATATGCTCCCAGCGGACACGGTCCGCCGACATCGGATTCTCGGGTGGCGTGGCACTTCCGGTTGCCGTTGATTGCAGAGCGGCATCGATTTCTTCAGAGTCGGCAGGCTTGGCGAGGTAATCATATGCTCCGAGTTTGACAGCGTTGACGGCTGTCGCAATATTCCCGTATCCGGTCAGTATAACGGCTCGCGAACCGGGACTGTGTTTTTTGAGTGCCGCAATCACATCGAGACCGCTTCCGTCCCCGAGTCGCAGATCGATAACCGCATAAGCGGGAGGGCGAAGTGAAATGGCCCTGATGCCCTGCTCCACGCTTTCCGCTGTATCGACGGAATAACCTCTCTGCTCCATCGCCCGTGCAACCCGCGTCAAAAACGGACGATCATCGTCAACAATCAGCAGTGATTTTTTCTGCATCGTCTGCGGCGTCTGTTCGTTGAGCATGTGTATTCCTCGATGGCTGTTTCACAAAACATACGTGAAAAATATGAACTCGGTTCTCCGTTATCGCATTCAATTTCAAAAAATCAGGTCAGGCTGACGATTTCTGATCACAGGAAAGTATCCTTTGGCCATGATACGCGGGCCCGCGCCCCTTGGCCGCTTGCAATCACATTGCTGAATGTCACTGTGGCTCCCGAACGCTCGAGAAGCGTCTTTGCAATGAATAACCCGAGGCCAAGACCCGATTCCTCGTCGCGCTTCTTGCGACGCGACCCCACTCTCGTTGTCACATAGGGCTCACCGAGTCGTTCCAGAATTTCCGAAGGAAACCCGGATCCGTCGTCCGTGATACAAATTGATACGCGTTGTTCGTCCCACTCTGCTTCAATCACTACTCTCGCCAGTGCGAAATCGACAGCGTTCTCGATCAGATTACCAAGCCCGTAAAGAATAGCGGGATTGCGACGCAGTCGCGGTTCGTTCCCCGATCCCCGTGGTGTCACCTCAAGCGCAATCCCGAAGGAACGCTGCGGCGCCACGACCTCTTCGAGCAGCAAACCAAGCGTCATCATGCCAAGAGGCCCAGCTTCCTCGTCGCCCAGCGAATTCAGCGTTTTCAAGATCTCGCGACAGCGGTTGACCTGTTGCACCAGCAACCGGATATCATCCCCGATCAAGCCATCCTGCGGACCGCTCTTCTCAAGTTCTCTCGCGACAAGTGCAATCGTCGCGAGGGGTGTTCCGAGCTCATGCGCGGCAGCGGCAGCCAGTCCGTCAATCTGGGTCAGATGTTGTTCCCGGGCCAAAACGAGCTCGGTCGCACTCAGCGCTTCAGCCAATTGGCGTGCTTCTTCCGCAACCCGCCACGCATAAACCCCGATGAAAGCGACGCCGAGCAGAATTGCAAACCAACTCCCGAGCCTGTAAAGCGGCGGAAGCGCGAACGTCTCGCCTGAAAACCATGGCAACGGCCGATAGTGAAATCCGATTATCGTCGCGGAGATAACAACAATGATGCCTATCATCAGAGTCTGACGGGGAGGCGAAACAGTGGCCGAAATCATGACAGGCGCAAGGAACAGCAGGGCAAAAGGATTTTCGAGCCCGCCCGTCAGATACAACAGGACAGCCAGCTGAACGACGTCGAAAACCAGCAATACCGAGGCGGCGCGATCATTAAGGCGATAACTCACGGCGAAGCGGCTTCTCAAGGCGAGATTGAGAACGCCAGATGCCGCCAAAGCCAGAATGAACGGAATGACAGGCACTTCGAACCCCAGAATTTGGTTCGTTATCACAAGCGCCGTGGATTGTCCGGCGACCGCAAGCCAGCGCAACCTGATCAGCGTATCAAGACGCAGAACGCCCGATCCCCGATTAAACACCGACTGGATCAAATGCAGCATGTCAAAAACCGTGGCCTGAAGGAAAATCAGGTAGGCAAAGCAACTTCAAAGGCATATAGATCCGCCTGACCTGCAAGAGAAAAACATCAGTTACTTCATGTTATCCGACTCTACGAAACCCGTCATTGGTCTTGACCACCTCGTCAAGTCGTTCGCATCAGCAATTGCGGTCAACGGAATTTCGTTCTCGGTCGCGAGCGGCGAAGTCGTAGGACTGCTGGGCGGGAACGGCGCCGGCAAGACAACGACAATCGGAATGATCATGGGTCTCGTCACACCCAGTTCGGGAAGTGTGCGGGTGTTCGGCGTCAATATGGTCGATCGGCGCTATGAAGTTCTGCACCGGATGAACTTCGAAAGCCCCTATGTCGACATGCCACATCGCCTGACGGTTCGCCAGAACCTCGACGTTTTCGCAAGGCTTTACGGTGTTGAGCACGCATCCGACCGCATCAAGGAGCTCGCCGAGTCCCTTGACCTGACCGATTTCATTGATCGCGCTGCAGGCCAGTTGTCAGCAGGTCAAAAAACCCGCGTTGCGCTCGCCAAAGCCCTGATCAACGATCCTGAATTGCTGCTGCTGGACGAACCCACCGCATCGCTCGATCCCGATACTGCGGACTGGATCCGGACACGTCTTGAAACCTTCCGCACCCGCCGAAACGCCACAATTTTACTCGCCTCCCACAATATGGCCGAAGTGGAGAGACTCTGCGACCGCGTCATCATCATGAAAAAGGGCCAGATCGCCGATCAGGGAACGCCCGATGATCTCATCAGGAGGTATGGTCGCACCGATCTCGAAGAAGTGTTTCTCGACGTTGCGCGCACAGGTGCGCTCCAGAAAGGCGAAACCCGATGAGCCTTGCTCACGATACTTTCTCGGGGTTTTCGATAAACCGCGTTTACGCCCTCGTCCTGCGCTACACCTATCTCTTGCGCTCGTCTTGGCCACGTCTCTTGGAACTCGTATACTGGCCGGCTGTTCAAATGCTCACCTGGGGCTTCATTCAGGTCTATATTGCCAATACATCCGGCAAGGCCGCCTTCGCCGCCGGTACATTGATCGGCGCCATGTTGCTCTGGGATGTGCTTTTTCGGAGCCAACTGGGCTTTTCTATCTCTTTCCTTGAGGAGATATGGGCCAGAAATATGGCCAATCTGCTGATGAGCCCGGTGCGCCCGCTCGAGTTTGTAGCCGCGCTGATCATCATGAGCCTATTTCGTCTCGCCATCGGCCTTGGTCCCGTCAGCATCATGGCGATCCTGTTTTTCGGGTTCAATTATTTTGCAATGGGGCTCGGAGCGATTCTTTTTTTCATCAATCTCGTTCTGACAGGATGGGCTGTCGGTTTGGCCGTTTCAGGCATCGTCCTGCGGCACGGTTTGGGCGCTGAAAGCCTTGCATGGACAGTGATGTTCATCATGCTGCCACTCGCTTGCGTCTATTATCCCGTCAGTGTTCTTCCGGGCTTTTTGCAACCCGTCGCATGGTGCCTGCCGCCGACTTATGTCTTTGAAGGCTTGCGCGCGCTCCTGATTGACCACACATTGAGATCGGACCTGATGGTCATGGCCTTCATGATTAACGTTATTCTCTTGATCGGTGGAACTACTATCTTTATGGTTCTACTTCAGAAGGCGCGGGCCGCAGGCAGCCTTTTACAAATGGGCGAATAGCGAGCTCAACGCTCCGACGGCGAAAACGCCGCGGCTTTCACTTTTTCTCAATAAGAGTGCGCATCTTATACGGATGACTGATTGTCAGAAGCAGCAAACTGGCTAAAGTCGGATAAGCGTGCACTACAACATAAATCCGGTCTCGTGCCGGAGGGGGACTATCGATATGCAACTTCCACTCTATACGTGGTACGAGACGACTCATGCATTCCTCGCCCCGGCCCGTGCATTCGCGGACTCGACGCGGATGTTCTTCAGCAATCCGGCCAATCCTTTCAGCCATATGCCGCTTGGACGAAGCGTTGCTGCCGGCTGCGAGATGTTTGAACGCACGACGCGGCGCTACGGCAAACCCGCCTTCGATCTAACGTCAACAACCATTGATGGAAGACAGGTTGCCGTTCACGAGCACATCGTCTGGGAGCGTCCCTTCTGCAATCTGATCCATTTCCGCCGGATGCTATCGCCAAAAGAGCCTCCGCAGCAAAAAGTGCTGATCGTTGCGCCAATGTCGGGCCACTACGCAACGCTGCTGCGTGGAACAGTCGCTGCCTTCCTGCCGGACCATGAAGTATTCATCACTGATTGGATCGATGCACGCCTTGTCCCGCTTGCAACAGGCAGCTTCGATCTTGACGACTACGTCGATTACATCATCGAGATGATCCATTCACTTGGCCCCGATGTTCATGTCATGGCCGTCTGCCAGCCCGCCGTTCCTGTCATCGCCGCCATTGCGCGCATGGAAGCGGAAAGTGATCCTCTAACTCCAGCATCCATGATCCTGATGGGTGGCCCGATAGACCCGCGGGAGAACCCCACGGAAGTCAACCGCGTTGCCGAAAGCCGCGGGACAGAATGGTTCCGGAAAAACTGCGTCGTCAAAGTACCATTGCCGAACCCCGGCTTCATGCGCGATGTCTATCCGGGTTTCCTGCAGTTGTCCGGCTTCATGGCCATGAATATGGAGCGCCACGTCGAAGCACACGGCGAAATGTTCCGTCATCTCGTTGCCGGCGACGGTGACTCGGCCGAAAAACATCGCGAATTCTACGATGAATATCTCGCGGTCATGGATCTGACAGCGGAATTCTATCTCCAGACAGTCGATACCGTTTTCGTCAAACATGCTCTGCCGAAAGGCATGATGATGCATCGGGACAAACCGGTTGATCTGCGTGCAATCCGCCGCTGTGCACTCATGACGGTTGAAGGCGAGAACGACGATATCTCCGGCGTTGGCCAGACAAAAGCCGCCCATACACTCTGCGTCAATGTTCCGGACGAGCGGCGTTCGCACTGGATGCAGCCGAAAGTTGGTCATTATGGTGTGTTCAACGGCTCCCGATTTCGGGCGGAAATCGCGCCGCGTATGAAAGCCTTCATCGCGACGTCTTCTCAATCGGACAATGTAGCGATCAGACCAGCAAGAACCTCGGTTCAGAAGCGGGGGACTGGCCGCCTGAAACTGGTCGAATCAATCGGCTGATGGCAATCGTACTGCGGATCAGTTTCGGCACGGAACATCCCGATGCGTGCGCCCTTTAAGAATGAACGTAAATCGGCCGACCCTGTCCACATCGAGGTACCGCATGGCGAAGCGGTTTATCAGGTCGCGCTCCGCCGCAAGACTGGAGCGCGCCGTTTTACTTTGCGCGTAAGCTCGGCAACGGGCCAGATCGTACTGACACTGCCTCCCCTCGGCAGCCTCTTGCAGGCCACCGACTTTGTCAGACGTCAGGGCGGATGGATCGCCGCGCGGCTTGCAAAACAACTCGGCAAAATCACCTGCACGACCAATGCTTCAATTCCCTTCAGGGGCATTCCCCATCTGATCGAACACCGCAGAGGCATTCAAGGGATTGCATGGACGGAAAGCGATCCGGCAACGGGCATAAACCGCCTCGTCATTGCAGGGCAGGCCGAACATATTCACCGGCGTGTCCTTGATTATCTCAAAAAAGAGGCACGAAAAGCATTGAGCGAGGCCGCTTTCCGGTATGCCGCAGCTCTCAATGTCAAAATCACCGGCATCACCCTGCGCGATACGACCAGCCGCTGGGGATCTTGTTCAAGCCGTGGCACGCTGAATTTCTCGTGGCGTCTGATCTTGGCCCCCGACTTTGTGCTCGACTACCTCGCCGCGCACGAAGTCGCCCATCTGCGCGAACTCAACCACTCCGATCGCTTCTGGACTATTCTCAAAGAGATTTGTCCCGAAACAGATGCCGCCGAGGCGTGGCTGAAACGAAATGGCGCAACCTTGCATCGCTATATCTGAATATTCGATCTCTCAGGGTTGAGGAATTGATCCGGGTGGTCGTGGAGCAGGATCAGTTGCGGGATCCCACGGAAACTTCCATCCCGAAAGTAGATTCGTTACCGGATCATCACTCGCTGGCAAGGGCACCGGCTTCACCGGGCCCAGAGCCGACTTCATGAATTGAGACCAGATTTCCACCGGTAAATTACCTCCCGAAGCCCGCTTTGTCGGTGAACCATCATCATTGCCGAGCCAGACGCCCGCAACCAGAGTCCGCGTATAGCCGATGAACCATGCATCGCGGAAATCCTGACTTGTCCCCGTCTTCCCGGCGGCTTCCCACCCCGGAAGTTCTGCCTTTTTGCCGGTACCCGAAACTAATGTTTCCCGCATCATGGTGTTGAGCATCTCGAGAACCGGCGGAGCGATCACCTGAACTGGCGCGGGATCGGCGCGTGTGAAAATCACTTCTCCGTCGTGCGTTCGAATTTCCGTGATAATTCGCGGCTCAACCAGATAACCACCATTCGCAAAGGCGCCATAAGCTGAAACCATCTCGAGCGGCGTGACTTCAGACGTTCCCAGTGCAAGCGATGCATTCGGATCGAGCTTTGAGTAAATACCCAGCCGCCGGGCCGTTGTCGCAACACTCATCGGCCCCACTTCCATACCAACTCGAACCGCCACCGTATTCAACGACAGAGCGAGCGCATTTGTCAGCGTCACCGGGCCAAAATATTCGCGCGAGTAATTCTCCGGCTTCCAACCCCTCACATTGAGCGGTCCGTCCTCGCGGATCGTATCCGGCGTAAGCCCCTTTTCGAGGGCAGCCAGATACACAAAGGGCTTGAAGGCCGATCCGGGTTGGCGCTTGGCGGTCACCGCCCGATTATATTGGCTTTCGCTGTAATTGCGCCCGCCAACGAGCGCGCGAATCGACCCGTCCGGCGCCATGGCAACAAGAGCACCCTGACTGACACCAAATTTAACGCCCTTCGCATCAAGCTCTGCGACCAAGGCCTGTTCTGCAAAAGCCTGGATCGTGGGATCAAGCGTCGTCGTTACAACCAGGTCAGTATCAACAGTGCCAATCAACTCGTCAATCCTGTCCATCACATAGTCAGCCGGATAATTGCCCGAGGCACCGCGCCGAGTTGAAAGTGCAACAGCTGGCGCCGCCTCCGCCTCTGCTGCCTTGGCCCGAGACACGAACCCCTCGCGGACCATCGCGGCCAAAACCAACTCCGCGCGGGCTTTCGCCGCTTCCGGATTACGGGTCGGTGCAAGCCGGGTCGGTGCCTGCACCAAACCGCCGAGCATCGCCGCTTCGGCAAGCGTCACCTGTCTGGCCGACTTCCCGAAATAACGCTGCGCCGCTGCCTCGACGCCATAAGCACCGGACCCGAAATAGACACGGTTCAGATACAGCTCAAGAATTTGGTCCTTCGAATAGGCTCGCTCAAGCCAAAGCGCAAGAATGCCTTCCTGAATCTTGCGTGCTGCCGTTCGCTCCTGCGTCAGAAAGATGTTCTTCGCCAGCTGCTGCGTCAGCGTCGATCCGCCCTGTATCGCCCCGTTCGATTGCATCGCATTGCGGAACAGCGCCCGCCCGATCCCGATCGGATCAATCCCGAAATGACTGTAAAAACGCCGATCCTCAATCGCGATAAAGGCCTTTGGCAAATAGGCTGGCAGCTCCTTGATCGGAACTTCCTGACCGCCCGTTTCTCCACGATTGACCAATAATGTCCCGTCCGAAGCCAAAATTGCGACATTTGGTGGTCGCTTCGGGACAGCAAGTTGATCAATCGGCGGGAGCTTTGCCGCGTGGTAAGTGACAAACGCAGCGAGACCGATCATGCCCCAGACTGCGAAAACGAGACTCCAGTATATCAAGCGACCCAAAATCGACCGGCGCTGACGACGATCCCGCCGTTGCGACTTGTCGGGGGAATGCTCATTGTTTTTTGCGGCCTTCACTCGCGGTTTCGTGCGGACGGGCTCGACGACAAGATCGTCCGGTTCATCCTCGTCACTCGGCGGGGTGACATAGCCCGGCCGGTCACCGGGATGAACCCTCAGACCGCTTCCGGATCCCTTTCCGCCGTCATGAAAGGTCGGTTCACGACGTGCATCCGTTTTTTTACGTCGTTGGGCCATTCGTCCGGTTCAAATTCAAAGCACGCCGTAAATACTCTCGCATCCGCAAAGAAATCGGGCATTGAGGCCAGATAAAACGATACCAGATCCAATATAGCATTCGCCATTAAGGTCTGGTTAATCGTACTTCGAGATTTGACGCGGACCGTTGGAGTACATGCCCCGTCGCCACCGCGCCCGGTTGATCAGAAAAGTCCGGCTTAAATCACCGTGATATCGTCGGGAGACCCTCGTCCAGTCCGGCAATCGCCCGGCCAAAATCGCCCGCCTCGAACGGTTCGAGATCATCGATCCCTTCTCCAACTCCAATAAAATGAACCGGCAAGCCGAATTTTTCGGCCAAGGCGACAAGAATACCGCCCCTCGCCGTGCCGTCGAGCTTGGTCATCACAAGTCCGGTGACACCGGCGATCTTGCTGAAGATCTCGACTTGAGACAAGGCATTTTGCCCGACAGTGGCGTCAAGCACGAGCAACACGGCATGTGGTGCCGTTGCATCCCGCTTCTTGATCACGCGGATTATTTTTTCCAGTTCCGCCATCAATTCCGTCCGATTTTGCAATCGTCCAGCCGTATCAATCAGAAGAATATCGGTTTTTGCCTCGTCCGCCGCCGCAACCGCATCAAACACTAGCCCCGACGCGTCCGAACCCTGTGGTCGTGAAATGACCTTCGCGCCCGTTCTTTCACCCCACACCTGCAATTGTTCAATCGCCGCCGCGCGAAACGTATCCCCTGCCGCCAGCATCACCGAACGACCCTCGTCACGAAATTTTGCGGCCAATTTTCCGATGGTTGTCGTTTTGCCCGATCCATTCACCCCAACCATCAGGATCACAAACGGTTTTTTCGACCCATCGATCGAGAGCGGAATCGCCACAGGCGTCAATGTCCGCGTCACTTCCTCGGCGAGGATGGCTTTCACCTCTTCGCCTTCAATCTCCTTGCCATAACGCCCCTTGCCGACCGCTTCCACAATGCGTGTCGCAACCGTAAGCCCGAGATCCGCCCGGATCAGAACATCCTCGAATTCCTCGAGTGTCCCGGAATCGAGCTTTCTTTTCGTAAAAAGATCCGTGATTCCCTGACCAATCGACGAAGATGAACGCGCCAGACCCTGTTTGAGCTTCTGCCACCAGCTAAGACGCGGTTCAACAAGCGCCAGCTCTTCGGTGACAATCGGCACAGAAGCATCACGGCCAAAGAGCCGCCCCAACAATCCGGGCTTTTTTCGTACGTCATCAGTCATGGTTCTTCGATAATGCTTTCACGCTCGGAACGAAAGGGCTAGAAACCCCTCTAATGACACCGGAAGAAATTCAAGGCCGTATTCTTTACCGCGATGCGTTGATGCTTGTCATCAACAAGCCCGCAGGAATCGCCGTGCATCAATCCCATCCCAATGCCGTCAGCCGCGACGTCTATATCGAGCAATATTTCCCGGCATTGCAATTTGGATTGCCCAAACCCCCAATATTGGCCCACAGGCTCGACAAGGATACATCCGGTTGTCTCGTCCTCGGTCGCCACCGCAAGGCGCTCGATGATCTTTCCCGCCTCTTCCGCGAAGGATTTATGGAAAAGACCTATTGGGCCATCGTCGAAGGCGGGCCCGTTGAGGATGAAGGCTTCATCGATTTGCCGCTCGGCCGCCTTGATCCCGCCCGCGGTTGGTGGATGAAAGTCGATCCGGATGGGCTGAAAGCGCAGACAGACTGGAAAGTCATGGGGCGCGCCGACGGCATGGCCTTCATGCTGCTGTCACCCCTCACCGGACGCACCCATCAATTACGCGTCCATTGTCAGGCCATGGGTTGGCCGATTATTGGCGATCCTATTTATGGCGATGGTCGGCGCAGCGGCGAAAGATTGCATCTCCACGCCCGGTCAATCACCATCCCGCTCTATAAAAACAAACCCCCAATCACCGTCGATGCCCCTCCTCCCGCCCACATGCTCGCGCGGTTGCATGCGTGCGGGTTAATTGGAGA
>JBJTDR010000009.1:0-6473 GCA_046092445.1 Hyphomicrobiales bacterium | reverse complement strand
GGCTCAGTTGGTGGGTCGCGAACCGCCGCCGGAAGTGCCGTTTGAGAAGGCGGTGATGAGCGAAATGGCGCGGAGTTTTTATGCGGACAACAAACGCGTTTCGAACAGGTTGATCCGCGAGGAATTGGGGGTTGTGTTGCGTTACCCAACCTATCGCGAGGGAGTTGGGGCGTTGGCTGCGAGTGAGGGTCACTCACCGGAAAAAAACACCCAGTAAAGCCTTCATCTTTTCACCCGCTTCTGCTGCAACGCTCTTTGTCTCGGCGTGGGAGGGTGCGCCGCCGAAGAGGCCTGCGCCGTAATTGGTGACCATGGAAATTCCGGCGACGCACAAGCCGATGCGGCGGGCGAGGATCACTTCGGGTACGGTCGACATGCCGACCAATGTGGCACCAAGCAGTTTCGAAGCGCGGATTTCGGCAGGGGTTTCGAAGCTCGGGCCGGGGAACCAGTGATAGATGCCTTCGGGAAGAGGAATACCGGCTTTGGCGGCGGCGGCTCTTAAGGCCTGACGCATGTCAGGATCATAGGCATCAACCATCGGCACAAATCGGCTGTCGTCGGTGAGGCCAATCAGTGGATTAACACCTGACAGGTTTATGTGGTCGCCGATGAGCGCGAGTGCGCCGGGGGGCACGTCTTCGAGCAGAGACCCCGCCGCATTGGTGAGGATCAGATTTTTGATGCCGAGCGCCGCCATGGTCTCGACGGGCGTGCGCATGATCGCAGCGTCACCATGCTCGTAATAATGCGCGCGGCCCTGCATGGCGAAGACGCGGGATTTGCCAATCCGGCCTGCGACAACGCGCGCGGAATGACCCGAGATCTGACCTTTCGGGAACCCGGGGAGTTGGGCATAGGGAACGATGACGGGATTTTCGATGAGTTCAGCGACCGGACCAAGACCGGTGCCCAAGACAAGGCCATACTCGAACGGGCCTTCAATGCCCCATTCTTTCAGGCTGGCAATGGCTTCGGGAACAAGGTTGATCATGCTAAATCTCTCGGGCCGAAAGCGTGCGGCAATAGCGCGTCAATCGAATGCGTGATGGCTTCGCCATTTGCCCCATCGCGGAGATGAACGCGGGTGGCGGCGTCGGAAAATTCGAAGATACGCTGGCGACACGCGCCGCAGGGGTAACACGGGTTGCTTTTCAGGCCGACAATCGCGATCTCGGTGATGCGGGTTTCCCCCGCGGCGACCATGGCGGCAATCGCGCCCGCTTCGGCGCAGGTGCCTGCGGGATAGGCAGCGTTCTCGACATTGCAGCCGCTGATAATGCCGCCCGATGGCGTGCGGATGGCGGCACCGACGGAGAATTTCGAATAGGGTGCATAGGCCTGTTTGGCGGCGCTGTCGGCGACGTCAAAGAGGGCTTTCAGGGCATCATTCATCAGCGTTCTTTCACGTAAGGCAAGCCGGAGGCTTTGGGCGGAATGGCTTTGCCAATAAAGCCCGCGAGCAGTACAACAGTCATGAGATAGGGCAAGGCCTGAATAGCTTGCACGGGGATTTGGCCAATGCCCGGAACAACGACGCCTTGCAATCTGATGGCTACGGCGTCGAGAAGACCAAAAAGCAAGCAAGTCCAAAAGGCCGGCCATGCGCGCCATTTGGCGAAAATCAGTGCTGCCAACGCGATGAAGCCTTTCCCCGCTGTCATATTGGTGAGGAAGCCTGCTGCCTGCCCGAGCGACAAGTAGGCCCCGCCAAAGCCGCACAACACGCCTGCAATGATCACCGCGGCATAGCGCAGCTTTGTTACCGAGACGCCCGCGGTATCCACTGCCGCCGGGTTCTCGCCAACGGCGCGGAGGCGGAGGCCGAAACGTGTGCGGGCCAAGACGAAGCCGCTGAGAATGGTGGCAATAAGCGCGCAATAGGCCAAGGCGGAATGGCCTGAGAGAATATGCGCGTAAAGCGGGCCGATGACGGGGATTTGATCGATGCTCTCCGCGCCCGGCCAAGTGAGCGGCTGGAAACGGGCATCTCCTTCAAGCGGTGGCGTTCGGCCGCCTTGCGCGAACCACGCATTGCCGACGAGCGCGGTGAGGCCTGCGGCAAGCATATTGATCGCGACGCCCGAGACGATCTGGTTACCGCGCTGGCTGATGGCGGCGAAGCCATGGATGAGGGCAAAGCCGACGGAGGCGATGATGCCTGCCGCCAACCCGATGACCGCGCTATTGGTGGCGCTCGCGGCGGCGGCGGCGGCAAAAGCGGCGGTGAGCATTTTGCCCTCAAGGCCGATATCGACCACGCCGGAACGCTCCGACCATAAGCCCGCAAGGCAGGCGAAGATCAGCGGTACGCTGAGGCGAAGGCCCGACTCGGTGATGGCAATCAGGGTGGCGTAGATTTCCATCGCCTCACCCCTCGTTTTTCAGGAGACGCGCGAAGGCTCCAGCCATGGGGCGGCGGATGAGCCCATCGAGCGCGCCTGCGAAAAGGATCACCAGACCTGAAATGGCGACAATCATGTCCCGCGTGACGCGCGGCATTTCGAAGGACAGCTCGGTGCCGCCCTGATAGAGCATGCCGAACAAAATAGCGGCCAGAATAATGCCGAGCGGGTGGGCCCGGCCCATCAGTGCAACGGCAATGCCGATAAAGCCGTAGCCGCTGGAGAATTCGAGCAACAGACGGCCCTGAACACCAAGAATTTCATTGACGGCGAGCAGTCCTGCAAGGGCGCCGGAAATGGCCATGGTGATCATCGTGATCTTGCCAATTGAAATGCCGGCATAGGTGGCAGCGGACGGGCTATGGCCGACGGTGCGGATCGCATAGCCTAGTTTTGTGTGCCAGATGAGCAGCCAGACAAGAAAGGACGCGACGAGCGCGATAACGAAGGAGAGGTTTAGCGGCGATTGCGGAATTGTGATGCTGAAAGCGGCCAGTGCCTCATGCAGATAGGGCAGATGGGCGGAAGCCTCGAAAACACGCGTTTCGGGCGACATGGAACCTGGTTTGCCGATGACATTCACCAGCAAATACACGACCAGAGTGGCCGCCAGAAAATTGAACATGATCGTCGTGATGACGACATGACTGCCGCGTTTGACCTGCAACCAGCCAGGAATGAAGGCCCAGACGGCGCCAAAGGCCATGGCACCCATAATCGCGAGCGGCAGCACGATCCACCAAGGCAGGAAATCGAGTTTCAAGCAGATGAGCGCCGCGCCGAGCCCGCCCATCGTTGCTTGCCCCTCGCCGCCTATATTGAAGAGTCCTGCGTGGAAGGCAACAGCAACAGCCAACCCGGTGAAGATGAAATTTGTGGCGTAGTAGAGGGTGTAGCCAATGCCCTCACCGGACCCGAGCGCGCCTTGAACGAGAAGTATGCTGGCCCGGACCGGGCTTTCGCCAATGCCAAGCACAACGAGGCCTGCGACCAGAAACGCGACGATGACGGCGAGTAGAGGAACAAGGCTGACGTCGGCCCATTTGGGGAGTTCGATGGGGGCACTCATGCGGCGCGCTCCGTGACGCCTGCCATCAAGAGACCGAGGTCACGGTCATTCGTTGTTTCGGGCGTGCGCTCGCCGGTAATCACGCCGCCGCACATGACAATGATGCGGTCAGAGAGAGACATGATCTCATCAAGCTCGACAGAGACAAGGAGGATGGCGACGCCGGCATCGCGCAAGGCTACGAGGCGTTTATGGATGAATTCGATGGCACCGACATCGACGCCGCGCGTCGGTTGGCCGACGAGAAGAACTTTCGGGTGATGTTCGATCTCGCGGGCGAGCACCATCTTTTGCTGGTTGCCGCCGGAAAATTTGGAGGTTTTCAACGAGGGATCGCGCGGGCGGATGTCATAGGCTTCCATCTGGGTTTCTGTGTGCGCACGGACGGCTTCGGTCGAGAGCATCGGGCCTGAACCGAAAGCAACCTCGGACTGGAACCCCAAAATCATGCTCTCCGCGGCGCTGAAGGCTGACACAAGCCCCATACGCTGCCGGTCTTCCGGGATATGCAGCACGCCGTGGGTACGTCGATCGGCGGGTGTGGGGGCCGTAAGCGCGAGATCATCGCCATCGAGAAGAATACGGCCCAAAGTGGGTTGGATGATGCCGGCGAGCGCTTCGAGCAGTTCGCTCTGGCCGTTACCGGCGACGCCTGCAAGGCCGAGAATTTCACCGGCGCGAAGCGAAAAATTGATGTTTTTGACCTTCAGCGAGCCATGAGCATCGCGGATAACGAGGTGCTCAACAGTCAGGCGGACTGCACCCGGATGGGCGGGGCCTTTGCTGACATCGAGCAGGACATGGCGACCAACCATGCGGTCGGCGAGTTCGGCGGGGGACGTCGCGGCGGTTTCAAGCGTCGCCACCATCTCGCCGCGTCGCATGACGGAGACATGATCGGTTACAGCCATGATTTCATGCAGTTTATGGGTGATCAGAACGATTGTTTTGCCTTGGCCAGCAAGCGCATGAAGCAGGGCGAAAAGCTGCTCAGCTTCGTCGGGTGTCAAGACGGCCGTTGGTTCATCGAGGATCAGGATTTCGGCACCACGCACAAGCGCTTTCAGAATCTCGACGCGCTGTTGCAGGCCAACGGGCAATTCGCCAACAATTGCATCGGGATTAATAGCCAGACCATAGTCGGCAGAGAGTTTTGCCAGTGCCGCACGCATTTTCGCTTCGCCTTTGGCGAGCATCGCACCACCTTCGGCGCCCAGCATGACATTGTCGATGACGCTGAGCGGCTCCACCAGCATGAAATGCTGGTGCACCATGCCAATTCCGTTGGCAATTGCCTCTTTCGGCGAGCGGATCCGCACCAAATTGCCGTTGATCCGGATTTCGCCGCGATCAGCCTCGTAGAAGCCGTACAGGATCGACATTAGCGTCGATTTGCCGGCACCGTTTTCGCCGACAATTCCGTGCACGGAGCCGCGCGCAACCGTGAGGTTCACATCCTTGTTGGCGTGAACCTCACCGAAGCGTTTGTCGATACCCGACAGGGAGATGGCGGGAGCTTGTCCCGCCAATTCAGGTTTTATTCCGGGCACTTGCTGTCCGACATGTAGTCGTGGACCATGATCTTGCCCGAGGAGATATCCGCGGCAGCCGCATCAACCGCAGACTTCATGTCCGCCGTGATGAGCGCCTTGTTGTTGTCATCCAGCGCCCAGCCGACGCCGTTCTCTTTGAGGCCGAGAACGCTGATACCGGCTTTCCATGTGCCGTCTTTCGCGGCTTGGAAGGAAGCGATGGTGGCGTTGTCGACGCGCTTCAGCATGGAGGTGAGAACCTTACCGGGATGCATGCCGTTCTGGTTTGAATCGACGCCGATGCCGAGCTTTCCTGCATCTGCCGCCGCACGAAGAACGCCGACGCCGGTGCCGCCAGCGGCGTGATAAACAACGTCGACACCTCGGTCGATCTGCGACTTGGTGAGTTCCGCACCCTTCACCGGGTCATTCCATGCCGCACCTGTTGTGCCGGTCATGTTCTGGAGCACTTCAGCCTTCGGATTGGCGAATTTGGCACCCTGCACATAGCCGCAGGCAAAACGGCGGATCAGCGGAATATCCATGCCGCCAACGAACCCGACCTTGCCGCTCTTCGAGGCTTTTGCTGCCAGAAGACCAACGAGGAAGGAGCCTTCCTGCTCTTTGAACCCGACCGACTGCACGTTCGGAGCATCAACCACCATGTCGATGATCGTGAATTTGGTCTTCGGGAATTCCTTGGCAACCTTCTCGACCGCGGAAGCCTGGCTGAAGCCGACGGCGAGAATCGGTGAGAAGCCATCCTTCGCGAAGCGGCGGAGCGCCTGTTCGCGCTGGGCGTCGTTCTGGATTTCGAAGTCGCGGAACTCGACGCCTGAGGACTTCTGGAACTGTTCGGCGCCGCGGAATACGCCTTCATTGAATGATTTATCGAATTTTCCGCCAAGATCGTAGACGATGGCTGGCTTGATCGTTTCGGCGTGCGCCGCAACGGTCATTGCGCCAGCGAGCAGCAGGCCGAGAGATAAAATGCGCATGAGCAACCCCCATAAATGAGCAATCGGACCCCCTTCGCGAGAGCCCTGTGACAGAGCGAGGCCGTTAACGGCCTTCCCTGTTGTCAACATCGCACGGGTTTGACGTCAGGTGAAGCAGATTATCGGATGGATTCAGATGAAATTTATGACAGAAGCGAATTGGTTTATTCGGCAGCATAAGCCGATTATGATGCTACTTTTAATAGCCGCATGATCCATTATGATCATACGCCGACGCATCCGAGGAGAGTGACCGAACATGGCCCGATTCAGGCTGGCGCTAATCGCGCATGACCAGATGAAAAACCAGATGGTGGAGTGGGCAGAGCGGCACCGCCTGCCGCTCGCGCAATGTGACATCGTTGCAACGGGCACAACAGGCGGCCGGGTTCTTGAGCGCTGCCCGGAATTGAGCATCACCCGCATGAAAAGCGGCCCGATGGGTGGCGACCAGCAGATTGGTGCACTT
>JBJTDR010000008.1:0-7690 GCA_046092445.1 Hyphomicrobiales bacterium | reverse complement strand
GGCTTCATCCAGACACCCCACGGGAACCGCGAAGTGAAGGAACTTGCTGCCCTCGGCGTTGATGTTTCCGATGCCGCGATTGCCGCTCAGCAGGGCCGCATGGGATACCCCGAAGATGTCGCCCGCGCCGCGCTGTATCTTGCCAGCGATGACGCGGAATTTGTCACCGGCCAGCAACTTTTCGTCGATAACGGCTTCTCCGCCGTCTGACCGGGAGAACCAATAGCCCGGGTACAGGCTAATGATCCGCTAAGGCGCTTCCGCAGTATACTTGGCGGTCACCGCATCATTCCAACAGGGCGTTCCACAGAATGGCTGATCGCTTGTTCCCGCCCTCACGCGCCGAGGCCCTCCGTCGGCTCGCGCATTTTGTCCCCAAAGCCGGTTCAGCCTATGCCGCAGGCCGCAACACGGATAGCGGCCCGGATCAACAAGGAGCCGTTTCAAAGCTGTCGCCCTATCTCCGTTACCGGCTCCTCACCGAGCAGGAGACCGTGGCCGAAGTTTTGGGACGCCATAGCCTGACCACGGCGGAAAAATTCGTGCAAGAAGTGCTGTGGCGCACCTATTGGAAAGGCTGGCTGGAAATGCGCCCGGAGATCTGGTCGCGCTATCTGGCCGGGCGCGACACGGATCGGGAGCGATTTCACGACACACGCGCACTGGCCGATGCTGAAGCGGGCCGCACCGGAATAGACGGCTTCGACGACTGGGCACGCGAACTCGTAACAACGGGCTATCTGCACAATCACGCCCGCATGTGGTTCGCCTCGATCTGGGTTTTCACGCTTCGTCTGCCATGGACCTTGGGGGCGGATTTCTTCCTGCGCCATTTGATTGATGCCGACCCTGCAAGCAACACGCTCTCATGGCGCTGGGTTGCCGGGTTGCAGACGGCAGGCAAAACCTATCTCGCAACAGCGGATAATATCGCACGCTACACAAATGGCCGCTTCGCCCCGAAGGGTCTGGCGAAAGACGCAGCCGCCCTGACCGAAGCACCCGTTCCCGCTCCAACCCCTCTCTCCGCTTACCCGGTTTGGGATGAACGCACACCATCTCTCCTTCTGGTCACCCATGAGGATCACCACCCGGAGTCCCTCTTTCCCGTTGGCTCAAGGTTCGGCAATTCCCTGATCATCAATGATCATACACTTTTATGGGGCGAAGGCGCCCGCCAATTCGTGAGCGCCGCCGTCACCGACGCCGCGGCGCGGCTTGCTTCCCGTTTCAACTGCGGCGTCGAGATCACAAACACGCTCGATCCGGAGACACTGATTTCATCCGCCCGGGCAGCGGGCACACGCCAGATATTGACTGCGGATACGCCGATTGGCCCCGTCGCCGAGGCCTTGTCGACCAGTGAACCGGTTCTCGCCCGCGAGGGGATCAGCCTCGTCCGTGTGCGCCGCCCATGGGACAGCGCCTTCTGGCCGCACGCCAAACGCGGTTTCTTCGCCTTCAAGGAACAAATGCCTCACCTCCTGCGGGCGGGAGGTCTGCTCTGACCGGCCCTCTCAACATTGTCTGGTTCAAGCGCGACCTGCGCATCACCGATCATCGCCCCCTGGCAAGCGCTGCCGGGCGCGGCCCCGTTTTGCCCCTTTATATCGCCGAACCGGAACTCTGGGCCGAGCCCGATGCCTCGGAAAGGCAATGGGCCTTTGTCGCGGAAAGTCTGGTCGAACTCCGCAAGGCCCTCGCAGCCCTCGGCCAGCCTTTATGCATCATGCTCGGCAATGCCGTGCCCGTCCTTGAGATGCTCCGCCAGCGCCACGGCATTGCAGCTCTCTGGAGCCACGAGGAAACCGGCAATGGCTGGACGTATGAACGCGACAAAGCCGTTGCGGCCTGGGCGAAAAACGCGGGCATCCCCTGGCATGAGGCACGACAATTCGGCGTCGTCCGGCGTCTCCGCTCACGCAATGGCTGGGCCGCCGCATGGGATCGCGATATGGCCGAACCCTTGACAATACCGCCTGAAGCGCTGACGCCGCTTGCCGGTGACTTTCCGTCCCGTATTCCTGCCGCCGATGAGCTCGGCCTTGCACCCGATCCCTGCCCCAAGCGCCAACCCGGCGGCCGAACTGCAGCCTTGTCCACGCTGCATAGCTTCTTGAACCAACGCGGCCGCAACTACCGATTCGAAATGTCGAGCCCCGTCACCGCATTCACATCCTGCTCGCGTCTCTCCCCGCATTTGACATGGGGCACGGTCTCGATGCGCGAAGTCGCTCAGGCAAGTCAGGCCCGGATATCGGCCCTCAAAGGGCTCGATGATCCCCGCTCGAAAGCATGGCGCGCCTCTCTCGTCTCGTTTATCGGGCGCCAGCACTGGCATTGCCACTTCATGCAGAAACTGGAGGATGAGCCGCGCATCGAGTTTGAAAATCTCCACCGCGCCTATGATGGCGTGCGCCCCGCAAGTAGCGATCCGTCCCGTCTCGCCGCATGGATCACCGGCAGAACAGGCTTTCCCTTTATCGATGCCTGCATGCGCGCCCTCGACCAGCATGGCTGGATCAATTTCCGGATGCGCGCCATGCTGATGTCCTTTGCAAGCTATCATTTGTGGCTGCCATGGCGCGAAAGCGGGCTTCACCTTGCACGGAAATTCGTCGATTACGAGCCGGGCATTCACTGGTCGCAGGTCCAGATGCAATCGGGGACGACGGGCATCAACACGATGCGGATTTACAATCCCGTGAAGCAAGGCCTCGATCAGGATCCGGCTGGCGCCTTCGTACGGGCCTATCTTCCCGAACTCGATCCAGTACCCGACAGCTTCATCCACGAACCATGGCACTGGCCCGACGCCGCAACGCTGAACTATCCCGGCCCCATCGTGGATAACGCGGCAGCCGCCAAAGCCGCCCGCGAGGCTCTCTACGCGCTGCGCAAAGGGTCAGAACACAGGGAAGCAGCCCAAAAAATCGTCAAAAAACACGGCAGCCAAAAAGCCGGCATTCCGATGACCGTACGAAAAACAAGATCGGCACCCAAGAAGACAAACACAAAGCAGCTCGCTCTGGATTTCTGATGAAAGTGTCAATCCGGAACTTCTGACGATATTTGAAAGAACGCGTCAAATGCAGCTTGACATGTCAAACGTTGCTTGACATAAATCCTGATGGATATCGCGAGCATCTCCCACAAAGCACTGCGCCGGTTTTTCGAGACCGGCAACGCAAAAGGTCTTGTTGGCGATGCCGCGCGTATCCGAAAAATGCTGGCATTCATCGATGCCGCAGGAAGTTTTGACGAATTGGCCGTGCCACCCAATTATGGGCTGCATGAGTTGGTCGGCAACAAGGCCGGATACTGGGCAATGACGGTATCCAAAAACTGGCGCCTGACCTTCATCAAGATCGATGAAACCACGATTGCCGAGCTGGATATGGAGGATTACCACTAATGCCTATGACCATGCACCCCTCGCTAGCCGTTCATCCGGGTGACTGGCTGAAGACCGAAGTCGTCGATCCCCATGGTGTGAGCATCAACCGCCTTGCGGCCAGCTTCCATGTAACCCGCCAGACGCTCAGCAACCTGTTCAATGGCCACACCGCCCTTTCGGCCGACATGGCGGTCCGGTTCGAGAAAGCCTTTGGTATCAAGGCCGAAACATTGATGCGGATGCAAACAACCTATGACTTAGCGGAGGCGCGTGCCCGTGCTGACAAGATCGTCATCGATAAAATTTTGCCTGCCGCCTGAGCAAACAACATCGTCCCTGGCGCGGTGTGGAACCGCACTCCGTATGATGTGCTTCCCGGTCCCGAATTCATGCACCAAGGATTGGCGAGACAAAAGCTAGCCCGCAGAAATCATGGGCTTCCTGGGCCAATCTCCCGCTGATAGCGTTCGTGTTTTTGAAATTTCAATATAATCTCAACCGGAGGCAACCAGACCCCTTTGCGTTGGCGATTTCTGAACCCAACGCAACAAGGCTGAAAGGGAGTCCAAATGCTCTCAAATAACCTACGCACGCTTTCGTGTTTTGACGAAGCGGTCGAAGGCAACAGCCGTAATGATAATCAGGCCGATCACGACGCTCTGAATATAAGACGACACATTGTTGAGCACGAGACCGTTCACGAGCACGCCAATGAGTGTGGCTCCAACAACCGTTCCGGCAATGGATCCAGCGCCCCCGAAGAGCGACGTCCCGCCAATAACAACCGATGCGATGACCGTCAATTCATAGCCAATTCCGGCGACGGCCTCGGACGAATTCAAGCGTGCCGAGAGCACAAACCCTGCGAGACCTGCAAAGAAACCGACGATCATATAGACTGAAAGAATAACCCGATCGACCGCTAAACCCGATAAACGGGCCGCTTCGGGGTTACCGCCGACGGCATAGACATGCCGTCCGTAACGCGTGTGGCGCAGCACAATATGGCACAAAATAGCCGCCGCAAGAAAGATCAGAACGGGCACCGGAACCGGCCCGACCAACCCCTGTCCCCACCAGCGATAGTCCGATTCAAAGCCGGAAATCGGGCCACCATTGGAGAACCAGAGCGTCAGACCACGGAAAACCGAAAGCCCGCCAAGCGTCACGACGAAAGGCGGCACTTTAAGCCATGTAATGGCATAGCCTTGAATGAACCCGCAGAGCGTACCAATCGCAATCGCAGCAGCCATGGCGGCATAGGGCCCATAGCCCACTGCCTCGTCTTCCCCCAGCGAAAGCGTATTGCCGAGCGAGCCTTTCGCCACCGCCGCAGCGACCATGCCGGAAACTGCCAAAACAGAGCCCACCGAAAGATCGATCCCTGCTGTCAAAATAACAAACGTCATACCCAACGCAATCAAACCCGTGATCGAGATTTGACGCATGACGTTGAACAAATTGGTCGGATTGAGAAAATTTGGCTCCAGGATTGAGAAGATCAGCATCAGGACGACGAGAAAAATCAGCGGCGCAAAGCGGCCGATGGCCTTCCAGACCAATGCTTCAACGGATGGACCTTTGGCCTGCATCGTGTCAGACATGTGATATTCTCTCCCTTTACGCTGATTTGGCGCTGTCAAGTGCCATCAGCGACATTAATTTTTCTTGGGTCGATTCTTCAGGGATTAATTCACCCGTTAATCTGCCTTCGCGCATGGTCACTATCCGGTCGGCCACAGCCATGACTTCCGGCAGCTCCGACGAGATCACAACAACGGCAATACCGCGCCCGGCAAGCGTATCCAATATCTCGTGAACCTCGGCTTTCGCCGCAATATCGATACCGCGGGTTGGTTCGTCGACAATCAAAATCTTCGGGTCGAGCGACAACCAGCGCGACAGCACAATCTTTTGTTGATTGCCCCCGGACAGATTGGAAATCAGCTGCTCCGGCCCTGTCATACGGACATTCATCATCGCCCTGAAACGTTGCAGTTCCGCTGCCTCTTTTGCCTCATCGACAAAAATTCCAAGCTTCATGAAGCGGTCAAGCGAGGCCACCGAGAAATTGCGCCGAATGGCCAATTGCAGGAACAGCGCTTGTTGTTTACGATCTTCGGGCACAAGTCCGATGCCGTGCTTCATCGCATCGCGTGGCGAGCGAATAGTGACGTCCTCGCCGTCAATGGTGAAGCGCTCGTAGGTTTTAAGATCAGCACCAAAAATGGCGCGCGCAAGCTCGGTTCGCCCCGCGCCCACAAGCCCCGCTATGCCTAAAATTTCTCCGGCACGGACATCAAGATCAACGCCACGCAAGACAGTGCCATGACGTCGCTCACCTGTCACAACAGATTTCAAGCCCCTGATCGAGAGGCGGACATCCCCGGGAGTGTGACGTGTTGCAGGCCGCTTATAGAGATTGGACGCCTCGCGACCCACCATTTTTTCGATGAATGTCGGAATTGAAAGCGCGTCGCGATCCAGAGTGGCCGCGAGCTTCCCGTCACGAAGAATTGTCACCCGATCACACAAGGCCATCGCCTCTTCTAGACGATGCGTCACAAACATCACCGAGACGCCTTCGCCGCGAAGGGTTTTAACAATACCGATCAGGCGATCCACTTCCGCACCCGACAACGCTGATGTCGGTTCATCCATAATGATCAGCCGTGCTTTAATCGATAAAGCGCGCGCAATTTCAACCATTTGCTGCTCGGCAACAGAGAGGTCCGACACAAGCGCATCCGGATCGATTGAAAGCCCGATCCGCTTCGTAATCTCGGCAGCATCAGACCGCATCCGCGCCCAATCGATAAAGCGACCAAAATGCAGTGGCTCGCGCCCGATGAAGATATTCTCGGCGACGCTCAAGGTCGGGACGAGATTGAACTCTTGATAAATCGTCACAATGCCCAGAGCTTGCGCCGCCTGCGGACTGGAAATTGTTACCGTATGCCCATCCCACACAATGGTGCCGCTATCAGGCAGCTGGGCACCCGAAATAATTTTTAAAATCGTCGATTTGCCGGCGCCATTCTCTCCCAGAAGGCCAAGAACTTCACCGCGCCTGACATCAAAACTGACATTAGCCAGCGCAACCACGCCCGGAAAGCGCTTTGTGACGTTCTCTATGCTCAAGAGAACATCAGAATTTGGGTTATTCATGGTCGCTCCGGGAATACGCGCAGGATTGATGGAACCTATCCGGACGGATGAACCGCCCGGATAGGACTTTCAATCGTTCAGTGAATTACATTTCACCAACGCGTTCAGCCTTGTCAAAATTCGCCGTTGTGATGGCGATTGGCGTCAGCAGCGTCACAGCCGAGTCTGGCTTCTTGCCGTCGCGCGCAAATGCCACCGCAATGCGCATTGCCGTGCGGCTCTGCTCACCCGGGAACTGCTCGATTGTCGAACGCATCGTGCCATCCTTAACGGCCTTGAGAGCCTCAGGAAGCGCGTCGAAGCCGTAGATTTTGACATCCTTCAATCCGCGCGCTTTGCAAGCTTCCATCGCACCAAGTGCCATATCGTCATTGGCGCAAACGATGACATCCGGCGTGCCCTTGCCTGCAAGGCCGGCTTCGGTCACCGAGAGGCCCTGGTCACGGGCAAAATTGGCGGTTTGTTCGAAGATGATCTGATACTTGTCCTTGACCTTGTCGAGGACGTTATGCACGCCCTTGTTACGATCAATGGCAGGTCCTGCACCAGGCTGGCCCTGAAGATGGAAAATCTTCGCACCATTCGGGAAATCGGCAATGATTGCATTTGCTTGCGCTTCGCCGCCCTTAACGTTATCGGCGCCAACATGGCCGAGAAGTCCTTCAACCTTCGCCACGCGACGGTCAATGGTAACAACCGGAATACCGGCCTTGACTGCAGCTTCGAGCGCAGGTGCCATGGCATTGACATCGGTTGGCGAAATGACAATCGCGTTCACCTTCTGGGTGATCGCGGCTTCGACGTCAGCTGTCTGCTTCGGTGCCTTGTTCTCGCCATCCATGTTGATGAGCTTGATGCCGCCAATCTTCTGCGCTTCAGCGATCAACTGCTTCTGCATATGGACGAAGAAGGGAAATTCGAGGCTTGGAAGCGAGGTTGCAATCGTCAATTCCTTGCCAGCAGCGAAAACCGGACGCACACCCGCCAATACGCTAACCGCAACAAGACCTGTGGCGGACAACAATTGCCGCCGATCCAAACGAACCGTCATGATTTACCTCCAAATGATTTTGCCCGCAGAAACTCCTGCGGCTTTTTTGCCGGATAGATTTCACATACTATTTT
>JBJTDR010000007.1:0-10153 GCA_046092445.1 Hyphomicrobiales bacterium | reverse complement strand
ATATGAAAATTATTTATTCGTGATATGTAAATTCACGAATTATTTTTATATTCATATTATTATTTTTAATTTACGCATCATCTGGAAAAACAACGATTTTGATTGAAAAATAATCGTCAGAAATACTACCTATTGCTAATTTTACTTAACTTGAGCTTCAGCAATCTCCCGGGTATCCCCTTCAAACTTCTTTGCCACGGCTCACGAAAATCATGTATCAAGAGACGAAAATACGGACAGCGCACATCATGGACGACCGACGAATTTCCATCGTGACCAGTGACGCCCCTGAAGCGATAAAATCCGGTAGCGTTCTTCGAGACCGTTACGGATCCGTGTCGCCCGAGAACGCCGATATCATTGTCGCACTGGGCGGTGACGGCCTGATGCTACAAACCCTGCATCGCCTGATGGGCAGCGGCACCCCGATTTATGGCATGAACCGCGGTTCGGTCGGCTTCCTGATGAACGAGTATGCACCCGACACGTTGCGCGAACGCCTCGCGGCAGCAGAGCGGAGCATTGTGCATCCTTTACTGATGCATGTTACCGACAGCGACGGTGTCATTCACCGAGCGCACGCGATCAACGAGGTTTCGGCCTTCCGGCAGACCTATCAGGCAGCAAAGCTGAAGCTTTCAATAGATGGCAGACCCCGGATGCAGGAACTGATTGCCGACGGCGTTCTGGTTGCAACCCCCGCTGGGTCGACAGCCTATAATCTTTCGGCGAACGGTCCGATCCTACCACTGAACGCGCCCTTGCTTGCGCTCACACCAATCTCGGCGTTCAGGCCGAGACGCTGGCGGGGAGCAGTGCTTTCGGACACCGCCGATATCCAAATTGATGTCGTCGAGGCGGAGAAGCGGCCGGTAAATGCAGTGGCGGATCATTTCGAGTTCCGCTCCGTCAGGACGATCCGTGTCGCAATGGACCGCTCCGTCGATCTCGTCATGTTACACGATCCGGGACACAGTCTCGATGAGCGTATTCTGCGCGAGCAGTTCGGCGGCTAGACGTCGGCGCACTTCAAGCGGCAAAACGGCCGATCGCGTCGCTGGACCCGTTTGCACCGGCGACCGGCTCGCGATCACGGCCGACCCGGACCGGAAACGGCTCGCCCGTCTCGGCTTCCAAACGCAGGCGACTCAGAAAGCGATGCAATTCCGGATCGGCTCGAAGTTTGGAAAATGCGACAATCCGATGCAACCTTGTGACACAATCAAGGTCGGGGCCGCTGGCAGTGCGGGCGTCAGACCCGTCCCGGATCGACACAACGTCGAGTGCCGTCATGATCAATCGTGTCTGCTCTGATCCCAACCCTGCGGAGTCGGCAAGTTCAAGAAATTCGTCTCTTCGAAACGGACGGATCAGATGTTCGACCAGTTCCGACGAGTACCCGACAATCTGACTGAACATCTCGCAAAATACATGAAGTTGCCCCGAGATGATCACCCGTACCAGAAGTGTGACGGTAACCTTTTTCATCATCAAGAGGTGGAGACAGAAAAATGGCAAAGCCGGCGAGAGCGCCTGACCAAGGACGTCGGCCTCGCCACGCTCGATATCATCATCCGTCAGGGTGTGCGTGCAGCGGGAAAGTACCGTTTCAATACGACCGGTCACAAGCGCCTGCCAGACCGAAAAATCGAGCTCCGAGCGCGCCTCGATCGCCTGAGACAGGCTTTCACTCCGCGGGAAGCGTTCAAGTAAACGGATCAGTGAAAAAGTCGGAATCGTAGCCTCAGGATTTTCCGCAAGTCCGATGACCGTTGCCTCGTCGGCCATTTCTGACAGAGCGGCACAAACATCGGCCGAGAGATCGCGAATGGCTTTGATCTCTCGGCAATACGTCGCCTGCCCGGTCATGATCACGTCGAGGCGTGACGGATTGCTCAGATAGGGAAAAAGATCGTTGATGACGGCGGACGGGTCATGGTCATTTTCGACGTGCCTGATCCGGTTCCCGGCCAAATGCGAACCCGCGCTCCCGAAATCATGTCCGTCGTCGCCACTTCTCATCAGGTGTTCCTAGCTTCGGGATTTGACATCAGGTGTCGGGCGGATCGGAGGCAGCGGGACAGTGGTGAAAACGGCAGGCGGGCCAAGAGCAGGTACCGACGTTCCGTTACGGACGAGCAAACTGGCTCCCGAGGCGTTGACAGATGGGCTGTCCGGATCAGGCATGGACCAAAGATCGCGAACAGCCGCATTGTAGGGTGCGAGCGATCCATCCGTCCGGAACAGCCCGTAGAGAGCGGGCATGGAGGATGCATTCGCCAGCAGCGGAATAGCGGATACCTGCAACCGCGGATCCAGCGCGGCTTCCCGCTCTTCAAGACCTCCTTGCGCCAACGGGCCGATCGCTCCCACCTGTCGGCTGAAGATATCGGTGATCTTTTGGCGAACCTCCGCCACGCCTAGCGGCCTCCCCGTTTCCCGTTCATGGAAAAGAGTCTGGTTGGCGCGCGCAGCGTCGGGAAACAGTGCAGATGCATCTGTATCTGGCGCGGAAGTACTCTTCTCGATCATGAGAGCGGCGGAATCAACACCGAATACGTGAGCAAGATAGAGATCTGCCTCGCTCGGCGGATAGCCGATCCGGGCGGCGAGCTGGTCATGATTATCACGCGTGAGCTCGCCTGCCATCATCGTCGCAATCTCGGGATCGCTCCGAAGCGCCAGAATTTCGGCCTTATACGCCGGATCTTGGACGTCATAGACGCCCGGTCGGACCTCGGAGATTTCGCGCGAGTAACCCGACAATCCGAATTTGGGGCCTGCATCCTTCAATGTACCGAGCCACGTCTGTTCGATGAACTGGAACAGACCGGTCGCGGTAGAAGTCGGCGCCTTCGCTTCAGGATCTAGGGCGGATTCGCGGGCCGCAGTGCGAAGCAGGTAATCGAAATCCGCACCGGATCGCTCCGACCCGTCACGAATTGCTTCGACGACACGGGAAGAAGAATTTGCCGGATGTTCCGCAGGCGTATGCACCACCGGGCGCGGGTTTGTGAACAGGTTAAGCATTGTGTCGCGACCTACCCGATAGCTCGTTTCATTTTCAATCTAGGTGTTTTATGGTTAAAAAACCATTAATTTCATCGGATGTTATCCGGAATGCGTTATTTTCTGAAACTCGGCACGGTCGCCGAACTTTCACTCGGGAATGAACTGCTCGGAAAGGCCTGGGCACTGGTTTTAGACATTGCATCGAACCGGGATGACGCGACGCGTGCGGCGGCAGCGATGTTCATGGAGCGATGCCGGCATACCCCTGACTCAAAACCGGTTTTCATACAAATCCCTGCCTTGCCTGATCCAAGCTCGGCAGATATCCTGTCTCATGTGATGCAATGGAGACCGCATGGCATCCTTTTGCCCGAGGCGAAATCGGGCATGGATGTGCAGCATCTTGCAGCGCGGCTAGCGGTGGAGGAGGCACGGAAGGGAAGCGCCGACGGGATCACCCGGATCATGGCGATGACCGGTCAGGCCGGGGGATCATTATTCGGGATGGGCAGTTTTGCCGGTTGTAGTCACCGGTTGAGTGGTTTGGTCTGGTCACCTGATGCCTTGATCGAGCGTCTCAAAGCGAATACATTCGGAGAAAGCATACCGAGCGCACCCTTTGTGGACGCGGTCCGGCTGGGACGGACACTGACACTGATAGCTGCCGCTGACGCGGGAGTTCCCGCAATCGACGCAACACCCTGCGGACCATCCGGCGAAACGCACCTCAACAGTGCATACGAACAGGCTTGCCGGGACGGATTTGCCGGGTGTTTGACCAATGATCCCGCAATTACCACTTCGCTCTCCGCCTGATCATCCGTGGTGCGCACCTAAGCCTTCAGGTGCGTGACGATATCGGCGAGTGCGGGACGTGGACGATCCGAAGGCGTGTCAGTGGCTCGACCGACGTGGATGAACCCGGCGAGCCTCTCGGACTTGGTTACGCCGAGAGCAGCGAGGCATTCGCGGTCATAGCCGAACCATTCTGTCAGCCACGCTGTGACGAGCCCCATCGCATTTGCGGCGATCGTCAGGTTCATGCAGACCGCGCCGGCTGACAGGACCTGTTCCCATTCAGGGATCTTTGAATGAGGACCAGCTGTGCTGATCACTGCGATCACAAGCGGAGCACGGGCGAGGCGGCCGCGCTCGATATCATTCGCCTCCGGCTTTGCATCCGGATGCAAGGACGCATGCCGTTTGCCGATCAGCGTACCAAGCCGGTGGCGTGCGTCACCTTCGATGATCACGAAACGCCAGGGAACGAGTTTACCGTGATCGGGAACGCGCGCGGCAATGGTCAGCAGGGTCGCGAGCTCTGCGGCATCGGGTCCGGGGCCGGTCATGAGATGGGGGGCAACGGAGCGTCGTGATTTCAGGAGATCAAGCGTATCATTCATCGTAGATTCCGAAGTATCGTGGCCATTCGCGGTTCAGCGGTCAGGGAAGGATAACACAACTCACTTCTAACGCGACCAACCCGTTGACGGAAGCCATTTGACGGTGCAGGGAGTTACGAATGAAGAGATTTCCCGGATACAAACCGCTCTGGCTGATGCTCGTTTTCGTGTCGGTCGTCGATGTTTATGTCGCCCGTTCGCAAAACGCTCCTTCCACCACGACACTTGGACTCAGCGCCGTGCTCGAGGGTGATATTGCGGTCATCGAATCCGATGTGACATGGCGCATTTTTACCGATCCGACAGACCGGACTCCGTCGCTGCTCGTATTCGAGTCGGGCGCCGCGCGGCCAGTCGTCGAGCTTCCGCCCGGGCCTTACATCGTTCATGCCGCCTACGGACTATCGGGAACCACGAAGCGGATTGTTCTCGGTCAAACACCGCTCAAGGAGACCGTCAGCCTGAATGCGGGCGGCCTGCGCCTGACAGCCATGATCGGCGACACACCCGTGCCGGATGACGCTGTTGTCTTCAATATCTATGTCGCGGTCGGATCCGACCCGGAAGGTCGCCTGATTGCCGGTGATCTGAAAGCCAATATGCTTCTGAAGTTGCCAGCCGGAAGCTACCGGATCGTATCGCAGTACGGCGACACAAACGCAATCATGAGCACCGATCTCACGATCGAGACAGGCAAGCTGACAACTGCGACGGTGCTGCATCGCGCAGCGATGGTCACGCTGAAACTCGTCAGGACACTGGGCGGCGAAGCCTATGCGGGAACAAGTTTCAGCGTCCTGACGCCGGGTGGTGACACGATCAGGGAGGCCGTCGGTGCTTATCCTTCGATGATCCTCGCAGAAGGCAGCTATATTCTGATCGCAAGGAACGGCGGCAAGGTCTTCACGCAGGAATTCACCGTCAAAAGCGGTTATGATCAGGATATCGAGATTTTGATGCGATAATCGCCGCGGACTAACGCCCTGTTTCACCGATCCCGAACGCTCAATAGGTCAAAACGACGGCCACAGTATCGCTATAGGTTCCGGGGGGTGGGGCAATCGTTGAACCGTTCGTGCGACCGAAGACGGTGAATGTCTGGTCCGAACCACTTCCGGTCCCGGCCTTTGTCAAACCGGGAGTGTCCCCCCATGGCAGAGAATATTCGGAATTCTGATAGAGCCCATAACTGACGCCCGTCTGCGGCGTTGTGCCCCCCATCCAGCGACGTGTGGGGTCGAGTGATTTTGATTTTCCGCCATCCATCGAAATCGCATAACCGGCATTGGGCGTACAACGGACGGTGACAGACCCTGCCGCCGTCAGGGGATTGGCGAGCGCACCGACACTTCCGAAATTGATATCGGACGTCGTCAACGTGCATTGCGGCGTAACTGTCGCAGTCACCGGAAAGCTCGCGGTTGCAGTGCTTGTCAATGTCGATGAGCAGGTCTCCGACCCGGTCTGCAGCCCGTAGCGAACAGAAACGTCGACCCCGGTGAAGACACTCGAATAGGACCCTACCGGAACACTCGACTGCCCGCCGAAAACACGCCCAAAAATCGTGGCTGTCGAGTCTCCTGTTCCGGCTGCATTGATCACTACGGATTGCTGCGGCGCGTCGAAACTGGCCCAGACCTGCGTGCGCCCGCCGTCCGAGTAGAGCTCATACGCCAGAGTCCCGGTGCCGGATGGCGGGAGCATGGCCCTGCGCCCTGCAGATACACCGCCCGAGCCTGCTCCAAGAACGGGACAGGCAATGATCTCCGCTCCGGCGGCATAGCCGCTGCATGATACTTTCACCTCTGCGGTCGTATCGGTTGGCGCACCGGCCGTAACGTCAGCGTTGCCGAACGAGACGGCCGAAACGGTTGCCGTGCAAACCTGTGCAGCGGCCATGCGCGGAGATGAAATCAGCGCCGCGAGTCCCGAAAGCAACGCCGTAGCGAAACATGATCTGCGACTCACCGGCATGCGAGCGGCCCTACTGTTTCGATGACGCCAGGTTCCGGGTTGTCGCCCAGTTCGACACGGATGGTGCAGGGTACATCCTCCCGCTCGATGACAATCAAATCATCCTCGGCAAGTCCCGTTGACCAGATCTGGCCGTCTTGCCCGACGATGACAGCCTCTCCGGTACGCTCCACGGCTCCTGTCAATCCAACGGCCAGAGGTACCCCCAACTCGTCCACAAGAGACACGAGTGCCGCACGTCCGGACTGCTCCGAGCCGAAATTAAGCCTAACACCCGAGTCCGCTGCGGGTACGATGCGCTCGTCTGTCTTCGTCAGAAAAACGTCGGTCGGCAAAGCATTCACGTCGACCGACACGAGATTGGTATGATAGGGCGTGAGCGACGGAACAAGAACATTTCCCAGGAAATCAGATATTCCGACGATCCTGTTCTGATGCTGGACGGGGATTCCCGGGCGCCCGACATGGACGATGGCGAAGGCATCGTCCACACGGCGTCCGAGCACCACACTCGAGCCGATCAACGCGATTGAGCCTTCAATCTCTGTGCTCACCCAGTTTCTTCCCCGACTGAACTCGGTCGACGCACCAAAGCGTCCATGGGTCGAAACATATCCAGCTGAGGCATAGCCCCTGGCGGAACTGCTGCGGTCCGAGGCAATATCGGCCCGGAGATTGACGGAACCGGGCTCACTTCCGCCACCTTTGAAGACGGAAAAGCGACCATCACCGCTGTTCCGGTCCAGGCTGGCAGTGGAAGCAACGGAAAGATCTTCGAATGTACCGTAAACGCCAACACTGACGAGCCGTGACCGGTCTTTTCCCACATCCACGAATGCATTGACCGAAAGGGACAAACTCCCTGTGAGGCTCTGAGAATAAAACGCCGAAATAATCCGCGACGGCTCCGACTGTTCGCGCTCCACGGATGCGAGATTGATACCGATCCTCGACTTGTCAAAAGGGCCGTCCGTCCCGATCGATATCCTGTCAAGCGCCCTCGCCGGACGCGCACGGCGGGCATCGGCCTCGGTCCAGCTGAGGATGTCCTGTGGACGATCCCACCGCCAAAGACCGAATGAACCGGACGCGGCAGCAGGGCGGGCCGTGACTGATACAATATCCTCGTAGCTTCCGATGATGCGTTGCGTACTACCCGAGAAGTAATAAGCACCAAGGGTGGTCTCGAAGGCCAGGTAAGGTTGGAAGCCGGCCTTGTTTCCGAATGTGCTTGCCTGACCCGCCACGGTCATCGTGCCGAGATCCAGAAAATTGAACGATGCGCCGCCGCCGATATTCATGAGGCCCGCCCCACCTTCCGCATGCGCCTGCAGGGTCAGCACATCGGTGACGCCGCTGCGCAAGGTGGCGACCCCGAGCGGCTTGTCGCCATAGGCGAAATTCGAGATGGCATAGTGGTAACGCGCAAAGCCCAGTTGCGCGCCGAATTCGATGATGCCGGGCCGGAGCAGCGAGGAGGTCGCAAAAAAGGGGAGACTGCTCCGAACTTCCCGTCCCGTTGCGTCGCGCGTGACAATTTCAGCCAGTCCCGAACCATAAAGGCCCGGAATATTGCGCAGACTATAGGGCCCAACAGGCAGTTCCCGAGAATAGGTCTTGATGTTGTTGACATAGACGTCCAGCGTTGTCGGCGCAGCAGCTGAACCGTCAATCGAGGGGATCGCAGCTGTCACGATATCGGGACGTACGCCGTAATCGCGCGCCGCTTGCATGCCGAACAGACGGATCGGCCGGGCCCACGGCGCGCCTACAGAAATCAAGTCCCCTGCCTGAAAGGTCGTTGCGAGGTCGACGTCGGTATAACGGAATGTCGTGTCAAGCCGCGTCGTCTCGGCAGAACTGGAGAGCGTCTGACCGATAAAACCGGATTGCCGAAGAGTTCCGACGGGCGAAAAGAACCGACCGTCGAGATAGAGCGAGCGATTGCTGAAGATACCGGACGCGCCGTCCCCTGACGCGTAACCGAGATAATTCAACAGGACACCAAAATCGGACGATCTCGGCTTCTCGAAAGGAATATTGCCGCGCCCGTCCACAATTTCAGGCATCATCAGATCGTTGGCAACGATGAAATCTATCGCTTGTCGCGGCTCGTCATAGACCGAACGGAGCCCGACAAGTTTATCAAGCTCGACCAGTGCTTCGGGATTCTGCCCGTCAGGCAATTTAAGTCCGATGTCGAGCAGATCGGATGCCTTGGCCACCAATCCACCATTCGTCTGAACGATGAAGGGAACAATAATGCCCTTCGAGCGTCCATTGACGAGCACTTCAAGCTGAAGCGCAAAACTGCCTGCCGGTGCCAGACGCTCCTCAGCAACAACAGGGGACGCTACAACCGAACACAACATGAACCACGTCGTCAAGCAGACGATGCTACGGGCTGACCTCGATCTCGGCATTTACGGCTTCCATCGCATTTTTAGCAGAAATCCTTACCGACCGCCCATCAATGCCCCTGGGCGCAGGCGTTCGCCAACTCATCGATTGCCCGGGAAGCACATAACCAGCAAGACCGGAACGGACGGGCACGCTTGTGCCGCCAGATGCCATCCTGATGTCCGTCAGTCTTGCAGTGCGTCCACCTGTATTGGTTGCGGTCACAACGAGACCCGTCTCATCGCGTTTAACGCTCCAATCGAGTTTTGATTTGGATACCCCATTCGCCCGAACAAATACCGGGACGGAATGACGAAGCGTAAGTCCGATCACCTGCGACTTACCCTTCGGAAATACCGGAAGCTGATCGATGAGGAGACGATAAGTGTACTCTCTCTCAACTGCCCCTTTGGCTTGTCTTACAAGCCGGATCGTATAATTTGTCCTTGCCTGCAGGGTTGCGAAAGGCGGTGAGGCTACCAGATCCGTCGTCGGCTCCAGCACATCCTCTCCATCCACTTGCGTCCACCGCATGACACGTATCTGAACCGTTACCGGATCAGACGAGTCAGCCTCGAGGTTAAGTGACGTCGCGCCATTTGGAGCGACGATCTCGAGAGAAAGAGGCGAGACTTTCAGCGCGTGCGCTTCTGTCGCCAATCCCAGCAAACCCAGAACTGCCAACGCTCCACCACCAAAGCCTCGCATCTGTTTTCCTCTTACAATCAGTAATCCAATGTGATTACGACAGTATCCTTGTAGGTGCCCGGCAACAGTACTGCCGAAGTCGCCGGAATGAAGCCCCAGATATTGAAAGGCTGGGCCACCCCGCTACCGGGGGACGTGGGCGTGAAAGCAACATCCGGGACCCACTCTTCGACGCCATTTGCCTGTCGTGAAAGTTTGTAAGGTACTTTATTCTCGGTGTTTCCTCCACCATCCCGAGCCAACTGCCGGTCGGCACCAGTCTTGTTCAAACCATTACCGAGTTTAATCGAGTACACGGTTCCAGCCGAGCAAGTTACATTCAAAATAGCGGCCGTAGTCGTGCCTACCGGCTGCGTCAGATTGGCAGCAGTCGGAAACGTCAATGCCAGCGGGGCAGTCCCCGATGCGTTCATGCTGCAGAAGGTTGAGAGTGTCAACGCAACATTCAAATTGCCTGTCACGGTAGCGGCGGATGCCGTGCCAGCACCTGCAGCAAGAAGTGCGGCACCAGCCAGTATAGTCTTGAGGTGTTTCATCGCGATGTCCTTTCGAAAAGTTTTCCATCGTTCTAACGATAGATATAACACTTTATTCACTACATTAATCTTGGTGAAATGCAAGAAAGTATTTTTTTGGTTGTATTTTTACTTCTATAC
>JBJTDR010000006.1:0-4143 GCA_046092445.1 Hyphomicrobiales bacterium | reverse complement strand
CGCAACACAACCCCCAATTCCTCGCGGATCAACCTGTTCGAAACGCGTTTGTTGTCCGCATAAAAACTCCGCGCCATTTCGCTCATCACCGCCTTCTCAAACGGCACTTCCGGCGGCGGTTCGCGACCCACCAACTGAGCCGCATAGAGCAATACGTCCTGTGGTGGTGCGGGCTCATTATCGGAGACATTGTAAACCGCACCATCGCGTGGTCTTTCAATCGAGGCCATCAGCACCTGTGCGATATCGTCGACATGGATGCGGTTGAACACCTGCCCCTTTTTGATCACGCGTTGCGCGCGTTGCTCGAGATTGAGGATCGGGTTTCGCCCCCGCCCGTAAATCCCCGCCAACCGAAATATCTGTGTCGCCTTGCCAGAGCGCTTCCCCAGCGCGAGCCATTCCTGCTCCACCTCGACGCGGCGATGCGTCCTCGCATGGCTTGGCCGCGGCAGAACACTTTCATCCACCCAGCCACCATCGGCATCGCCATAAACCCCGATGGTCGAGAGATAGCCGATCCAGCGAATACGCGGCGATGTTTCAATCGCATGTTGAAACCGTCGCAAAACAGGATCACCGGCCTCGTCCGGCGAAATCGACACCAGCACTGCATCAGCATCCCGCAAAGCGATTTCAATCTCGGGATCAGCCAAATCGGGGTTGAACACACCCACACGGACCTTGCCCTTCGAGAGGTTTGCCGCCTTCTCTTCCGTGCGGACAGTCGCAAAAATCTGCTCGAAATGACCTCCGCTATGCCGCACAAAGCCCTGCGCCGTAAATCCAAGACCAAAAATCACAAGGTTCATGAAATCTCCTGCCACTCGGCGATCACATTCGGGTCGCGCTCGAATGGCAGATAAGTATTTTTCCGCTCAAAAAAAGTCTCCCGCGACATTAAACGCGAGAGCGCCCACACAGCCGCACCTCGCACCAGTGGCGACGCGTCTCCAAGCAATCGCTCCGCCTCCTGAGCCAAATCACCCTGTCCCGAATTACCGATTGCAATCAGCACATTCCGGATAAAACGCTCCCGCCCCGTGCGCTTGATCGGCGTACCCGCAAATCGCGTTCGAAAAGCCCGATCATCAAGCCGTACCAATTCGCTGAGCGACGGAGCGGCGAGATCGTCACGCGCCGCAAGCTTCGTTTCCCGCCCAGCCTTGGCAAATTTGTTCCAGGGGCAGACGGCGAGGCAATCATCACAGCCGAAAATACGATTGCCGATTCCTTCGCGGAGTTCACGGGCAATCGGCCCCTTGTGCTCGATCGTCAGATACGAAATGCAGCGCCGCGCATCGAGTTGATAGGGCGCCGGAAACGCATTGGTCGGGCAGGCGGAAAGGCAGCGGGTGCAGGATCCGCAATGGTCGGCTTCCGGCTCGTCCGACGGCAGCTCTGCCGTCGTGAAAATCGCCCCCAGAAACAGCCACGAACCGTGCTCACGAGACACCAGCACCGTATGCTTTCCTTGCCAGCCGAGACCAGCCGCCGCAGCCAACGGTTTTTCCATGACGGGTGCCGTATCGACGAACACCTTTACGGCCTCATTCTCTGCCGCCAGCACGCCCGCAATCTGCTTGAGCTTTCCCTTGATCACGTCATGATAATCGCGCGATCGGGCATAGACGGAGATAACGCCGCGGTCCCCGAGGTTTAATGCCGCGAGCGGATCGCTCTCGGGTGCATAGCTCATCCCGAGCATCATAATGCTGCGAACGTCTTCCCACAGGATTTTCGGGTTTGCACGTTCCGCAACCCGCTCGGCCATCCAATTCATGCTGCCATGAAAGCCGCCGGCAAGATGCGCTTTCAAATTGTCTTGAGCGTGAGGAATAGCATCCGGCGTTGTCACGCGGAACGTAACGAAACCCTCGTCGCGGGCGCGCTCAATCAACCGCGATTTGAGGGTATCGGGCGTCAGAAATCGAGATCCGCGTAATGGGATGACGCTTCCATCCCTGCCACCCGATCAGACAGCAGCGTCCTGAAGGACGGGCGGGATTTCACCCGCGCATACCAGGTCTTTACTGCCTCGTATTCACTCCACGGCACATCACCCAAATAATCCGCAACCGACAAATGCGCAGCCGCCGCGAGATCGGCATAGCTCAACCGGTCCCCTCCAAGCCAGTTCCGCTGCGCCGTCAGGAACCCGATATAGGCAAGATGATACCTGATATTGTTGCGGGCCGCACGAATAGCCCCCATGTCCGGCGCCCCGCCGCCCTGCGCCTGCGGCATAAAACGCTTGGTGATTTTTTCGTGCAGCAGGTGGACGGTCACTTCCTCGAACATCTTCGCATTGAACCACGCCATCAATCGCCTCACCTCCACCCGTCCCTTCGGATCATCGGGCAAAAACCGGTGCTCACCGAGCGCAAGGCCTCTGGTCTCGTCGAGATATTCCGCGATCACTTCCGCCCCCGGAACGGCCCCGACCTGTTCTTCCTCGTAGACAGGCGTCGTTCCTGCGGGATTGAGCAACAGGAATTCCCTCCGCCGCTCCCAGACAAGCTCTTCCTTTAGGTCAGCCTCGATGCCAAATTCGCCGAGTACGAGACGGATGAAGCGGGAATGCGGACAAAATCGGGCTTGATACAAAACTGCCATTGCGCTCGTTTGAACTCTTTGAGGTTTGAAGGGCATAAAACCCATGGTGCTCCAGTCGCAACATCCGCACATTATCGGGATGGCACGCAATTACTGCACCGTATATAGCTACATCTTTGGCAAAACAATGTGATTCGGTCTTGAATTCCCTTTCAATCACATTCCAGTTCATCCTCGAAAGATGAGACACGATATGGGCGTTGAATTTCTCAAGGCGATCATGCTCGGTATTATCGAAGGATTGACAGAGTATCTGCCTGTTTCATCTACCGGCCATCTGCTTCTCGCGGAGCATTTTCTCGGCCTCGGCTTCGGGGATCCGGTTTTTGACAAAACATTTGCCGTATTGATCCAATTGGGATCCATCCTTGCTCTCGCTTTGGTGTATTTCCAACGCCTATTCAGGGTGTTACTCGACGCACCGAAAAGCGCCGAAGCACGAAATTTCATCTTGGGTATTCTGATCGCGTTTCTCCCGGCAGCACTCCTCGGTATTGTCCTGCACGGATTTATCAAGGGCGTACTGTTCAATCCGATGATTGTCTGCGTTACGCTGATTGCAGGCGGGATCATTCTTCTGATTGTCGATCGTTTGCCGCAGCAGCAGCGCCACCGGAACGCCATGATGTTTCCATTACCCATGGCACTGAAGATCGGCATTCTGCAATGCGCCGCCCTGATCCCGGGTGTCTCCCGCTCCGGTGCAACCATCGTTGGTGCCATGTTGCTAGGAGCAGATAAGCGGGCCGCAGCGGAATTCTCGTTTTTTCTCGCCATTCCGACAATGGTTGGTGCTTTCGCTTATGACCTATACAAGAATTTTGCGACCCTCGGCGCAGCGGATTTTCAACTGATCGGTATCGGCTTTCTGGCGTCGTTCGTCATGGGCTTGCTCGTCATTACCGGCCTGCTCACCTATGTCTCGAAGCATGGGTTTGCTGTTTTCGCCTGGTGGCGTATTTTTCTTGGCTCCGCCGGTCTTCTGGGGTTTCTCGTTCTGGGCTAGGAAGCCGCTTCTTTTTTCTGCTTGGGCATCGGCGTTTTCAGCTCGAACCGGCACAGATCCTTGATCGGGCAGCGCCAGCATTCCGGCGCGCGTGCCTTGCACAAATACCGTCCGTGCAGGATCAACCAATGATGCGCGTGCAGCGCATACGCTGCCGGTATAACTTTTTCGAGCCCGCTTTCGATCGCCTCTGGCGTTTTGCCGATGGCAAGCGGGATGCGGTTCGAAACCCTGAATACATGCGTATCCACCGCGATGGTCGGCCAACCAAAGGCCATATTCAACACTACATTGGCAGTTTTCCGGCCAACGCCCGGCAGCTTCACAAGTGCATCACGATTCTCGGGCACCTCTCCCTGATGATCCGCGATCAGCGCTTTTGACAAGGCAATCACGTTCTTTGCCTTGTTGCGGTAAAGTCCGATCGTCTTAACATGTTCACGGACTTCATGCTCCCCGAGCGCGACCATCTTTTCCGGCGTGTCAGCAATTTTGAACAAAGCGCGCGTCGCCTTGTTCAC
>JBJTDR010000005.1:0-60532 GCA_046092445.1 Hyphomicrobiales bacterium | reverse complement strand
GTATTCATCTGTCCGAGCAAAAGCACCTTGGCGCGTGATGCCCGCCGGGTTAATCACTGCACTTATCATCTGGATTCTGCTTTCGGGAAATACCTGCTCCAGCAGCAGGCCCAAACGCAAATATTCCTTCTCGTCGATAGTTACGATCAGGATTGAGTCATTTGGGTTCAGCAATTGACCGGCAACGGTCAGTCGCCTCTCCATGAACGCCAGCCATTTCGAGTGCCGATAAAGATCATCTCCCTCGACATAATCGTTGTTGTATTTCCAGTCCCGCGCCCCGGTGTTGTAGGGTGGGTCGATGTAAATGGCGTCGATCTTGCCGCGGTGGGTGTAGGTCAGCGCCTCGAGCACATGGAAGTTTTCGCCGTTGATCACCGTGTGGAACGGCTTGTCGCCCCCGCGCGACACGCGCCCCGTGCTGACAAGACCGGGATAGATGAAGTCGCGGAACTCGGCGACCACGACCAGATCGGCAACCGCCACGTCGGCCGTCTCGGGTGTCTCGGCGTCGACGAGCGTGATCTGCGCCATCCGCGCCTCGCCGTCACCCTCGATGCGCGTCACCCGCCACAGCCGCTGATCCCCGCGCGGTGTCGTGCCGCGCGTGGGTAGGATGCGAACCTTGTCGCCCCGCCGCACAGGTCGCCCCGGCAGCTCCACGCTTTCCGGCCGATACCGTTCGAAGTTCAGGCCAAAGGCGCGGCGCGACGCCAGCGCCTTGAACTCGCGCTCCAGTTCATCCCCCAGCGCGCTGTCCCTGGCTTTGGCCCGCGCGATCAGATCCGTCAGTCGCGACATGACCCACCCTTACCCACTGCCTTCAACCCTGCAACGCGTTGACGATCGCCTGCATGTGCCAGGGGCCGGACGTAGCCGCCCATGGTGTGTTGCGTCCGAGCGGGTGTTATGGATTGGGGTATCGCTGTCGCGGCTGTCATCAATTGCAGGTCCTGTCAGGTCTGCGGCGGCCATGCGGGACGCCCGGGAAATTGAGCTGACAGTACCGCCGTTCACCGGTGCAGACTAAACCGCGACGTCGCGCTGGCGCAAGTCCCGCGCTACGATGACCCACGAAATTCGGTGTGACCGCAACGGAAGCACTTTGTCACGCTTGCCGCCATCGCCCGAGCCTTCAAAGGCCCCGCCAAACCGCGTGGCCAGTTGCAAGGCCGTCGCCGCCGCGTTCACCACCCCCTCATCCGTCGCGTCCCGCGACACCTTCTCACGAATGGGAGAAGGAAGACAACTCCCCAATTCCGACGTTGGACACCCGAACGGAAACACTCCCCCCGCGGCGCGGACATGTTCCATCGGACATTCTGGCCGTTGTTCCATGGAATCCGGCGTGTTGGAGGCCGTTGGAGTATAAGTATTTCTGGGGTTAGGCGCAGCGCACCAGTCCCTTGAGCCAGGGGAATTGTGCCTCGATCGAGGGGATCGCGTTCAGCTCCAGCCGCTCGCGGCAGAAGCCTGCAAGGTGGTGCGGCAGCCGTCCAAGCTCGGCCTGCCGCGCGATCAACGTCAATGTCCGCCTCAAACTCGGCCCCGGCAAGGGGCGGCAGACCAGCCCGTCCATGGGCAGCGCCGCCTCCAGAAGGCAGAGCGGCGTTGTAATCGCAAAGCCTTGCCGCGCCGCCACCCGCGCCGTCACGCCGAAGGGCGTGTCGAATTCCATCCGCCGCGGCAGGTCGAGCTTCAGCCGCCTGAGGTGCCGCTCGATCTCGATCCCCGTCTGGGAGCGTGCGCTGAACCGGACGAGATCATGTTTTTCTGCAAATATTGCAAGGTCTTGCGGCTCTTTCGGCAGATCGACATCATCAGGCGCCAGCAGCACATAGGGTTCGCTCAGGAGCGGCCAGCGCTCCAATCCGTCAAGGTCTTCAAGGTCATCCACCCCGATCAGCAGATCAAGCCGTCTTGTCAGCAACGCGCTCGCATGGGAGGCGGTCAAACCCGACAAAACCGCAACATTTTCCGTCGATTCCGCCAGTTTTGCGCTCAAATCAACCAAAAGAGCACGTGACATCGAGTCGACCAGCCCCACCCGGATCAGCGGCAACCGATGCTGCACCATTTCCCGCAAGAGCGGCGCGATCTGGCGCGCTTCCGCCAGCAGACTGCTCCCGCGTTGCCGCAACAGGCCCCCCGCCCGCGTCAGCCCGATCGGGCGCACGGCGCGGTCGAACAAGTGTGCACCTGAACGCGCCTCGATGTCGGAAATCGCTTGTGAAACAGCAGGTTGCGACAAATTGAGCTGCCGCGCCGCATCCGTGATCGAGCCGGTGTCGCACACCGCAAGAAAGATTTGCAGGCTTCTCAAGTCAAAAGGCAGGCCGTCAAGGCGTGTCGTCATCGGAAGGTCCTATTATAAGTAAAACTTATATACCCTGTTTGGCGATGCTCGGCTAGAGTGCTCCCAGCTGAGTCGGCCAAAACAGGCGAATTTCATGGCGAATTTCATGGCGAATGACCGTTTTTCGATCTTCAAAGTCATCTCCGGGGCGCTCGGCGGGCACAAGGGCTGGCAACCCATGTGGCGCGAGCCGGAGCCCAGGCCCGCCTATGACGTCGTCATCGTTGGCGGCGGCGGCCACGGCATCGCAGCCGCCTATTACCTTGCCAAAGTCTACGGCGTTAAGAATATCGCCGTCGTCGAGAAGGGCTGGATCGGGTCGGGCAATGTTGGCCGAAATACCACGATTATCCGCTCAAATTACCTTCTTCCGGGCAATATTCCCTTCTATGAGCTCTCAATGAAGCTCTGGGAGGGTCTCGAGCAGGACTTCAACTACAATGCGATGATCAGCCAGCGCGGCATCATCAACCTCTTTCATTCTGACGCCCAGCGCGATGCCTATGTCCGCCGCGGCAACGCCATGCGGCTGCACGGTGTCGATGCCGAACTGCTCGATGCCGCCGGCGTCAAAAAGCATCTCCCTTTCCTCAATTTTGCCAATAATCGTTTTCCCATTCAGGGAGGCCTCCGCCAACCCCGCGGCGGCACTGTCCGGCATGATGCCGTTGCGTGGGGTTATGCCCGGGGAGCGGATGCACAAGGCGTTGATATCATTCAAAATTGTGAGGTTACCGGCATCCGCACCGAGAAGGGCAGGGCGGTCGGTATCGAGACGACCCGCGGCTATATCGGCGCGAAAAAGATCGGCCTTGCCTGTGCAGGCAACTCGTCACGCGTCGCTTCAATGGCAGGCCTAAATCTCCCCATCGAAAGCCATGTTTTGCAGGCATTCGTTTCGGAAGGGATCAAACCGTTCATTGATACTGTTGTCACCTTCGGCGCCGGGCACTTCTACATAAGCCAATCTGATAAAGGCGGATTGGTGTTTGGCGGCGATCTCGACGGCTACAACTCTTACGCCCAGCGCGGCAATCTTCCGACAATGGAGGATGTCTGTGAGGGCGGCATGGCCTTGATGCCTGCCATCGGGAGGATAAGGCTACTACGACATTGGGGCGGAATTATGGACATGTCGATGGATGGCTCGCCAATCATCGATAAAACCCCGATTGATGGGCTCTATTTGAACGCAGGCTGGTGCTATGGCGGCTTCAAAGCGACGCCAGCCTCGGGCTTCTGTTTTGCTCATCTTCTAGCGAAAGACGAGATGCACTCAGTCGGTACGGCCTATCGGCTTGACCGCTTTGCGACCGGCCACACGATTGATGAAAAGGGCGTTGGTGCCCAACCGAATTTGCACTGAGAGGCAGTCACGATGCGTATTACCTGTCCGCACTGCGGCAATCGCAGCCTTGATGAATTCATCTATCTCGGCGATGCCACGGTGCAGCGTCCCGATCCGGCACGTCCGGATGCCCTCGCGGCCTTCGTCGACTATGTCTATCAGCGGGAAAACCCCGTTGGTCGCCATCGCGAACTGTGGTATCACAATACCGGATGTCACGCGTGGTTGGTTGTGACGCGCGACGTTCGAACCCACGAAATTTTTGGCGTTGAGTCTGCAAAAGACGTTCGTTTGTCCGAAAAAACCACAGGAGCGGCCCGATGACCCTCCCTCCAGGCTCGTCTCGCGTTCCGAAAGGCGGTCAGATTGACCGCTCGAGTAGTCTCACTTTCAGCTTTGACGGTCGGTTTTATCAAGGCTTTGCGGGCGATACGCTGGCATCGGCACTCCTTGCCAACAATGTCCGTCTGATCGGCCGCTCGTTCAAATATCATCGGCCCCGTGGTCTGATCGCGGCGGGGTCGGAGGAGCCGAACGGTATCGTCGAGTTGCGCTCGGGCGCCCGTCGTGAACCCAACACCCGCGCCACGATGATCGAGCTTTACCAAGGCCTTGAGGCGGAGAGCCAGAACCGTTGGCCGTCGCTGGATTTTGATCTGTTATCGATCAATTCATTCTTGTCGCCATTCCTCACTGCAGGCTTCTACTACAAGACCTTCATGTGGCCTGCCTCCTTCTGGGAAAAGCTCTACGAACCAATGATCCGGCGCGCAGCAGGCCTCGGCAAGGTTTCCGGCCTTGATGATCCGGATCATTACGAAAAATCGACACTCTTTTGTGACGTTCTCGTCATTGGCTCCGGTCCGGCTGGTTTGATGGCTGCGCGTGCAGCGGCACGCTCCGGCGCGCGGGTCGTTCTTGCCGAGGAAGACGCGGCACTCGGTGGTCGTCTTTTAGGTGATCAGCGGATCATCAACGGCCTGTCTTCGGCAGAGTGGGCCGCTAAGATGGTGGCCGAACTCGAAGCCGAACCAGAAGTCCGTATCCTGCGACGCACTGCTGTTTTCGGCGTCTATGATGGCGGAACACATGGCGCGCTCGAACGCGTCTCGGATCACCTTACCGAACCTCACCATCACGCGCCACGGCAGCGGCTCTGGCGCGTTGTTGCAAAGCGCGCCGTGTTGGCCGCCGGCGCAATCGAGCGCCCTCTTGTATTCGGCAATAATGATCGCCCGGGCATCATGCTGGCGGGTGCTGTCCGCACTTATCTCAACCGGTTTGGCGTGGCTTCTGGCAGTAATGCAATCGTTTTCGTCAATAATGACGACGCCGCGTCGACTGTGTCCGAACTCGCTGCAGCCGGTGTGTCCGTTGCTGCCCTAGTGGACCCGCGTCCGGTAGTTTCTCCCATCGTCGAAGCTTTGGCCAAAAAGACAGGGGTTCGCGTCATATCCGGTGGCTCGGTCGAACGCGCTCTCGGCTCGAAAAGCGTTTCGGGCGCCGAAATCCGTCTCCCGGATGGTAGCTTGCTCACCCTACCGTGTGATTTGATCGCCATGTCAGGTGGCTGGAACCCGAGTGTTCACCTGACAACCCATCTGAATGGTCGCCCGGTCTGGAATTCCTCGATTGCAGCCTTCGTCCCCGGTGCTGTGCCTCCCGGAATGGCTGTTGCGGGTTCGGCATCGGGCGCTCTTTCGCTCGCGGATGCGATCACCACGGGTGACTCTCTTGGTCAAGACGCAGCCATTGCCGTAGGGTTCAAAGCGATAAAATCTGCCCTGCCGTCGGTCGAACCGGAAAGCACGGCCATTCAACCACTCTGGCGTGTTATAAACTCCCGCGGCAAATCTTTTGTCGATTTTCAGAATGACGTTTCCGTTCTCGACATTGAACTCGCCGAGCGTGAAGGTTTCCGCTCGGTCGAGCATCTCAAGCGCTACACGACACTGGGGATGGCGACCGACCAAGGCAAGACGGCGAATGTGAACGGCTTGGCCTTGATGGCTGAATTCACTGCCAAAGCGATTGAAAATGTGGGCACGACCGTAATGCGCCCGCCTTTTTCTCCCGTCGCAATTGGAGCCTTCGGGGGGCACCATCGCGAAAAAAACTTCAAGCCGACGCGCTTGCCGCCCTCCCATGAATGGGCTGTCGAGCAGGGCGCTGTCTTTGTCGAAGCCGGCTATTGGCTTCGCGCGCAATATTATCCGAAGCCGGGCGAAAACGATTGGCTTGAAACAGTCAACCGGGAAGTCAAAGCTGTCCGCTCGTCAGTTGGTGTGTGCGATGTCTCAACACTCGGAAAGATCGATATTCAAGGCGCTGATGCCGCGGAATTCCTTGAGCGCGTCTACATTAATGGTTGGAAGAATTTGGCCATTGGCCGTGCTCGTTACGGCCTGATGCTCCGTGAAGACGGGATCGTCATGGATGACGGCACAACCACCCGTCTCGGCGAAGACCATTTCTTCATGACGACAACAACGGCCAATGCGGCCAAAGTCATGCAGCATCTGGAATTTTGCCACCAATGGCTCTGGCCTGATCTTGATGTGCAGATGATTTCCGCGACCGAGCAATGGGCGCAATTTTCGCTTGCCGGGCCGCATGCACGTGACGTGCTCCTGAAACTTGTTGATCCTGAACATGACATCAGCAACGCCGCGTTTCCTTACATGGCAGCGGGCGAAATCACCGTATGCGATGGCACCCGAGCACGGCTTTACCGCCTGTCATTTTCGGGCGAACTTGCCTTCGAGATCGGCGTTCCGTCGCGCTATGGCGATGGTTTGATCCGGAGGATTATGGAAGCTGGTGCGGAATACGGCATAACGCCCTATGGCACGGAAGCACTCGGTGTCATGCGGATCGAGAAAGGCCACGTCGCCGGCGCCGAACTGAATGGCATCAGTACCGCTGGCGATCTCGGCCTCGGACGGATGATGTCGACCAGGAAAGACTATATCGGCCGCGTTCTCGCCGGTCGTCCGGCGCTCGTTGATCCGAGCAGGCCTGTCGTCGTCGGGTTCCGTCCGGTTGACCGCAAACGGCGGATTCGCGCGGGGGCCCATTTCATCCGGCAAGGATTGGAAGCGACCGCGCAGAATGACGAGGGCTACATGACGTCTGTGGCCTTCTCGCCGTCGGTCGGCCACTGGATCGGGTTAGGGTTCCTTGCGCGCGGGCCGGAACGGATGGGCGAAATCATCCGGGCGTGCGATCCGATCCGTGGTGAAGAATATCTTGTCGAGGTTGTTTCGCCAATTTTCTACGATCCGGAAGGGGAGAAGCTTCGTGGCTAACAGAACGCTAGAACTTCGTTCAGTAGTGCCGGAATTGTCCTGCAATAGCCGGATTGGCAGCCAGAAGGGGCCGGCGGGGCTCGTAGTCTCCGAGATGACCGGCTTTTCGGTTGTCAGCATCGCAGCACGAAAAGGGCAATCTGGGTCTTTGCAGGGTGTGGTCAAGAAGCTGTTCAAAATTGAATTGCCGACCGCCCCAAGACGCGTTGAAGCCGACGGAATTGCCTTTCTCTGGGCCGGTCCCGATCAATGGATCGCCATCACAGATATGGCCTCTCATCCCGATTTTGATCGTGAAATGATCGCAAAATTGGGTAAATTCGCGTCATTCACCGATCAAGGCGATGCGCGGACGCTCATTCGTGTTTCTGGTCCGGCAAGCCGCGAGGTCATTGCGACAGGCGTCCCGCTCGACCTGCACCCTCGGGCCTTCCGACCCGACGACGTCGCTTTGACCCATGCAAGCCATATCGCGGTAACAATCTGGCAGGTTGACGATAAACCGACCTTCTTATTCGCGGTTGCAAGAGGTTTCGCGCGGAGTTTCTGGAACTGGTTGAAAGATGCCGGATCCATTCACGGGATTGACGTCAGTCCCGGTACGTGATGATCCTGAAAAAAGTCGGCAATCACTCAGCTTGGCATTAGTTATTGCCGCTTGCATCGGTTCTGGTTACTGTTTGCCCGGTTTTCGTCAGGCGGGGCACAATGAAGCGTACAAAAATTGACGCGAAGGCAATGGAAGCAATCATTCTTGCGACGGGATCCGGCGCACCCGAAAGTGTATCCCACACACTTGAACAGGCAATCGGACACCAGATCAGGGCCTTTCGCAAGCGTAACGGATTGACGGTCGCAGAGCTCTCGGAGGCGGCCAATGTTTCAACAGGAATGCTGTCCAAGATCGAAAATGGTCAGATTTCTTCGTCCCTCACAACCCTGCAATCCATCGCCAAAGCTCTCAACGTTCCAATCACGTTACTTTTTTCAGCATTTGAGGAGCGTCGCGATTGTTCCTATGTCAGCGCAGGGCAGGGGGTCGCAATCCAACGTCGCGGCACAAAAGTCGGGCATCAGTATAATCTTCTGGGTCACAGCCTCGGGGGCGATATCAGTGTCGAGCCCTATCTCATTACGCTCACCGAGGATGCCGCGCCCTACACGGCGTTTCAGCACGAGGGAACCGAGTTCATCTATATGCTCACCGGCGAGGTCATTTATTCACACGCCGATCGCGACTATCATCTTTCCCCCGGCGATGCTTTGATGTTCGACTCCGGCGCGTTACATGGTCCAAAACACCTTCTTTCAGCGCCAATGACCTATCTATCGGTCATCATTTATCCGCGCGGGACTTGATTTTCTTCTCAGGAATATTTTTTTCGTACGAATTGACAGGGCTTGAGGTCGTGCTTATTCTGGGATGTATATTGGTGTCTGATGGGTAAAGCCTCATGTGTGGAATTGTTGGATTGTTTCTCAAAGATTCGGAATTGGAGCCCAAACTGGGCGCTATGTTGACGGACATGCTCATCACCATGACGGATCGCGGTCCTGATAGTGCCGGTATTGCAATCTATACCCGGCCGGAAAAGGGCAAGGCCAAACTGACCATGCAATCCGCCAATGCTGCCGAGGACTTCAAGACGCTTGCAGCTGACCTTGGTAAAGTTATCGGCGCGAATGTAACGCTTGCATCCAAGGACACTCACGCCGTGCTGACACTCCCGTCGGACAAGATCGATGCGGCGCGAACTGCAGTGCGCGAGATGCGCCCCTCCGCACGTGTCATGAGCGCAGGCGAGGAGATCGAAATCTACAAAGAGGTCGGGCTTCCGAAGGACGTGGCCCGCCGGTTCGACATTGCCCATATGTCCGGTACGCATGGTATCGGCCATACGAGAATGGCAACCGAATCCGCGGTAACAACGATGGGCGCCCATCCCTTCTCGACCGGTTCTGACCAGTGCCTTGTTCATAACGGATCACTCTCAAATCATAATTCGGTACGCCGTGTCCTGCGTGAAGCTGGCATGGCCTTCGAGACCGAAAACGACACCGAGGTTGCTGCCGCTTTCATCAGTCACAAACTTCAGGAAGGCTCCAAGCTCGGCGAGGCGATGGAAGCAACATTGACCGATCTCGACGGATTTTTTACCTTTGTCGTCGGAACAAAGAACGGCTTTGGCGTTGTACGCGACCCGATTGCCTGCAAGCCTGCCGTCATGGCCGAGACCGATCAATATGTCGCTTTTGGTTCTGAGTACCGTGCCATGGTTAGCCTTCCCGGCATCGAGACCGCGCGCGTCTGGGAACCTGAACCTGCCACTGTCTATTTCTGGGAACGCTGAGCATGCAGACTTTTGATCTAGAGGTTCAGGGACTGCGCGCGTTGAATTCGACGCTTCACGCGCTGAAGGGCCAGACGAACCAGACAGCATGGGAAATCATCAATCCGAAAGGTGCGCATGCCATCGCGGTTGGCCTTGATGCGATGGTGGATGTCACCGTTCGTGGATCGACCGGCTATTATTGCGGCGGAATGAACAAGTTGGCAACGGTCCGGGTTAAAGGCTCGGCCGGTCCGGGTGTTGCTGAAAACATGATGTCCGGCACTGTGATCATCGATGGCGATGCAAGCCAGTATGCCGGCGCAACGGGTCGCGGCGGCCTCCTCGTGATCAAAGGCAATGCCTCGTCGCGCTGCGGTATTTCGATGAAAGGTATTGATATCGTTGTCCACGGCAATATCGGTCATATGTCTGCCTTCATGGCGCAGTCGGGTAACCTTGTTGTTCTGGGAAACGCCGGCGAAGCACTAGGTGACTCGCTCTATGAAGCGCGACTCTTTGTGCGTGGTTCGGTCAAAAGTTTGGGCACGGACTGCATCGAGAAGGAAATGCGTCCCGAGCATTACGAGATTCTCGCCGATCTCCTGAAACGGGGTGAAGCCGACGGTAAGGCAAGACCCGAGGAATTCAGGCGCTACGGTTCGGCGCGTAAACTCTACAACTTCAACATCGACAACGCGTCGTCATACTGAGGGTCGAAAATGAGCGATTTTCCGCACACGCCGCCGCGTCAGTCCTGGACATTCTCGAACGACGTCAACGCGGAAATCCGTCGCGCGGCGGCGACGGGCATTTATGATATCCGTGGTGGCGGCTCAAAACGTCGTCTGCCGCATTTTGACGATTTGCTGTTCCTTGGCGCCTCGATCAGCCGCTATCCGCTCGAAGGATACCGCGAAAAATGCGCGACGGATGTCTGGCTCGGAACGCGTTATGCAAAAAGGCCGATTCATCTCGACATTCCTGTGACAATCGCCGGCATGAGTTTTGGCGCATTGTCCGGCCCCGCCAAGGAGGCTCTCGGTCGCGGTGCAACAGCTGCCGGCACCTCGACGACAACGGGTGACGGCGGCATGACGGAGGAAGAACGCGGCCATTCCAGAACGCTCGTTTATCAATATCTTCCGTCGCGCTACGGCATGAACCCGGATGATTTGCGTCGTGCCGACGCGATCGAGGTGGTCGTCGGTCAAGGCGCAAAGCCCGGCGGCGGCGGTATGCTGCTCGGCCAGAAAATCTCCGACCGCGTCGCAATGATGCGGAACCTGCCTAAGGGGATCGACCAGCGCTCGGCGTGTCGGCACCCCGACTGGACCGGGCCGGATGATCTTGAAATCAAGCTCATGGAAATTCGCGAGATCACCGATTGGGAAAAGCCGATTTACGTCAAGATTGGCGGCGCGCGCCCCTATTATGACACGGCTCTGGCGATCAAGGCTGGCGCTGATGTCGTGGTGCTTGATGGGATGCAGGGCGGTACGGCCGCGACACAGGACGTGTTCATTGAAAACGTCGGTATGCCAATTCTTGCCTGTATCCCCCAGGCGGTGAAGGCACTTCATGATCTTGGTATGCACCGCAAGGTGCAACTGATCGTCTCGGGTGGTATCCGCTCCGGAGCCGACGTGGCCAAGGCGATGGCACTCGGTGCCGATGCCGTTGCGATCGGAACAGCAGCTCTGATCGCGCTCGGTGATAATGACCCGATTTATGAGGCAGAATACAACAAGCTCGGCACCACAGCTGGCGCCTATGATGACTGGCACGAAGGCAAGGATCCGGCCGGTATCACAACTCAGGATCCCGAACTCTACAAGCGCTTTGATCCAGTTCTCGGCGGACGCCGGCTTAAAAACTATCTCAAAGTGATGACCCTCGAAGCTCAAACGATCGCCCGCGCATGCGGCAAGAATCACCTGCATAATCTTGAGCCGGAAGATCTTTGCGCGCTGACAATCGAGGCTTCTGCCATGTCCGGGGTTCCGCTCGCCGGGACCAATTGGGTTCCCGGAAGGTCGGGCGTGTTCTAGGTTCAAGTCAGTTGAAAAAACGTGGTAAAAACGGATAATTGGGGGAGAAAATGGCGATTGATCTGGTGAAAGCCGCAAAGGAAAGAGGCATCAAATATTTCCTGATTTCCTATACGGATCTTTATGGTGTGCAGCGCGCCAAGCTCGCACCGGCGCAAGCGATCGGCGATATGGCCAAGAATGGTGCCGGCTTTGCAGGTTTTGCGACTTGGCTCTCAATGTCGCCGGCCGACCCAGATCTTTTCGCCGTTCCTGATCCCGACAGCCTGATCCAGCTTCCGTGGAAACCGGAAGTGGGCTGGTTGGCGGCGGATCTCTGGATGGCCGGTAAGGCCGTGGAACATGCGCCCCGTAACATGCTGAAGCGCGTGCTTGCCACCGCCGAAAACGATGGCTACACGCTCAAGACGGGCGTCGAGTGCGAATTCTTCCTGATCACGCCGGACGGCAAACGCGTCTCTGATGACGCGGATACGCAGGAGAAATCATGCTATGACCAGCAGGCGCTGATGCGTCGCTACGAAGTTATTACCGAGCTTTGCGACTCCATGTTGAGCCTTGGCTGGGCGCCCTACCAGAACGACCATGAAGACGCGAACGGCCAGTTCGAAATGAACTGGGAATATGACCACGCGCTTATGACGGCTGATCGTCACGCTTTCTTCAAATTCATGACCAAATCCATCGCTGAAAAACATGGCATGCGCGCCACCTTCATGCCTAAGCCGTTCGTCAATCTCACCGGCAATGGCTGCCATGCGCACGTATCGATCTGGAACGGAAAGAAAAACCTATTCTCGGATCCGAAGGGTGAACTCGGCGTTTCGCCATTGGGGTATCATTTCATCGGCGGGCTGATCCACAATGCTGACGCGCTCTGTGCTTTAACCAATCCGACAGTCAATTCTTACAAGCGGATCAACGCACCGCGCACGATCTCCGGCGCGACGTGGGCCCCCAATTCCGTGACCTACACAGGCAATAACCGCACGCACATGATCCGCATTCCGGATGCCGGTCGATTCGAATTCCGCCTCGCCGATGGTGCCGTAAACCCGTATCTCCTGCAAGCCGGCCTTTTGGCCTCGGGACTTGACGGCATACGCCAGAAGCGCGATCCGGGCAAGCGCCTCGACCTCAACATGTATACTGACGGACACAAGGTGAAAAATGCCAAACGCCTGCCATTAAACCTGCTGGACGCCTTGCGGTCTCTTGAGAAATCAAACGTATTGCGGTCGATGCTCGGTTCCGAGTTTATCGACGGCTACACGAGGATGCGTCATGCAGACTGGAACGCGTACAGCCGTCAATTGACGGACTGGGAGCGCGACAATACCCTCGATTGCTGAGTTAAGTTTTGCGAATAGGAGGGGGTCGGTATACAGGTCATGAGCATGATATCCGATCCCCTTCACATTGTTAGTGGAATTGCTCCCCGTCCGAGCCAGATATGGCGGCCGGGAATCCGCTCTAATCCTCCGAATACCGAACGCTACAAGGTACGTGGCGGCGGCAGCGTTGTGGTACCGATTGTTTTCGGCGACGAGGTTACCGTTCGTGACATTGAGGGCCTCCAACCCTGCGAATTGATCACTGTTCTATCGGATGGACGCTCCGACCTCGCCATGCTTGGCACGTCAGCAACGGGAAAAGGCGAGGGGCTACAAGCCATTCTCGTCGGTCATGACCCCGACGCTGCCAGAACGCGGAGAGCGCTCGAGCGCCGTGGTGTCGATCTTACCTCTTTCTCGTCCCTTCGCATTTTCGGGGACCAGTCAAAAGCGGGCGAAACCGCGACGTTCAAGGTCACCGCGTCGGGTATACTCATTGTTGTCGCCCCCGGCACGATCATGGATGCTGAACTGCAGGATGTCGCGACCGATATTGAGGTGCTGATTAAACGGTCGCAGCCTATTGTCCGGAAATACGAAGATATTCTGCCGGATCCTCTGCGCGATCCGGTTCAGGAGATGAGAATTGCTGCCGCCACAGCATCCGCCTATCTCGTCAAGGCTGGCGAATACATCCAGATCATCGACGTCGCAGGTAGGCAATGTACCGATTTCCAATGTTTTTCTGTGCGCCAACTGGACAAGGGGATCGAGAGCGCACTTGACGCGACCATTACCCGCACGTTGACAGGCCGCAGCTACCCCACTCCGGGCCTGCCATCGAAAGCCTTCGGACGGCATTTCGAGCCATTGATCGAGATCGTTCAGGATACGGTCGGACGTCACGATGCATTCGCAACCGCCTGCAACAGCCGCTATTATGACGATATGGGCTATCCGGGCCATGTGAACTGCACGGACAATTTCAATAGTGCGCTCGCCCCCTATGGCATAGCGCCCCGCAAGGGCTGGGAAGCGCTGAATTACTTCTACAACACGATGATTGACGGCCATAATCAGCTCTATCTGGACGAGCCTTGGTCGCGTCCGGGCGATTATGTGCTCATGAAAGCCTTGACGGATATTGTCTGCGTGTCATCGTCGTGCCCCGATGATATCGACGCGGCGAATGCATGGGATCCCACGGATATTCATGTCCGCGTCTATTCAGCCAAAGAAACCTTCTCGAAAGCGGTGGCCTATCGCATGACTCCGGATGCAGATGTTGAATTGACTAGGGAAACCGCGTTTCATTCGAATTTTTCCGAGATGACACGGAATTTCACAGAATACCGCGGCTATTGGTTGCCGGCGCGCTTCAACAACACCGACGCAGTGGAAGAATATTGGGCATGCCGCGAGCGCGCCGTGATCATGGATCTCTCGCCGCTCCGTAAATTCGAAGTCACCGGTCCCGATGCCGAAGCGCTCATGCAATATTGTGTCACGCGCGATATGCGGAGGCTGTCGAACGGGCATGTCGTCTACACTGCCATGTGCTATGAAAATGGCGGTATGATCGATGACGGCACCGTGTTCCGTCTCGGCCAGAACAATTTCCGCTGGGTCGGTGGCGATGATTTTTCCGGCCTTTGGCTGCGTCAGCAGGCGGAAAAAATGGGGTTCAAGGCATGGGTGCGCTCATCGACCGACCAGCTCCATAATATCGCCGTTCAAGGGCCGAAAAGCCGCGACCTTTTGAAGGGCATTATCTGGACGTCGCCTGCTCAGCCCTCGGTAGCAGAGCTCGAGTGGTTCCGCTTCACGCCGGCCCGGATCGGAGATTTCGAAGGTACGCCAATCGTTTTGTCACGCACCGGTTATACTGGCGAACTCGGTTACGAAATCTTCTGCCACCCCAGGGATGCCAAAGCTGTGTTCGAAGCAGTCTGGGCGGCGGGCCAAAAATATGGCATCGCTCCGATGGGTCTCGAAGCCCTCGACATGGTCCGGATCGAAGCGGGATTGATCTTCGCGCATTATGAATTTTCCGACCAGACCGATCCGTTTGAAGCCGGTATCGGCTTTACCGTTCCGCTGAAATCAAAGACCGATGATTTTATCGGCAGGGCTGCGCTGATCGAGCGCAAGGAGCACCCGCGTCACAAACTCGTAGGCCTGGATATCGATTCCAATGATGCGGTTGGCCATGGGGATTGCGTCCATATCGATCGCGCACAGATCGGTGTCGTGACTAGCGGCATGCGCTCGCCGTTGCTCAAGAAAAATATCGCGATGGCGCGCGTTGATATCAATCATTCGGCCCTTGATACCGAGGTTGAAATCGGCAAGCTCGACGGCCAGCAAAAGCGGCTTCCGGCAAAAATCGTCCGCCTTTCGCATTATGATCCGGATAAAACCCGTCCCCGCTCTTGAAAGCTCGGCCGTTCTCGGAAGGCGCCGTCTCCTGGATGCGACGCCCGATATTCTGATTGATCCGGAAACCTGCGTCATGACTGCGGGAGGGGTATTGGTTGTCTGTGAACCTGTTATCGAACTGCCGATGGCGCAACGCTATTTTCTGTTTTAAGATTACAGGTCGAAAAATTTGAATGAAAGTCTCCAGATGCAACGCGCAACATCCATCATTCGCAAACCTGCCGTAAAGCCTGGCCGGATTGTTGATTCGGTCAGTCTCGATCATGAGGATCGATATTGTCGCAGGGTTGAATTGGTCGGCGAAAATGGCCTTGCCTTCTTGCTCGATCTTGAAAGGGCTACCGTTCTGAATGACGGCGACGCCCTCAAACTCGAGGATGGCAGCCTTGTTCTGGTCAAAGCGGTGGCGGAAACGCTGCTCGAAATTCGCGCAGAAAACCCGTTACGCTTGCTCAAAGTTTCGTGGCACATCGGCAACCGCCATACACCTGCCGAGATCACGGCAGACGCGATCTACATCGAAAACGATCCCGGATTGGCCGAAATGGTTCGTGGTCTTGGCTGCGCAATCACCGTCGTTTCGCGCCCGTTCCAACCGGAGCACGGAGCCGATTCCGAATGCGGGCATGATCATGGCCATAGCCATGGTCACGGTCACTTACATGATCACGTCCATGACGAACAGTGTGGTCATGATCATGCGCATCCGCACACACATGACTGACAGAGGTCCGCTGCGCCGATCATCGCGTTCGAGGCCGCTTTCGAGCATCAGATGCCTTTAAACAGGCTTTACTGAATTATCTTTCCATATCACTATGTCATTTATCATGGTGGGGGTTCTTATGGTCAATGTTCTTTACACGGCACATGGTTCTGCGACAGGCGGTCGGGATGGACACGGCGCGACAGACGACAAAAAGGTCGATGTCAGATTGTCGGTTCCCAAGGAAATGGGGGGAGATGGCGGTGCCGGCACCAATCCCGAACAGCTTTTTGCAACCGGCTATTCTGCCTGCTATCTCGGCGCGATCAGGTTCGTCGCTGGTCAGGAGAAGGTCAAGATCGCGGATAATGCAAGAGTGTCGGCATCTGTCGGCGTCGGCCCGCGCGATGATGGCAAAGGCTTCGGCATCTCGGTCGCCTTGCAGGTGAGCCTCCCCGGGATCGACAAGGCCAAGGCCGAGGATCTCGTGGCGAAGGCGCATATTGTCTGCCCCTATTCGCACGCGACCAAAGGAAATATTGCAATCAGCACAGTTATTGTCTGATGGATTACAGTTGCAGGTTCTACGATAATTCGGTGTGCGTAACGTGATGCCATGACGTTCATTTCGTCAGGTCGTTTGTTGGAATATTGAAATGCCCGCTCTCAGGCCCTCGCAACAGGCCCTGTCCCATGGCAAGGAATTGCTTGAAAAAATTCCGTTGGTTGATGGGCACAATGATCTTCCATGGATCATTCACACGCGCCCCGAAGCGCGGATGGATGTTGCGAAATATGACCTCTCGCGGAAGCACCCCGAAAGCGATACGGACATTCCGCGCCTTCGGGAAGGTCGCGTCAGCGCGCAATGGTGGGCTGCCTTCGTCCCCACGCTTGCTGAAAAGCCCGGGCGGGCGGTACTCGAACTCCTTGATATTATCAACCAGTTGAGCGGCACCTATCCGGACGTTTTTCTTCGCGCAATCAATTCCACGGATATTGCACGCGCGAAACGGCTAAAAAAGATTGCGTCCTTCATGACAGTTGAAGGCGGCGCTGGATTGGAAAACAGCCTCGGCCCGCTGCGCGCTTGGTATGCTGCCGGCGTGCGCCTGATGACGCTTTGCCATAACGAGACGCTTGATTGGGTGGATAGTGCCACCGACGTTCCCCGTCATGATGGGCTCACCAAATTCGGTGATGCCGTCGTGCTCGAACTGAATCGGCTCGGAGTCATCGTTGACCTTGCCCACACAGCACCGAGCGTGATGAACCGCGTACTCGATATTTCGCGCGCGCCGGTCCTTTTTTCGCACAACAACGCTTTCGCACTCTGCGATCACCCGCGCAATATTCCCGACTCCGTCCTTGACCGTGTTCGCGCCAAGAGAAGCGTCATCATGGCGACGTTCGTGCCGGATTTCATCAGTCAACCCGCGCGGGATTGGGCGCGTCCGCTCAAAGATCAATACGGCAAATCGTCGTTTCTCGAAGATCACTCGGCTGCTGTTGCTGCACATGTAAAGGCGAAGGGGCCGCAACCTCGCGCTACCATTCCCGAGCTCTGCAACCACATCGAATATATGGCGCAGAAAACCGGCGTCGACCATATCGCCATCGGGTCGGACTTTTTTGGCGGCACAACACCCGAGGGTCTGGAAGACGTTTCCAAGTTCCCGAACCTTATCGCAGCCCTTGTCGATCGCAGCTGGGCAGATGGAGCAATCGCCAAGATCGCCAGCGGCAATTTCATTCGCCTCTTCCGTTCCGTCGAGCGAACCGCAAGGGCGCTTCAGAAAACCGAAGGGCCCCGCACGGGTCGGATCGAGGATTACGATCTCTAGAGCATATTCAGATACGCTCTGTTCCAGGTCGGTGCGATCGTCACTTCATTGATGCAGACATGCGGCGGCTGCGTCGCGATATAGACATAGAGATTGGCCATGTCTTCCGATTGCAGCATCCGCGCGCGCTCTTCCTCTGTCACCTTTACGGGGCGCGTGTCCAGAATCGGGGTTGAAATCTCGTGCGGGCAGATCACCGATGACCGGATGCCGTTTCTGAATTCCTCCATGTTCAGGCTGTGGCTCATCGCCACGACAGCATGTTTGGAGGCCGTATAGGCCGTACCCGAAAGAGGAGATACATATCTCCCTGCCCATGAAGACGTATGAATAAGAACACCATCCTTTTGTGCCCGCATCTGCGGCAGCACCGCCAGAACGCAATAATAGGCACCGTTGAGATTGGCCTGAATCACATAGTCGAGATTCTCAGGCGTGAGCATGGCGAATGTGCGTGCGGTCACATTGGTGCCCGCATTGTTCACGAGCACGTCAAGACGCCCGGCGGACTTCAGAATGCGCGCGACAACGGCAGGAGCCATCGCCTTGTCCATGACATCGCCCGGTTCGACCAATGCCTTGCCGCCGGCCTTTTCAATCATATGCGCGACCGCGTCCAATGGCTCTTTCCGGCGACCAGTCAGCGCGACGATGGCCCCTTCTTTCGCCATGGCATGCGCTGTCGCCTCGCCAATGCCGCTACCCGCGCCCGTGATCCACGCGACCTTGCCCTCTAATTTCCCCATAATGTCACTCCCGCTTCCCGAATGAAACAGTCTATCCTCGATAATCGTCAAATAGCACAGTTGGCGTCGTTGGCATCCCCTGCCTTCATGTAGTCAGTGTGACCGGAATTTTGAGATAGGTGATTCCGTTTGCATCCGGCTGCGGCATTTTTCCCGCGCGAATATTCACCTGGATGGACGGCAACAGAAGCATTGGCGCCGCAAGCTTGGCATCACGTGCCTCGCGCATCGCGACATAGTCATCTTCCGTCACACCGTCATGAATATGCGGATTTTTTGCGCGTTCCTCCGAAACGGTCGTTTCCCATGCATAATGGTCACGCCCGGGTGCCTTGTAGTCATGGCACATATACAAGCGCGTTTTGGGAGGCAGACTCAGGAGCTTCTTCATCGAACGATAGAGTTGCCGCGCACTCCCACCGGGAAAATCCGCCCTGGCCGTGCCGTAATCCGGCATAAACAATGTGTCACCGACAAAAACATGGGAACCGATCTTGTAGACGATGCAGGCCGGCGTATGACCGGGCGTATGGATGATCTCGATGTCGAGCGAACCAAGCTTGATATGTTCGCCATCCTTGAACAGCAGGTCGAATTCGCTGCCGTCGCCGGAGACATCATGCGCATTGAAAATTGGCCGGAAGATTTTTTGCACCTCGCGGATATGCTCGCCAATCCCGACTTTGGCACCCGTTTTCAACTTGATATAAGGCGCGCCTGAAAGATGATCGGCATGGGCATGGGTCTCCAGAACCAGTGTGATCGTCAAACCATCGGCTTTGGCTTTCGCCAGAATGGCATCCGCCGATGCTGTGGTCGCTTTGCCTGAACGATGATCATAGTCGAGAACCGGATCAATGACGGCCGCCTCTTTTGCAGCCGGATCGACGACGAGATAACTCACCGTATTGGTTGGCTCATCGAAAAAGGCGAGAATTTTGGGTTCGTTCGGCATGTTTTGATCCAATTATTCGGTTTCATTATTTTAGTTGACACTAATATAAGAAACTTCTAATAAACATGCAAGATGAAATTTGCGCTGATCAATCGGAGATCTCCAATGGATCATACTCAATCGATAAGCCTTGAGAGTGCTGCTGCCAACGTGGCGGCTATTCTTCAAACGCTTGGCAATGAAAAACGGTTGCTCGTTCTGTGCCGGTTGGTCGAACAGGGCGAGGCGACGGTTGGTTCACTGGCGTCAATTGTCGGCCTTGGCCAATCGGCTCTGTCGCAACATCTTGCCAAAATGCGGGAGGAAGGGTTGGTAACCACCCGCCGCGATGCCCAGACGATCTGGTATCGTATCGCCGATCCAAGAATCGAACGTCTTTTGGAAACGCTGCATGATCTCTATTGCCGCGGATCTAAAATTTAATCTGTCTGTCATCTGAAAATAAACGGGAGTACAAAATGACCCTGCCGATCTTGCCACCGAAAGAAGCTCACCGATTGATCAGCGAGGGTGCCGCCCTCATCGATATCCGTGAAGCCGATGAATTCGCCCGTGAGCGCATTCCGTGCGCCACCAATGCGCCGCTTTCCAAACTGGACAGCACCGACTTCAAGACGGGCGACGCGGTCATTGTCTTTCATTGCCGCTCCGGCGCACGCACGCAGGCCAATGCCGAACGTCTCGCTAAATCAGTCGGCGGCAAAGCCTATCTCGTCGAAGGCGGCATGGACGCGTGGAAACGCGCTGGCCTACCGACCGAGAAAAAAGCGGGTGCGCCAATCGAGTTGATGCGGCAGGTGATGATTGCGGCGGGCCTCCTCGTACTGACTGGCGTCATCCTCGGCACTGGCGTTGATCCGCGCTTTTACGCTCTGTCGGCCTTTGTCGGAGCGGGTCTAACATTTTCCGGTGTCACCGGCATGTGCGGGATGGCCAACATTCTGCGCCGTATGCCATGGAACCGCCAGATAAGGACCTCTTGATATGGTTCTCGACCCCGCCACACTTATTCTCGGCATCATGTCCGGTGCATTGACCGGCTTGATTCTGGGCGTAGTGGGCGGGGGCGGTTCAATCCTTGCCGTTCCCTTGCTCGTCTATGTCGTCGGCGTCTCGTCCCCGCACATCGCGATTGGAACGAGTGCACTCGCTGTTGCAGTTAGCGCGCTCACCAATCTCGCATCGAAGGCGAAATCCGGCCTCGTCAAATGGCGCTGCGGCGCCGTCTTTGCGCTCTCAGGGATGATTGGTGCCGTTGGTGGTGCCAACCTCGCCAAACTCGTTGATGGCCAAAAACTGCTCGGTCTCTTCGGCATTCTCATGATCATTATCGGCATCGCGATGTTTCACCGCCCCGAGACCGAGGGCGTGCCCGATGTGAAACTCACCCGCGCAAGTGCTCGGCGTCTTGTCCCCCTTCTGGTTGGAATAGGCTTCACCGTCGGTATTCTGTCCGGATTTTTCGGCATTGGCGGCGGATTTCTCATCGTTCCCGGCCTGATGCTTGCCACCGGAATGCCAATCTCGTTTGCAATCGGCACCTCGCTTGTCGCCATCTCGGCATTCGGCGCAACAACCTCGGTCACCTATGCCCTGTCGGGGTTGATTGATTGGCCTTTGACGCTGATCTTTATCGTTAGCGCTGTCATTGGCGGCCTGCTCGGCACCCGCCTCGGCACCATCCTCGCCGCCCGCAAAGCACTTCTCGGACGCGTCTTTGCTGCAATTGTCATCGTCGTCGGCGTCTTCGTAACAACCAAAGCTGCGTTGATTCTCCTTAGCTGATCGAAAAGTCAGGCCTCGCCGAACACGCGCCTGAAAATCGTATCGACCTGCTTGAAGTGATAGCCGAGATCAAACAATTCTTCGATCTCGGCAACGTTCAGACGCGCCGAGACATCGGGATCAGCTTTCAGCAAGTCAAGAAAATCACCTTCGCCACGCCATACCGGCATCGCATTGCGTTGCACCAGCCGATAACTATCCTCGCGGCTTACGCCCTTCTGCGTCAACGCCAGAAGAACACGCTGCGAATGCACCAACCCGCCCAGACGGTCGAGGTTTTTCTGCATGTTTTGCGGATAGACCAGCAATTTATCAATCACATGTGTCAGCCGGTTCAGCGCAAAATCGAGCGTCACCGTCGCATCTGGCGCGAACATGCGCTCGACGGACGAGTGTGAGATATCCCGCTCGTGCCACAGCGCGACATTTTCCAGCGCGGGCGTCACTGCCGCCCTGACAATCCGCGCCAATCCGGTCAGATTTTCCGTCAGCACAGGGTTGCGCTTGTGCGGCATCGCGGAGGAGCCTTTTTGCCCTTCCGAAAAATACTCTTCCGCTTCCAATACTTCCGAACGCTGCAAATGGCGGATTTCAGTTGCAAGCCTCTCAATTGAAGACGCCACGACGCCGAGTGTTGCAAAATACATCGCATGGCGATCCCTCGGGATCACCTGCGTTGATACGGGCTCGAACGCCAACCCGAGCGCCTTGGCAACATGTTCCTCGACACGCGGATCAATATTCGCAAACGTCCCGACAGCCCCTGAAATCGCACACGTTGCAATCTCCGCGCGCGCAGCGACAAGCCGCTCACGACACCGCTGGAATTCGGCATAGGCAACCGCCAGCTTCAGCCCGAACGTCACAGGCTCTGCATGTATCCCATGCGACCTGCCGATTGTGGGTGTGAGCTTATGTTCAAATGCGCGGCGCTTGAGTGCCGCAAGTAGCTTGTCGATATCCGAAATCAGGAGATCGGTTGCACGCGCGAGTTGGATTGCAAGCGTTGTGTCGAGCACATCGGATGATGTCATCCCCTGATGCACAAACCGCGCTTCCGGCCCTATAAATTCTGCAAGATGCGTCAGAAAAGCGATCACATCATGCTTCACTTCCCGCTCGATCGCGTCGATCTTCTCAACATCGAATGTCGCCGCGCCACCCTTCTCCCAGATGATCCTCGCCGATTCCTTCGGGATGACGCCCAGTGCCGCCATCGCATCACAGGCATGCGCCTCGATCTCGAACCAGATCCGGTACTTCGTCTCCGGCGACCAGATCGCAACCATTTCCGGGCGGCTATAGCGGGGAATCATCGACTCTTCCTTCTCGGCTTACGGTCTCGTTCGATACACTCAGCCACGAAATGCAGCCTGCGCATTGGCGCGAATGGCGGCAATCCTGTCGGCATAGTGGGTGGGTCCGCCTTTGAATACGGCTGATCCCGCAACAAATACATTTGCGCCCGCTTCTGCCGCAAGCGGTGCCGTCTCCGCCGTCACGCCACCATCGACCTGAAGATCAATCGGCCGCGTGCCGATCAAGTCCCGCACAGCCCGAACCTTCGGCATCATATCCTTGATGAAGGACTGGCCACCAAACCCCGGCTTCACCGTCATCACCAGCACCATATCAACCAGATCAAGCAGCGGTGCCACCATCTCGGCAGGCGTTTCGGGGTTGAGCACGATACTGGCTCGTTTCCCCGAAGCCCGAATCGTCTTCAGCGACTCCGCAATCCGCGGAGTCCCCTCATAATGGATCGAGAGACTGTCCGCTCCCGCATTCACAAAGGCTTCGATCCAGCCATCCACCGGTTCCACCATCAGATGCACATCAAACAGCTTCGTCGTAAACGGCCGGATTGCCTTGATTACATCGGCGCCGAAACTGATATTCGGCACGAAATGCCCGTCCATCACGTCGAGATGAAACCAATCCGCACCGGCTTTGTCCGATGCGGTGACTTCCTCGCCCAGACGCGCATAATCTGCGGCAAGGATCGAGGGTGCAATGAGAATGGTGTGTGTCATCTCTCGGCGATAGCATCCCCGCGCGTTCGAAACAATCGGGTCGAGTCTACCATCGGTGCCCCGTTCGGGAATGATAAGCGCCATCCACGGGCTTGCCTTGCATCGTGTTGCAATGCAAAAGAACCTTGAAAGAGACACGGTGGATCAAATGGCATCAAATTCGGAAGTGAGCGTGGATAGTCTTGTTCTAGGTGCCGGAATTGTCGGCCTCGGCGTTGCGTTGAAACTTCAGGAAAAAGGCCGTTCGGTCGTCCTGATCGACCGCGAGGAAGCAGGTTCCCAAACGAGCTTCGGCAATGCCGGTATCATCGAGCGCGCATCGATCTTCCCCTATGCCTTCCCTCGGGGCCTCCGTGAATTGATCGACTACGCCTTCAACACCAGGCCCGAAGCTCATTACCATCTGAATGCCTTGCTGAGCGTCGCGCCGTGGCTCGTCCGCTATTGGTGGAATTCGGCTCCTTCGCGCTACGGCAAAGCTGTTTCCGGTGCTTTGCCACTGATCGAGCACTGCTTGGCCGAGCATGAACCACTGATCGAGGCGGCTGGTGCCACCCATCTCCTCAAGCGCACAGGCTGGATTCGCGCCTATCGCTCGGAAAAATCCGCGCAATCAACACTTCAGGATGCCGAGCGCATCCGTCCCTTCGGCCTCACCGTTGATCTTCTCGACAAGGCCCAACTCCTCGAACGCGAGCCACATCTGGGTGATGGCGTCATCGGGGGCGTTCACTATCGCGATCCGGCAAACATCTCCGATCCGCAGGGTCTCTCATTGGCTTACAAAGCACTCTTTGAAAAACGGGGCGGACGCTTGTTGCAGGGCGATGCCCGCTCGTTGGCCGAGAGCAGATCCGGATGGACGGTAAGCACTCAAACCGGAGCCGTCACCGCCAGAGATGTCGTAGTCACCCTCGGCCCGTGGGCGCAGGAATTTGCAAGCTCGCTCGGCTATTCACTCCCCATGGGCGTCAAGCGCGGCTATCACATGCACTATCAGACTGAAGGCAACGCCGTTCTCAACCACACCGTCTATGACTCGGATAACAGCTACGTTCTCGCTCCGATGGCGAATGGCGTCCGTCTGACAACCGGCGCGGAATTCGCCCATCGCGATGCCCCGCCCACACCCGTTCAGCTGGAACGGCTCGAGCCTTTGGCGCGGCGTTTTTTCCCCTTGGCCGGACGCGTTGATACATCACCATGGATGGGATCGCGCCCCTGCACCTCGGATATGCTCCCGATCATCGGCCCCGCACCGCGGCACAAAAATCTCTGGTTCGCCTTCGGTCACGCCCATCACGGCCTCACAATGGCCGCCGTGACAGGCCGTCTGATCGCCGAGATGATCACAGGCGAGGCACCCTTTACCGACCCGTCACCCTACCGTGTGGACCGGTTTTCGTGATCTAGGCCATCAATCATCCGGTTGACGACAATGTTCAGTACCGGAAGATTGTCGGAAACGATATTCCAGAGGATCAGCGGCTCAACGCGCTCATATTCATGTCGCAAAATGTTCCCGATCGCCTTGATTGCTGGCCAATCAATTTCTGAATAGCCGCTGATCAACTCATCAGGCAATGCTTTTGCTGCCTCTGAGATAATCAGGATGGCGCGTTCTGTAGCCCGCACAAGAATGTAGTTAGTCGCGAACTGCTCTTTCTCAACTGACGAGAAGGCTTGCAACAACGCGTCGATCTCGTCTTTGATATGCAACAGACGAATGACGGGATTTTTGGACGGAGACATCAGAATATCCTGATTGCATTCTCTTCAACGGCAGCGCGAATATGACGTGAAAGTCCCTGACGCGTCCCATAACCAACTTCGCGGCCTGGAAAAGCGTTTTGGATTGCGGAGTAAGCACCCGTAAATCCCTCCAAAGAATAGAAGGAAGGATCAGATACATCGACGAACACATCGATATCTGACTCCTCTGTTGCATCATTTCGCGCAAATGATCCAAAAAGATAAAGCGACTGCACGCCATAAGCGCGCAACTTCGTTTCTGATTCTTTCAGTCGCCGAATAACGATGTCTCTGTTCATGGCTGCATTCTATCAAAATTCCGATAAAAATCACCTATTTTCGCATCACCCCATCCCGCCACGCGGGAAGCGCACCTTCGAAGGGCAGGGCAGTCGCCTCGTAAACGCCCCTGCACCTCGGATATGCTCCCGATCATCGGCCCTGCACCGCGGCACAAAAATCTCTGGCTTGCCTTCGGTCACGCCCATCACGGCCTCACAATGGCCGCCGTCACAGGCCGTCTGATCGCCGAGATGATCACAGGCGAGGCACCCTTTACCGACCCGTCACCCTACCGTGTGGACCGGTTTTCGTGACGGACATCATCCGTAGGTGTTCATCGATTTGTTGCACGCTCAATCGTTTCCGCCATCCATCTATTGAGGCTGACCCCGGCCTTTTGTGCGGCATGAACGGCGTCACGATGCAGGGGTGGATCGATTCGGACAATGAACTGCCCGGAATAAGGACGCTCGGGTTCTTCGCCGCGCTGTTTGCAGAATGCGACATAATCATCGATTGACTCAGCGAAAGCCTTTTTTAGGTCAGTAACGGACTGACCTTGAAACGTGACAACATCACGCAGATTAAGCACCTCTCCATGAAACAAAGTAGCGTCCTCATCGAAAGAGATCGAAGCTTCATATCCCTGATATGTCATTCGGTTCATGGCTTTATCTCCGCTTCACTCAAAAAACGCCGCACCGATTTGACTGCTCCTTTGTCCGTTTCCTTTTGAGGGTGGGGACGGTGAAACACCGCCCTGACTCCATTCAAATAAACCCGGACGCGCGAACCGCTCCCTTTCGAAACCTCACCGCCGCACGCAATAAAGAGGCTTTCAATATCACGCCACGCAATATTGGCCTGAACAGGTTCGGAGAAGATTGCGTTCAGAACAAGTTGATGCTTACCCTTGATCTTCATTTGATATCACAAATTAGTATCATATTTCAATATTGATCGCGAGAGATCATCACCTATTTTCGCATCACCCCATCCCGCCACGCGGGAAGCGCACCTTCGAAGGGCAGGGCAGTCGCCTCGTAAACGCCGCGTGCAATCGCCCGCGCCAGCGTGTCGGCGGCCGCAATACAGATCTCGGTCAGATCAACCACGCCGCTTGTAAGCTGCTTTCGCCCGGTCGATGCAGCAAATACGACATCACCATCCATGGGCGTGTGCGCCGGGCGCAAGGCCCGCGCCATCCCGTCATGGGCCGCAAGGGCGACACGTTTGGCCTCGGCCTTGGTCAGCACGGCATCGGTACTGATGACCGCAATCGTCGTATTCTCGCGCGGCCCGCCTTTAAGCCGGATCTGGAGCGCGTCCTCGGGCAGTGGGTTAGGCCAGCCAAGCCCGCCAAATTCATTCTCTTGCTCATAGGGTGCCGACCAGAAATGTCTTCCATTGCCGATCGTCGCCGTCCCAACAGCATTCACCGCGACAATCGCGCCCACCGTGAACCCTGAGCGCGTCACCATGCTCGCCGAACCTGATCCGCCTTTGAGCGTCGCTGTCGTCGCCCCATAACCCGCACCTGCCGTCCCGAGGTCGACATCGTGGCCCGCTGTCATCACGGCCTGATAACCGAGTTCAGGGTAGGGCGAAGCACGGCCCCACTCCTTGTCGCCGCCATTCAAGAGATCGAACAGGATTGCTTGCGGAACAATTGGTACACGAATATCACGCACCTGAAATCCGCGTCCCATGTCGCGCAACGCGGCCATCGCCCCGCCTGCCGCATCAAGTCCGAACGCCGAACCGCCCGAGAGCAGGATGGCGTCGACCGCACCCACCGTCATTTCAGGCTCCAGAAGGCCGGTGTCGCGCAATCCCGGCGCGCCGCCAAGCGTTGCAATAGAGGCCACCGCCGGTTCGTCAAACACAAGCGCCGTGACGCCCGTTGCCACCCGACTGTCATGTGTTTGGCCGACGCGAAGGCCCGGAACGTCTGTGATCGCGTTTTTCATGGCCGTATCGTGCGCGAGGTCGCACATGAGTGCAAGGCCTTCAATGCGGATGCCTATGGGACAACGGGGCGCGCTTGTGGAAGAAAACGCTTCGCCGTAAAAGAAGGCATGACAGACATCACCTATCCAGCTGCCATTCTCGCCGGCTTGATCTCGTTCCTGAGCCCGTGCGTCCTGCCGCTTGTACCACCCTATCTCAGCTATCTGGCAGGCACCGCCATCGAGGAGTATTCGGAAGGCGGGATACACCGCACAAAGCGCGATCTCATCCTTGCCGCCATTTTCTTTGTCTTGGGCTTTTCAACCGTATTCGTCATGCTCGGTGCCACGGCATCCGCCTTCGGTCAGGCTGTGCGACACTATCTCGACTGGCTCTCTCTTGCGGCGGGAATTGCTATCATTGTGATGGGCCTCCATTTCCTCGGGGTTTTCCGCCTCGCACTCCTGTTCCGCGAAGCGCGAGTACAGGTCGAAAAGCCGGTCGGACTGTGGGGTGCCTATGTGATGGGCCTCGCTTTCGCCTTTGGCTGGACACCCTGCATCGGCCCGGTTCTTGCCGCCATTCTCGCCGTCGCCTCGTCGGAGGAGAGTGTGTCACGCGGGGCAATGCTGCTGACGGCCTATTCCTTCGGCCTCGGCATTCCCTTTATTCTGGCGGCTTTCGCCATGGAGCCCTTCACGCGCTTTCTGCGGCGTTTCCGGTCGCGCCTCGTCTATGTTGAAAAGGTGATGGGTGTTCTGCTCGTCCTCACAGGCCTCGCCTTCCTCACGGGAGGCATCACCACCATGTCCTTCTGGCTTCTCGAAACCTTCCCGGCACTGGGCCGATTGGGGTGAGGAGCGGTTCGCGACGCACACAAAAAATCCGGCGGACCTTTTTGTGCAACGAAGGCCTTGAGCATAAGCGGAGAGCCGGGAGTATTCGGGTGTAAAGATTGATCCCGATCTCCATCCCCGCAACGCCAACAAAAAAGGCGGCCCGAAGGCCGCCTTTTCGTATCCCGAACGAGATGAAGGTTTACTTCATTTCGACATAGGTGGTCTTGTCGCCGACTTTCTTCCAGACATACATTGTGTAGTCAGGACGGGTGATGTCACCCTTCTTGTCGTAGGCGATATCGCCGATAACGGTCTTGAATGCCTTCCCCGAGTGCATTTCCGCCGCGATCTTCTTCGGGTCGTTCGACTTGATGTTGTTCGCAGCCTGAGCCATGATCTGCAGTGCAGCATAGCTGTACAGCGTGTAGGCTTCTGGGTTGAACTTCTTCGCTTCGAACTTCGCGATGACTTCCTTCGCTTCCGGACGGTTGCGTGGCTCTGGCGGGAAGGTCATGAGCGTGCCTTCAACACCTGGGCCGCCAATCGTGGCGAATTCGTCGGAGGTGATGCCGTCGCCGGACATGAACACGGCCTTGACGCCCTGGTCACGTGCCTGACGAACGATCAGACCGCCTTCAGTGTGCAGGCCGCCCCAGTAGATGACGTCCACGCCAGCTGCCTTGATCTTCGACACGAGTGCCGAGAAATCCTTTTCGCCGGCATTCACGCCTTCGTAAAGCACTTCCTTGATCCCGAGGGCATTTGCAGCCTTCTTGGTCTCGTCAGCCAGACCCTGACCATAAGTGGTCTTGTCATGGATGACCGCGACTTTCTTGTCTGCGAAATTGTCCTTGATGTACTTGCCGGCAACTGCGCCCTGCTGGTCATCACGGCCGCAGGTACGGAACACGTTCCACATGCCGCGCTCTGTAACCTTCGGGTTGGTAGCCGATGGGCCGACCATTAGGATGCCGTTTTCCTGGTACACTTCAGAGGCCGGGATCGAGACGCCCGAGTTGAAGTGACCGACAACGAGCTTCACGCCGTCGCCAACGAACTTGTTGGCTACCGAAACGCCCTGCTTCGGATCCGACACGTCGTCGCCAAACGAGAGAACGATCTTCTCGCCATTGATGCCGCCAGCTGCGTTGATGTCTTCTGCAGCCTGCTCTGCACCCTTCTGGAGCTGAGCGCCGAAAGCGGCGTTCGGACCCGTGAGCGGGCCGGCAACGCCGACCTTGATATCAGCCTGTGCCACGCCAGCAAAGGCTAGGACGCTGCCGAGCGCAATGCTCGTTAACAGTAGTTTTTTCATACGTAACTCCCCTCGAATGAAGGATCGCCCCATCATGGGATGATCCGGATTAACGAGCTACTCAGCCGTTGCCGGCATTATCACCGTTTTTATTGACCGAGTCACCCGAAAAAAGTCGATCCAAACCGGGGATCACCCGGCCGGATTGATCTTTGCCCGCCACGAAAACAGACCCGATCGCTCATAAATCCAATGATATTGCCGCGTCATCTGCCGGGCGCGCTCAAACTGGAAGCCCAATTGCCCGATGACAAGCAGAATGAGTGTATCCACGGTGTAATAATGCAGCGACAGCAAAGTACCATCAAATAACGCAAAATGCAGGAAACGGACGGCAAGAGCAAGAAGAAGCGTGTAGAACACCAGCGTCAGTCGGGTCTGCCACACGCGTGCAATCGCACGACCGGAAAGCCATACCGCGCCTCCGCCGAGAACGACCGTCACCAGCAGGAACAACCAGACGGTTGGCTCTTCAAAGATGATCCCTTGCATTCCAACTTCCCCGGTTAATGGCTTCCGCCTTCAAGATAGGCAGCACGAACCTGCGGATTGGCCAGAAGTTCCTGCCCCGTTCCCGTCATCGTAATCACGCCGTTCACCATCACATACCCGCGATGCGCAAGTTTGAGCGCGTGATAGGCGTTCTGCTCGACGAGAAACACGGTAAGCCCTTCTTTCTGGTTGAGCTCTCTGATCGTATCAAAAATCTGCTTCACGATCAGCGGCGCCAGACCGAGTGACGGCTCGTCCAGCAGAAGCAGTTTGGGCCGCCCCATCAACGCACGCCCGATTGCCAGCATTTGCTGTTCGCCACCGGAAAGCGTTCCGCCGCGCTGGTTCATCCGGTCTTTTAAGCGCGGGAAGATTGCAAAAATCTTTTCCAGATCTTCCTTTAAATGCGCAAACCGGTTGATCGACGCGCCCATCTGCAGATTTTCATAAACCGTCATCCGCGGGAAAATCCGGCGTCCTTCCGGCGATTGCGAAATCGACAGGCGCGCAATCTCGAAAGTCGGCATTTTTGTGACGTCGCGGCCTTCGAAAGTGATCGTCCCCTCGCGCGCCTGCGGCTTGCCGAAAATCGTCATCATCAATGTCGATTTGCCGGCACCATTCGCGCCGATCATCGTCACAATCTCGCCCTGACGGACATCAATATCAACGCCCTTCAGCGCGATGATATTCCCGTAATAGGTCTTCACACCGCGAACGGAAAGCATGGCAGTGGTGGATACCGTCATAGCCCCACCTCTGCTTCAACCGCGGCGACTTCTTCGTCCGGCACGCCGAGATAGGCCGCAATCACCTTCGGATCCGTCCGCACGAAGTCCGGCGTGCCATCTGAGATTTTCACACCGTAATCGATCACTACGACATGATCGGAAATCTTCATCACGACAGACATGTCATGCTCAATGAGCAGGATCGCGGTCTGATGTTCCTGCCGGATTGTCGTCAACAAATCATTGAGATCATTAGACTCTCTCGGATTCAATCCCGCCGCCGGCTCGTCGAGGCACAGCAGATGCGGCCCCGTGCACATGGCGCGGGCAATCTCGAGCCGCCGCTGGTCGCCATAGGGCAGGTCGCCCGCCGGATCATCCGCGCGCTCTGTCAGTCCCATCGTGTCAAGCCAGTATACGGCCTTTTCCATCGCCTGCTTCTCGGAAGCCAGGTAGGATTTGGCGCTGAAAATACCGAGGATTGAAAATCCGGACGCGACCATCAGCGGATTATGCTGCGCAACAAGAAGATTTTCCAGCACGGTCATGCCCTGGAACAACCGGATGTTCTGGAACGTGCGCGCCACTTTCGCCTTCCAGTTGATCTGGAAATCAGGCATACGCTCGAGCAAAAATTCCCTCCCGGTCGGATGCGTCAGCGTCAGCATGCCTTCGGTTGGTTTGTAGAAACCAGTAATGCAATTGAATACGGTCGTCTTGCCCGCGCCATTCGGCCCGATCAACGCCGTAATCTCGCCTCGACGTGCCTCGAACGACAGATTGTTGATTGCCGTCAGACCGCCGAAGCGCATCGTCAGATGATCCACCTTCAGAATGGTCTGCGACATCAGCCGTGCCCTTCTTTGACGAGCGATCCGGAAATCGATTTGCGCTCTTTGAGGAACACGGACGGCTCACGCGTTGAAACAAGCCCGCGTGGCTTCCACAACATCATCACGACCATGGCCGTACCGAAGATCAGCATTCTGAACTGCGCCGGGTCGAAATGCGGCCCGAAAATCTGCTTCAGGAAGTCCAACTCGCGCAAAATCTCGATGCCGCCGACCAGAGCAATCGACGAAATGACAACACCGAACAGACTGCCCATGCCACCCAGCACCACGATCGCGAGAATCTGTGCCGACTCGATGAACACGAAACTTTCCGGGCTGATGAATCCCTGCCGTGCCGCGAAGAACGCGCCCGCGAAGCCACCGAACATCGCGCCAATTGCGAAGGCGGTCAGCTTCGTATTTGTCGTGTTAATGCCGAGTGATCGGCACGCAATTTCGTCCTCGCGCAAGGCTTCCCAAGCACGCCCGACGGGCAATCGTCGCAACTTCACCGTCACAAACGCTGTCAAAAGTGCAAGCGCAAGGATCACATAGAACAGGAAGATCGTTCGGTAGATCGGGCTGAATTCAAGGCCGAAAACGGCTGCAAACCCCTCCTCCGACGCGTTGAACGGGATACCAAAAAAGCTTGGCCGCGGAATGCCCGAAATGCCGGCATAGCCGTTTGAAAATGCAACCCAGTTGATCAGGACAAGTCGGATGATCTCGCCGAAGGCCAACGTCACGATAGCAAGGTAATCGCCCCTGAGGCGCAGAACGGGAAACCCCAGCAATATCCCCCAAAGCGCCGCCAATAGTCCTGCAACCGGAAGGCAGATCCAGAAAGCCCATACGCCCAGCGACGGGAATGTCGCAGGGATCACCTGCGTCGCGATGATCGCGTAGGAGTAGGCACCCACCGCATAAAACGCGACATAGCCGAGATCGAGCAGACCCGCCAGCCCCACCACAATGTTCAGGCCCCAACCCAGCATGATGTAAATCAGAATCTGAATCCCGAAATTGTCGATCCACTTGATCGATCCTTGCGGACCGACCAGCGCGAGAGCCAGAAGGGGGTATGCCATGAGAAACAGCAATCCCGCTCGGCCTGAAAACGGCTTCAGTACCCGCACCAGTCCGCTCATGATTGTAGGAGCCTGCGCGCCCCTCGCGACCGTGATCTTCGCTTTCCGTTGCCAGACAAACAAGGTCAGTATCAGGCGCACCGCAAACACCAGCGCGCACGCAATCCAGACATAATGCCAGCGTGGTTCGAGAACAAGCTGGTTGTCCATGTTCTGGTTGGTTCTGAGCGCAAGGATCGGGATCGCAAGCCCGAGCATCACGAGAGCCGCGATAACCGCGTCCTTCACTGCCGCACCAAGGTCGATCGTTGGAGCGCTTGCCTCGCTACTGTCTTTGGCCATCGAAGTCAGACCTTTTCCACGTCAGGGCGGCCAAGAATGCCGGAGGGAAGGAAGATCAGCGTAATGGCAAGGATGGAAAACGCCGCCACATCCTTGTAGTCGATCGTGAAATAAGCCGACCACATCGTCTCAATCAGGCCGATCAGCAAACCGCCGAGCACGGCGCCGGGCAACGACCCGATGCCGCCCAGAACGGCCGCAGTAAATGCCTTCACGCCTGGAACAAAACCGTCCGAAAAATTCACCACACCATAATACATGAGGTACATCACACCCGCGACAGCAGCCAGGGCCGCCCCCATCACGAAGGTAATCGAAATTGTCTTGTCGACATTGATCCCGAGCAGTGCCGCCATTTTTGCATCCTGCTCCACGGCGCGTTGCGCCCGCCCCAGCGGCGTCTTCTGCACAACCCACCAGAACACGGCGAGCAGCACGACGGTCACGACCATAATCACGATCTGCTTATATGAGATCGCCGTCGCTAAAGCATCCTCGCCCATAATGTGGATCGAGCCCGGCAACATTGGTGGCAGGGGCTTGTTGCGCGGACCCTGCAAAATCTGGATCAGGTTGGAGAGCAGAATGGACATGCCGATGGCCGAAATCAGCGGTGCCAAACGGAACGATCCACGCAAGGGCCGATAGGCTACGCGCTCGATCGTCCAATTCCACAATCCCGTGAGCGCCATCGCCAAAACGAGCACAACGATTAGAGCGGCAACTGTCGGCAAGCCCAAAAACATGGTCGCCACCATAAAAAGGATCAGCGCAATAAAGCTGCCCACCATGAACACGTCGCCATGGGCGAAATTCACCATCCCGATAATACCGAAAACCATCGTATACCCGATGGCGATCAATCCATAGATCGATCCAAGCGTAAGCCCGTTCACGAGTTGTTGAACAAAAACTTCCATCAGAGAGACACTCCCCATTTCCCGACGTCTAAAAAGCGCAAGGCATTCGCTCGCGCCTCAGTCATCAAATGCCTCAAAGGCTTCTTAGCAACGTCCGCAATCATCGACAATCGGCCTGACACGAAAATGACGCAAAAATGCAAAATTCCCGCAATTTTTTTATTTTTCAGTGAAATCCCAGTCGAAACGTCAAAGACACCGCGAATGTCGCGGTTGTCCTATGCAATTCATGCTTCCCTGCCATGTTTATTTCTTAGAGATGGTCTTTCACCTGGAACCCGTGCGCGAGTGGATCGCGATCATCGATAAAGATCGTATTATATCCCGTCATCCGCGCCCAACCCTCAATAGACGGGATAATCGCGTCGTAGGTCCCGGCCTTTACTGCCCGCTCAACACGTCCACGGAACAAAGTGCCGATAATGCTTTCATGTACGAAATCGTCGCCGGGCGTCAATTTTCCCTGTGCAGCCCATTGCGCCATCCGCGCCGAAGTCCCTGTGCCGCATGGCGAGCGGTCAATCGCTTTGTCGCCGTAAAAAACCGCGTTTTTCGCATGAGCTTCGGGATGCGTCGGCGTTCCAGTCCAGAGCACATGAGACAATCCGTTGATGGCAGGGTTTTCCGGATGCACGAAACGATAAGCCTTTCGAAACGCCTCGCGTACTTTCGGGCTCCACCGAAGAATATCCGACGGATTGACATGCTCGACACCCGGGAAATTCGCCTGCGGTTCCACAATCGCATAAAAATTCCCGCCATAGGCCACATCAACAGTCAATTGACCCAAGCCTTCAACCTCCGCCGTAATCCCGCTTGAGTGCAGAAACGAAGCGACATTCGTAATCCGGACACTGTCGATTTGGTCCCCATTCCGGGCATAACGCGCTTCCACAAGCCCTGCCGGTGTATCGATCCTGAGAACGCCCGGTTCCCGCGGCGTCACCAAGCCGCGTTCGAGCGCCATCGTCACCGTACCGATTGTCCCGTGGCCACACATCGGCAGACACCCCGACGTCTCGATGAAGAGAAACGCAATATCGCAATCCGGACGCGTTGGCGGATAGAGAATGGCGCCCGACATCATGTCGTGTCCGCGAGGTTCAAACATCAGTCCGGTTCTGATCCAGTCGAACTCAGCCAGAAAATGCGCCCGCTTTTCCACCATGGTTGCGCCGTGCAACGCCGGTCCGCCGCCCGCCACAAGCCGAACCGGATTGCCACACGTATGTCCGTCTACACAGAAAAAAGTATGGGTTGCCATGATGCTCTCTCACTGGAGTAAGAAAAGTTTTCCCTCGGTGGTCGGCAGTCCCGTAATCATGGAATTGCACGCCCGATCAATTCAAATTCGCACGCTGTACCAAACTCTTCAAGTCACGGGCGAGCACGGCTCGCCACACACCCAAACGGTAAACATAGCGATTCTGATCTCATCTAGTTGATTATAAAAATTTTACAAATTATTGATTTATAGCATTAAAATCTGTAAGGTCTGAACGACGTCAAATCAATCTTGGTCGACCGTCCCGCAATCAGATCTGCTACGATACGCCCCGTGGCAGCCGATTGTGTCAGGCCGTAATGCCCATGCCCGAACGCATACACAACCGATTTTGTGGCCTTCGCATAGCCGATCACCGGTAATGAATCCGGGATCGACGGACGAAACCCCATCCAGGTCGCGCCCGTCTCGAAGTCCGGCAGGTCGCGGATGAACCGCTTGGCCTTGCCATGGATCGCCCGCGTCCGCTCATGGTTCGGCGGCAGTTCCAACCCGCCAAGCTCGACCGCCCCCCCGACCCGGAATCCGGTATCGAGCGGCGTTGTCACAAATCCGTGGGAGGGGAACGCAACAGGACGCCGCGTCACCATGGTCTGGCCGGGGAAGCTCACATTATACCCGCGTTCGGTATCAAGCGGAATGGCGTCGCCGAGTTGTGCTGCCAGCGGCTTCGACCACGCGCCGAGTGACAGCACGACCTTGTCGAACTCCATCGGGTCGCGGTCGCTGAATGACAACACGACAGGATCACCCGCAGCAATACGTGCCAACGTGCCTCGGACAAATCCGATCTCGCGCGCCCGCGCCGTCTCGTAGAGCGCTTCCGTTATCAGACGCGGATCGCTGACATGCGCGCTATCGGGAAAATACACGCCGCCGATAATCGCATCCGTCAGTCCTGGCTCCAATTGCCGAACCTCCCCGCCATCGAGCAGGTCGAAATGGATACCCGCCGCCTTCTGCCGCGCATAATGCGGCAGCGCCGTCTGGAACGCCTGCGGACGGTCATAAACAAACAAGGATCCACGCCGGTGGATGAGATGGCCAATCCCCAATTGTTCCGAAAGCCTGTCCCACGCCGGCATCGCCAGACTTTGAATAGCCGTAATAGCCTTGATAGACCGCTCCAGCTGTGATGGCCGTGACGCAAGAATAAGGCGCGTGAGCCACGGCAGAATCGGCAGAATATATTCCCGGCGAATGGCCAGCGGTCCCAATGGATCCATCAGAAAACGCGGCACCTGGCGCAGCATTTTCGGCGACGCGATCGGGTCGATATCCGTATGAGCGATCCAGCCGGCATTGCCGCGCGAGGTTCCCGCCGCCGGTCCTTCGCGATCAATAATCGTCACAATGTGGCCCTCGTCTGCCAGCGAATGCGCCGACGCAAGGCCGACAATCCCGGCACCCAGAACAGCAATTCTCATACGCAGGGCCTCGGATCAAACGGGGGAACACCATCGGCGGAGTGCCAACGAGCGTGGAACATTGGGTTTATGTCCATAGCACCCGATCCCGTCGAGGCAAAGCCACAGCCAAGGCTTGTGAAGTTTTTTACGCAACTCTGTTGCGCCACTTCGCGCGGCAGTTCATATCATGGGCTGAGCCCGAAGGATGATCCCGTATGAGTGAGTCGATTAAGCCCTCCGTCCAGCCCGATCTCGGCGCATTGTTCCGCGATGGCATGAGCCGGATTGCGGCAACCGTGCATCTGATCACAACCGATGGGCCTGCAGGGCGTGCCGGCCTCACCGCAACTGCTGTCACATCACTCTCCGCCGATCCGCCCATGCTACTCGTCTGCATCAAGATTGGCGGTAATTCTGCCCCTGTTTTGCTTAAAAATGGTGTTTTTGCCGTGAACGCGCTGGCGGAGAACCATGCGAAGCTCGCTGATATCTTTGCCGGACGCGGCGGCATCAAAGGCGTCGCGCGCTTCTCGACAGGCACATGGGGCACGCTAGCCACCGGCGCTCCCGTCCTGTCCGACGCCCCGGTCATCTTCGATTGTCGTCTCGTCGATGTCCACGATATTGCAACGCACCATATCATTGTAGGTCAAGTCGAAGCAATCCATTTTGGCCGGCCCCGCCCTGGCCTCATCTATCTCGATCGCGCCTATAGAGCCGTTTGATCGTCATCATATCGCGGTCCGGCTGTTCAAGCTGCATCATCGGCGTAGATTGCAATTTATTGGTTTTTGTGTCGTATCCGGCTCAGTTGTGCTTTCATCACCTCTCCGTTGCAGCAGTTTCATGATTTCAGCCACTTGATCTGTAGCAAAATGGAAATTGGGTATTCGTGATAGGCTTGAATTTTCGGGGTCAATACGGGATGGCAGCAGTCAGGTCATCTTCCATCATCGGTGCCGCCGTCCGCTCGGCCCGCGGTACGTTTATTGTCGTCGCCCTGCTGTCAGGCGTCGTGAACCTGCTTGCGCTCACCGGCTCGGTTTACATGATGCAGATTTATGATCGCGTCATGTCGAGCCATTCCGTGCCCACCCTTGTCGCGCTCAGCATCATTGCGGCTTGGTTTTACCTCGTCCAGGGTGTTCTCGAAGTCATTCGCTCGCGCATTCTCGTCCGCGTCGGCATGGCCTTCGATGAAAACTTCGCCACGCGGATTTTCAAAGCGGTGGTGCGGTTGCCGTTGCGATCGAACCGGAGTTCAGCCGAGCTTTTGCAGCCAGTTCGTGACCTCGACTCGATACGGACATTCCTGTCCGGCTCTGGTCCCGTCGTCGTCTTTGATCTGCCATGGATGCCGATTTATCTCGTGCTGATCTGGCTGTTGCATCCCTATCTCGGAATACTGGCCTTCACGGGTGCTCTGCTTCTGTGCTTCATGACATGGCTCACCGATCGTCAATCGGAATCCGCCTCGCGGGATGTTGCCCGCGAAGCGGGGCAGCGCATGGCGCTTGCAGAGTCGGGTCGGCGTAATGCCGAGATCCTTCAGGCGATGGGCCTGACAGATCGGATGGCTGCCCGGTGGTCCGATGTGAATTTTCGTTTTCTGAAACACAACGAAATCCTGTCCGATGTCGCTGGCGGGCTCGGTGGCATTTCCAAAATGTTTCGCTATGTCCTGCAATCTGCTGTACTTGGTTTGGGTGCCTATCTCGTCTTGAAACAGGAATTGTCTGGCGGTGCAATGATCGGCGCATCCATCATCATGTCGCGCGCGCTAGCCCCCGTCGAATTGGCGATTGCAAACTGGAAGTCTTTCGTCGCGGCCCGCCAGTCTGCTGCCCGCCTCAATGAAATGCTCGCCCATTTCGATGAAGGCAAGGAGCCGATGTCTTTGGCGTCCCCGGTTCATCAATTGTCCGTTGAAGGTGTTTATGTGGCCCCTCCCGGTTCGCGCGAGCCGACGGTTACCAACGCCACCTTTAAGCTCTCTGCGGGGCAGGGCCTCGGTATTGTCGGGCCGAGTGCCGCGGGCAAATCTACGCTTGCGCGTGGCATTGTCGGCGTCTGGCCGCTGTTGCGTGGCGATGTCCGGCTCGATGGTGCGGCACTCGATCAATGGAAGCATGAAATACTCGGCAGTCACATCGGCTATCTGCCACAGGACATCGAATTGTTTGACGGCACAATCGCCGAGAATATTGCCCGGTTTGATGACAAGGCCACCTCCGACCAGATCGTCGCTGCGGCTCGGGCCGCGGGCGTGCACGATATGATCCTGCGTCTCGAAAAAGGCTACGAGACCCGGATCGGTGAGGCAGGCGGCGCCCTCTCCGCCGGCCAGCGCCAGCGGATTGGTCTCGCCCGTGCCCTTTACGGCAATCCGTTTCTTGTTGTTCTGGACGAACCCAACTCCAACCTCGACAGCGACGGCGACAACGCCCTCACCGAGGCCATCAAATCCGTCCGTGTACGGAACGGGATCGTCATTGTCATCGCGCACCGTCCGAGTGCAATCGCTTCGGTCGATCTGTTGGCTTTCATGGCCAATGGTCAGATTCAGGCGATCGGTCCCAAGGAAGATGTCCTGCGCAAGATCATGAAAGGCCAGCAGGGTGACCGGACCGTGCAAAAAATGGTTGCAACTGCGCAGTCAGCCTCGCCGTCAGGTTCACTGTCGCAAACCGGAACGGGTGGTGCCTCGTGAGTACGCTCGAGATCGACCGGTCGCGGAACGCGATGAAGCGGATCCGTGACATTCAGGCCTCCATCCGCATCTATGCCGTCGTCGGCCTGTTTGTCGCGATCGCGCTTTTTGGCGGCGCATTGTTATGGAGCGTTTTTGCATCGCTCGAGGGCGCCGTTGTTGCCCAGGGTATGGTTGTCGTTCAATCCAATCTGCGAAAGATCCAGCATCCGACCGGCGGTATCGTTGGCGAAATCGCTGTTCGGGAAGGCCAGAGTGTCAGGGAAGGCGACGTGCTCTTGCGCCTCGACGAGACAATTACCCGCGCCAATCTGCAAATCGTCAGTGACCAGCTCGAGCAGTTCTTGGGACGAAAGGCCCGGCTTGAGGCCGAGCGCGACGGGACGGAGGCAATCGTTTTTCAGCCTGAACTGCTTGAAGATGCATCCGCATTCTCTGTCATTCGGGGGGAGACCGCGCTCTTCGATGCGCGTCGCGCTGCACGTGTCGGGCAGGAGAAGCAACTGGCCGAGCGTATCCTGCAATTGCGCGAGGAAATCGTCGGGCTGTCCGAACAGGGTGAGTCCAAAGCGCGTGAAATCGACCTGATCCGCCAGGAACTCGTCGGCGTCGATGAGCTCTATCAGAAAAATCTCGTCCCGCTCTCGCGTCTCAACGAATTGCAGCGCGCGGAGACACGTCTTCTCGGAGAGCGCGGGCAGATTATCGCTCAGGTCGCGTCGGCACGCGGCAGGATCAGCGAGATCGACTTGCAAATCCTGAACATCGCCAAGGATATGCAAACCGAAGTCACACGCGAGTTACGCGATGTCGAGGCGAAAATTGCAGAGCTTCGAGAACGTCGTGTCGCCGCCGAGGACCAACTCCGCCGCATCGTGTTGCATGCGCCCACCTCGGGCGTGGTCCACCAACTCTCAGTCCATACGATTGGCGGTGTCATTCAGGCGGGCGAGCAGTTGATGCTCATCGTCCCGCAGGATGATACGCTCTCGGTCGAAGTCCGCGTTTCTCCCGTCGATATTGATCCCATTAAAATCGGCGGCTTGGCGCACCTCAAATTCCTGGCATTCGACCAGCGGAAGACCCCGGAACTCTCGGGATTTGTCGCAATGGTCTCCGCCGATGTCGTCCAGCCGCAGACACAGGCGCAACAGGCTCCCTTCTATACAGTCCGTATCGAATTGCCAAAATCGGAAGTCGACAAGCTTGAAGGCAAACGCGTCGTTCCAGGAATGCCGGTTGAAGTCTTTATCGCGACGACCGAGCGCTCGGCGCTTTCCTATCTGATCAAGCCGCTTGCCGACCAGTTCGCACGAACCTTCAAGGACAAGTGACCGCACCCGTCAGTTGAACGCCAATTGCACCTTCATCGCCTTTGAGCGATCGGACGCCAGATCAAATGCCGCCATCGCCTGATCGAGCGTGAATGTCGCCGACAGCAGGGCACGCACATCAATCTTGTTTGATGCCAGCAATTCCACGGCCCACGCAAACTCCTCGTGGAAGCGGAACGTGCCTGAAACCTCGATTTCCTTCGCCACCAGCACATTGAGTGGCACAGTCACATCGCCCGCAACGCCGATCTGCACGATCCGCCCGCGCGGTTGCACAACCGCGATAGCCCCCCGCAACGCGCCCGCATTACCCGACGCCTCGAAGGCCACGTCAAAATAGCCCTTGTTTTCCGAATAAAGCGCCAGCGCATCGGCATTCTCGCCAACATTTAAGCCACGATCCGCCCCGATCTTCCCCGCCATCACCACAGCCGATGCCGCCACATCGGTTGCTACAATCTCGCGTGCGCCGGCGTGCCGCGCCGCCAGAATCGTCAGCGCCCCGATCGGCCCGCACCCCGTTATCAAGACCCGCTTCCCCGCGAGTGGTCCTGCGCGCCGCACCGCATGCAGACAGACTGCGAGCGGCTCGGCAAACGCCGCAATCTCGTGCGACGTTTCCTGTCCGCAGGGCACAGCCTGCGCCTCGGTGCACACAATCATCTCCCGAAATCCGCCATGCACATGCGGGAACCGCATGGCCGATCCATAAAACCGCATATCGAGACAGTGGTTCTGCAAACCCGCCGCGCAATACCGGCAGACCGCGCAGGGCAGGCTCGGATTGACCGCGACGCGATCCCCGATCTTGACCGCCTTCACCGCAGTGCCGATGGCCGACACGGTTCCCGAAATCTCGTGCCCGAGAACCATCGGCTCCTTCAACCGCACCGTGCCAAACCCGCCTTCATGATAATAATGCAGGTCCGAGCCGCAAATGCCGCCCCGCTGGATTTTCACCGCAACATCCCCCGCACCCGGATCCGGCACGGTAACGCGGTCAACCCGTAAATCATGCGGCGCATGGATCACCACCGCCCGTGTCTCCTGCGTCATGACTGCTCCTTCGGTCTTGGCCTGTTCCGACATCGGAACACGCGCTTCAGCATGCCTGATTGCGGACGATATGGCGAGAGCCTCGCGCAGACGGTCGGCAGACGCTGCCGCCGACCAAAGCGTCCGAAGCAGTTCGCCCTTCCTCATATCCGCTTTGAACACCCGACAATTAATTGTTTGACGATCCGTCAATGTATCGATAACTTTTTTCAATCGGGTTCAAAGTTTCATCGCGTCTCTTTTTGCGAGAGACCGCAGGTTTTGTTCTCGAGTGTGAGTTTGCCTTTAAAATCAATTCCTTGGGAGGAACGTTAAATGTCATTTCGTAAAGTCCTGACAGCTGCGTTGGTCGCGGGTACCGCCTTGTGCGGAACAACCTTCGCCGCCTCGGCTGGTGAGTTCGACGGTGTCACCGTCAATATTCTGACCCGTCCCGGCCCGGTCATCGCCGGCAAATTGGCCGAGCGCGGCAAAGAATTCGAGAAGGCCACAGGTGCCAAGATCGTCGTGTCCGAAGTCCCGTTCGCCGAAATCTTCCAGAAAATCCAGACTGACTGGACAACCGGCACAAACTCCATCGATGTAGGCGTGTTCGCCGCCGGCTGGGGCGTGGAGTTAGCTGCTGCAGGCCTCCTCGAAGATCTCTCCCCCTATGTTGCCAAGGATACCAAGCTGAATCCCGATGACATCGCACCCTATTTCCGCGAATTCGGCCAGAAAATCGGTGGCAAGACCATGCTGCTCATGGTCGATGGCGACTTCCAGATGGTTTATTACCGCAAAGACATTCTGGAGAAGAATGGCCTCGCAATACCAAAGACCTGGGATGATTACCTCGCCATCGCCAAAAAGATCCATGGTCAGGACATGAACGGTGACGGTCAGGCTGATTACGGCTCTTGCATCTTCAAGAAGCGGAATGCCCAGTCCTATTTCGCGATCCAGACGATGGCCGCCGGCCTGATCCAGACGCAGGGCACCGCACAGGGCTTCCACTTCGATAATGCGACGATGAAGCCGATCATCAAGAATGATGCGTGGAAAAAAGCCTTCGAAATGTACAAGGAAACCGGCAAATATGGTCCGCCGGAAGAATTGAACATGGATATCGGCGACACCCGCGGTCTTTTCAAGGCTGGCCGTTGCGGCATTCTCATCGAGTGGGGCGATCCGGGCCCGATGTCGATCGAGAAGGATGCCGGCGCCATCAAGGACAAGCTCTATGCCGTGTCCGGCCTCGGCTGGAAGGAAGTGCTCGACCGCAAGACAGGCAAGCTCGTTCCAGTTACCAAGGAAAATGCCCCTCATTCGGTTGACGGCATCAACTACGCGCCATTTGCTGCCTTTGGCGGCTGGGCCGGTGCTGTGAACGGCAAGGCCGACGCCAAGAAGAAGGCGGCCTCCTATGCCTTCCTCTCCTACATGAACCAGGCAGCCCAATCCAATATCGACGTCACAATCGGTTGGACCGGATACAACGCCTACCGCATCTCGCAGCTGAAGGATACGGCACCCTGGGTCGCTGCCGGCTTCTCGAAGGAAGCGGCGGAAAACTATCTCGGTGCAATCAACGGTGCTCTGGCCAACCCGAATATGGCTTCGGACTTCAAAATTCCGGGTGCGCAGTCCTATTCAGGCGTCGTGCTTGATCGTGAATTGGCCCGCTACCTTGCGGGCGAAATCACGGTTGATGAGGCACTTGCCAATATCGAAGCGGGTTGGGAAGAAATCACCGAAGATTTCGGCCGCGACAAACAGATCAAGGCTCAAGGCCTCGCGCTCGGCACTGGCAAGTAATCCGCAAGATGGCACAGTCCAACACACAGCATCACCAGTCGGGGGCAACCCCGGCTGGTAACCGTCCGAGTGAAGGGTGGGACGAATGGTTCGACCGGCATTCGCGCACATTTTTTATCGCGCCTGCCGTCACCTTCATTCTGATCTTCGCGATTGTCCCGACATTCTATTCAATTGTTTTTGCGCTCAGCCGCGTCAAATTTTCACCCGATGGTCTGCAATTCCGCTTTGTCTGGTTTCAGAATTTCCTCAAACAATTTGTCGGCAACGAGCAAACCCATTTTCTCGGACGTCTTGACGGATTGAGCGCCTTTGCCTGGGTCTTCAACATCATCGTGATCGCAGCCGTGCTATATTGGTTGTATCGTTCCGTTCGCAACGGTGCTAGCTGGGTCGGCATGGTCGGTCGTCTGATTTCCGCTGCAATGGCCATCGCCATCTCGCTGCTGCTCGGTGCAACGCTTCTCTCCGGCAATCCTTGGGGCACGCTGCTCACCACGCTGTTTTACGTCGTGGTCGGTTGCGCTATCCAGTTCGTCATCGGCACGGGTCTCGCCTTTCTGTGTTCGCAGCCTATTTCCGGCAAAAACTTCTTCAGGGTCATCTTCTTCATCCCTTTGATGATCACCCCGCTTGGCGTCGGCTACGCCTTCAAAATGATCCTCGATATCACAAAGGGTCCGTTCCAGCCTTTCTGGGAATTCATCGGCCTGCGCGATTGGGCCTGGTCAACCGATGCATGGGCCGCGCGTTGGTTCGTCGTGATTGGCGATAGCTGGCAATGGATTCCCTTCATTTTCATCTGCATGCTCGCCGCTCTCGAAAATGTTCCCAAGGATCATGTCGAGGCAGCCCAAGTGGACGGCGCGTCCAGCGTCCAGATTTTCCGGGACATCATCTGGCCGCAGATCCTTCCGGTCGCTGCAACCGTTATCCTGATCCGCATGATCGAGGCCTTCAAGATCGTTGACCTGCCGAACATCATGACATCGGGAGGCCCGGGCATCGCCACCGAGTCCATGTCGCTGCATTCCTTCTTTATCTGGCGTGCCAATGATTATGGCATGTCGGCAGCGGTCGCCTACATGCTCTTGCTCGTCACCGTTGTCGTCTGCGCCTCTTTCTTCAACTACGTTGTGCTCAAGCAGTTGCGGAGCAGTCACGCATGACCGACGCAACCTACAAACTGGAAAAATCGGGCCGGACTTTCCTCGAGCGCCTGTTCGAGCCGCCGGCCATCGGCAAAATGTCGCCCGTCGCAAACCTCACGGCTTACGCGATCTTGCTGTTCTGGTCGGCCTTTGTTTTGTTCCCCATCTATTGGGTCGTCATTACAGCCTTCAAAGATGCGCAAACCGTCAATGAGGGCCCCTATTTCATCCCTTTCGTTGATTTCGAGCCGACACTCGCCGCATGGCGCACGCAGTTTCTGTCCGATCCCTTCTGCGATTTCTATGCGGTCGGGCGGCAGATCGTTCTTCTCGCCTATAATTCGGCGGCCTTTATTCTCTCGCCTGTCGTTTCGCTGGCGCCGATGGAGCCGCAAATATGCAAGGTCTACCTCGCCTACACGAATTCCTTCGTCATCAGCATCGTGTCCACGGCGCTCTGCATCGTGATTGGCAGCATGGCGGCCTATGCGCTTGCGCGAATTCAGTACAAGCCAAAATTCGGCAACATCGTGATGTTTGTTATCCTCACGCTTGTCTCGATTGTGGCATCCACCTATGCCGGCGTGCATTGGCTGGCCTCTGCCTCCGTCGCACTCGCACTCTTCTTTTTGCTGGCACGTGCCTTCGGCAAACACTTCAAAGGCCAGCTCGGCAATGGCGATATTCTGTTTTGGATCATCTCGCAGCGCATCTTGCCGCCCGTCGTCGTCGTCATTCCCGTCTATATGATGTTTCAGGCTGTCGGGATGATTGATACGCATTTCGCGCTCATTCTCGTATACGCCGTGGCAAATCTGCCCATCGTCGTCTGGCTGATGCATGATTTCTTTGCCGGCCTCCCCATCGAGCTTGAGGAATCGGCTCAACTGGATGGTGCAACCCGTTTCGGTATTTTCTGGGATATCGTCCTGCCGCTGACACGTCCGGGCTTGGCCGCAGTGACCTTGCTGACGCTTATTCTCAACTGGAATGAATATATTTTTGCCGTCTTTCTCTCTACATCGAAGGCGCAAACCATGCCGATCATGGTCGCGGCCAAAAATGCCGGCGAGCGCGGCATTCTCTGGTGGGAAATGTGTGCAATCATCGTGGTCATGATCATTCCGGTGATTATCATGGCCGTTATTCTTCAACGATTCATCGCGCGGGGCGTTTTGCTTGGTGCGGTCAAAGGATAGTAAGGTTCAGGGCTTCAGGCATGGTTTCCAAATCAGCAGGCGTTCCGGTCGTTTTTGACAAGATCGAAAAATCCTTCGGCGTCGTGCGCGTCCTCGAGGAATTGTCGCTCACTGTCGAACCCGGTGAGTTTCTCGTATTGCTCGGTGCGTCAGGCTCCGGCAAAACGACGGCTCTGCGCATCATGGCGGGTCTTGAAACCGCAACCTCGGGCCGCATTCTGATCGGAGATCGTGACGTCACAGAAGTTCTCCCGAAATACCGAGATGTCTCGATGGTGTTCCAGTCCTATGCGCTCTATCCGCACAAGACGGTCGCCGAGAATATCGGCTTCCCGCTCAAGGTCCGCAAAGTGCCTGAAGCAGAGCAAAAGGCCGCCATTCTTGAGTCCGCTTCCCAGGTCCAGATCGAAGGCCTGTTGGATCGGTATCCCCGCCAGCTCTCCGGCGGCCAGCGCCAACGCGTTGCACTCGCCCGCGCCATGATTCGCCGTCCCTCTGTCTTCCTGATGGATGAGCCCTTGTCGAATCTCGATGCCAAGCTCCGTGGTCATATGCGCGCCGAGCTCAAGCATATGCAGAGTGCATTGGGTATCACCACGATCTACGTCACCCACGATCAGATCGAGGCGATGACCTTGGCGCATCGCGTCGCTATCCTCGAGAAGGGTGTTCTCCAGCAACTCGACACGCCCGCCAAAATCTACAACGACCCCGCCAATCTCTTCGTCGCCCAATTCATCGGCTCGCCGCCAATGAACGTGATTCGCGGCAGCCTCGCGGGCAACTCGTTCCAGACGGATAACGCCACGATCGCCGTCAATCCGTCGGGCCAGATCAAGGAAGCCATCCTCGGTGTCCGTCCGGAGGACTGCTCGGTTGTTGCAGCAGGCAAGGGCAGCATCGCGGCTAGCATCTACACGACCGAACTGATCGGCGATCACACCCTCGTCACCGTCCAGACGGCAAAGGACAAACTCACCGTCAAAGCGCCGAAGGACTTTGTCGGGAAAGATGGCGACACAATCGGGGTCGAGGTGCACCGCGATCACCTCTATGTCTTTGATGCAATCTCTGGCGAACGTCTTCGCTGATAGAAGCGCGCCACGTCTCTTCCTCAAACTGGAACATATCCGCTCAAGGACTGGAAAAACCTGTCCAACGTTGGACATCTTCGCGCGCATGCGGTGCGTTCGATAAAACGAACACTGTTCGTCGCACACTGAAGGCCAACGTTGGAGATTGCAGTTGGATATTAGACTGTCAAACACGGAAACGTTCCTGTGCTGAAGCGGAATGTATCCGTAAGGTAATCATCGAGCATTGGACATGAATCGGAAAACGCCGGCGAAAGTGACGAAAAGCCGGTCGTCAATCGGAATTCGTTCGTTTCAGCAAATCGACCTGATGTTTTGAACAGGTCAAGCAGGGCGATTGATCTTTATCGCCACTCCTGCGTTAATCTAGGCCGGAGCACTCTTCAGCGTCCCGGTTCTCTGATATTTCGGTTTAAAATCAATGTATTATCTTTTGTCAAAAATCCTCTGGCTGCTCGCTGCTCCCTCGAATCTTTTGGCGCTGATCGCCTTTTTCGGTGCCCTTCTTGCGCTAACCTCGTGGCGCCGTACGGGCCTCACGCTCGCCATTACAGGCTCGGCCCTATTACTGCTGCTCGGCTTCCTCCCTATCGGCCGCCTCATCGTCGAACCGCTGGAGACCCGCTTCCCCAAATGGGTCGAGGATGGCCGCCCGATTGACGGGGTCATCGTGCTCGGAGGTCCTGTAGCCCCGGTCCAGTCAAAAGCGTGGAATACATTGGCTTTGGGCGGCGGCGCAGAGCGGATCATCGCCATGGCGGATCTGGCGCGCCGCTATCCCTCCGCCAAGGTCGTTTTCACCGGCGGAGTGGGCAATCTGTTCGGCGCCCAATTCACGGAAGCGGGCGCTCTGCGCGCAAATCTGAACGAGTTGGGTTTGGCGCAAAATCGGATAATTTTCGAAGAAGACTCCAAAAATACCTATGAAAACGCAGTATTTTCGAAGAAAATGCTGAGTCCTGCTACGGGTCAACGCTGGCTTCTCGTCACCTCCGCAGCCCATATGCCGCGCTCGGTCGGCCTGTTTCGAAAGGCCGGATTCCCCGTTGAACCTTATCCGGTTGATTGGACAACCGCCCCCGGCGAAGATCAGGCAGCGGTTAACATGACGGTTTCCGAGGGCCTCGGCTCTGTCGACGTTGCTGTCAGGGAATGGATCGGTCTGGTTGCAGCTTATTGTCTGGGACAGTCAGACACACTCTTTCCAGGTCCCTAGTCGTTTCGGGGCAGACCAATTCGGTAAACTCCCTTGAAATTCCTTGGATCAACCGGTTTCCCCTTCCGGTAGATCACCACAAACCCTTGCTCTGCCAGCATAATTGCTGCCCGACGGACGGGATCCATGAAACCGCTCCATGATTCGGGCTGCGGCGATCTGCCGAGTATGCGCGCCGCCTCGGACGGACAGATGGTCTTGTCCGGTCCGCGTTCGCGAACAAGCGAGAGAATGGCTTGCGCAACCGATGAGGCAGCGTGAACCGAAGCCGTTGTGTTGATATCAGTCAACTTTTCTTTCCGTTGACAGTTGAGTGCGGATCAAGCCGGAAACTGCATTGCGCGATTTCGAAAGAAACTGTCTCTGCAGCATGATGGATACCGAAGTAGCCGTTGCAATGATGAACACAGCAGGTGAAACGAACCAGCCGACATAAGCGAGTGCAAAGAAGAACGCCCTCTGTCCCCGATTAAACTGCGTCCCGGCGTCGGTAAGAAGGTCCGCCAGCGCCCTTTTGATCGATATAGCGTCTTCCTTGCTCCGATCGTGAAATCGGGCTGTAGCACCGATTAGAATCGCACTATAATTGAACAGGCGATAGGCCCATGCGAATTTGAAGAACGCATAAACGAAAATGACTACAATCCCTGAGACTTTGATCTCCCAAAGCACGCGGCTCGTGTTGAGGCCGAGCGGTAAATCAGAGAAAACCTTCAAAACATCGTCAGTTGCCCGCAATAAAGCGAGCGAACCACCAATCGCAAACAGGGAGGTGGAGGCAAAAAAAGCTGTTCCGTTCTGCAAACTGTTCATGATCTGCGTATCAACAATACGCTCGTCACGTCCGAGCATATTGGCCATCCACGCGCCTCGAAACTGATGCATAAGTGAATTGAGACTTTTCTTGCCGAAAAACTCAGATTCGACCGCAAAATGGTAGAGTAGCCACGCAAGAATAAAAAACACGAGTGAAACCACGTCAGCGTTTGAAAAAATACCCGTCATGCATTATCGCCTGAAACAAGCTACCCGATATGTCAGTATAGCACTGCGACTTCATTGGTGTCCACGCGCGAAGGATGGTGAACATGGCTCAAGCGATCACACGGGGCTTCAAGACTTTGCTGGTTGAGGCGAACGCTGCGATCGAGACGATTCCAACCAGAGATGCGATCGCCCTTTTCGGAAACTCGAGCATCTTGTTCGTCGACTTGCGTGATCCCCGAGAATTGGCGCGGGAAGGACGGATTCCTGGCGCTTTTCACTGCCCGCGTGGCATGCTCGAGTTCTGGATTGATCCGGAAAGTCCCTATTTCAAAGAGCAATTTGGCCAAGATCGCAAATTCGTGTTCTTCTGCGCTGGCGGCTGGCGTTCCGCTTTGGCGACAAAAACAGCTCAGGATATGGGATTGAAGCCGGTTGCACACATTGAAGGTGGCTTTGGTGCGTGGAAAAAGGCCGGCGGCACGGTTGAAACCGACCAATTATGAAACCGAAACACGAACCCGACGGAGAAAAACCTTTTCTCCACATTCTCAAACTGTGTGTTGGATGCTCTTCAATCGCGGAATTGGAGGCTTGGATAGCGGATGTTTCTGCCCGTGATCGACAAACTGTTGCGGGAGGTGGAATTTTACACACCACTCGCATGGTTCCCAAGCGGATGGACGAAATTCTAGGAGGAGGATCCCTTTTTTGGGTCATCAAGGGACAAATTGCGTGCCGTCAACCCATTTTGGACATTCAACCCTTCACTGACGTTGACGGTATAGGCCGTTGTCACTTCGTTTTGAAGCCATTGGTTGTAGCCGTTGAACCACGACCGTTTCGAGCATTTCAAGGTTGGCGTTACCTTGAACCCGAGAGCGCACCTCCCGATATTGCTGGTGAAAGTGGTATAGTTGCCATGCCCGAATCCCTGCGGCGTGAACTCGCAGGACTTGGCTTGTTATAGTCGCATTTTATAAGGACATGGGTGCACAGTGCAGATTTTGGCAGGAATTATCATTCTGGCTCTGCTTTGGTGGTTCTTGAAAGGTTATATCAAGGCTAATCCGAAGGCTCTGGCCAAATATGGCAAGCGTATAGGGGGTGTTGTAGCCCTTGCTGCCGCTGCTTTACTGTTTATTCGCGGGCGGATGGATATGGCTATTCCACTTGGGGCCGCTGGAGCTTGGCTCCTTGGTATTTCACTCCCGGTATGGCCTTGGTATATGCCGGGCGGAAACCCTCAGGGTAACGAATTTGGTGGGGCTTCACGGATTAGAACATCCGCACTCGATTTGCAGTTTAATCCTTCGTCGGGCAAAATTCTGGGAAGAGTGTTGGCTGGCCCCTATGCCGGACGTGATCTTGAACAAATGACGCGAGAAGAGCTTTTTTCTCTTGCCGAATTTCTGAAAAATACGGACTCAGATGGATTACAGGCCTTAAAATCTTACTTTGATGGCAGGTTTCCCGGCTGGCGTGAAACAGCTGATGGAAACACGTACGCGAGGGCCTCGCAACGCGGACAATCGGGCGCGATGTCGGAACAAGAGGCGTACGAGGTCTTGGGGCTTGAGATTGGAGCCAGCCCTGAACATATCCGACAAGCCCACCGCGCTCTGATGAAGAAACTTCATCCCGATCAGGGGGGGTCTACGTACCTCGCCACGAGAGTAAATATGGCCAAGGATGTTTTGCTGAAAACGCATAACTGATACTCTACTTACGCATTACTCAAACACGATTTATTCTCACTACATACATTGAAAATCATTAAAATAGTGCGAATAACAAGACTACGGTCAGATTTTTTACGATCGACGGGTTACGAAGCAGGAAAAGCCTGACTTTTTAAGATTTCTGCAGGTCTCTTGTGCATCCTTTTCACTGAAATTCGTATATCTTGCACGCCATACAGAACGAGTGCCAACCTTTGCCTCTTCGGCCAGCGAATTGTGGTCGGATAATCCTTTGCCGAATATATTTTTGACACGAGCAAGTAGAGCATTTGCTTTATCCTTACTGTCTGCAGTTCCGATTTGAACTACCCAATCAGTTGCCGTTGAAGATAAAGTCTTGGAATTAGAGGACGCCTTTGGTTGAACCAAGACAAATTTGGGCTTGACGTTGACTGAACCTGTTTCACTCGTCGCCGACTTGTTAGGCAGTGTCTTGGGCGGTATCGGTCTCATCGAATTAGCAAGCGATCCGACCGGTTCCTCATCGTCTGCAGATCCGTCTCCTTCACCATGCTCTTGTATTGTTGTCGAATTGGATGCGGTAATTTTTGTATTTTTTTGATCAGACTTTGACGGTTCGGCTGTTATTTGGACTTGCCTGCCGGATATCGGTGCCGCTGCCATCAGATGACCGTCAATCAACGCTTCCATGCGTCGGTCACGCGATGCACCTGATCGCCCTCCCAAGATGACTGCTACAATGCGGCGGTCTTTGTCTTTCACCGAAGTGAGCAAGTTGAATCCAGAGCGATTTGTGTATCCCGTCTTGATCCCGTCGACGCCCTCTACTCGCCCGAGTAATTTGTTGTGGTTGCCGATTACCGCCCCTTCATACGTAAAGCTCTCAGTCGAAAAGTAGCTGTAATATCTCGGGAATCTGTCTTGAATAGCCTTTCCTAACCGAACAAGATCGCGAGCCGTCGTTGTCTGACGTGAATTTGGTAACCCTGACGCATTCGCGAACAGCGTGCGTGACATACCCAATGATCTCGCCTTCTTTGTCATGATTTGCGCAAAATTTGCCTCTGTTCCGCCGAGGCTCTCTGCCACGACTACGGCAACATCGTTTGCTGACTTCGTTATAAGTGCCTTGATAGCATCCTCAACCGAAATTGTTTCACCTGCGAGAAGGCCAAGTTTTGACGGAGCTTGTCGCTGGGCATTAGCGGAAACCTTCAATGGCGAATTCAACTTCAGGCGCCCGCTCTCGATTTGCTCAAAAAGGAGATAGAGCGTCATCACCTTTGTGATCGACGCCGGATGTCTAGGCGCATCTGCATTGATCTGATAAAGAGTTTTTCCAGTTGTGATATCGACTACCATTTCTGAGTAGGGCGGCGTGTATCCCTTGGATGCTGCGATGCCTGCTGATGGAACGAGAGTACAAAGTATTGTGATCACTGTCGCAACGGAGGCCAAAACGACATTTTCATAACGTATCAGGCAGCTTTGCGACATTCGGATTCCTCGAAATTGTCTGACTCTCTAGCATAGCGTTTAGTTTGTAGCACCCTTATTTTTTAACTTCGGGACTGCCAATCTTCATATTTAAAACCAGACGGTTACCCTTTTGTTAAAGATATAAATTTCAGACGGCCAGATATTTTTTTGTGCGACGCACAATTTGGTTGACAGAAAATGTTGCGATGCATATACGGCTCATATGAGCGAAATATGCGGATTGACGTATTTCGTTCTCGGCAAAAAAAGAGGATTAATACGATGATGAACCAGTTTGACGATTTCCAGAAAATTGGCAAAGAGACCGTTGACGTCGCCATCAAGAGCTTCGGTGCGGCAACAAAGAGCATGCAGTCTATCGCGACGCAGACAGCTGATTATTCCAAAAAAAGCTTTGAACAGAGCTCTGTTATGTTTGAAAAGCTTGCGGGAACCAAAACCTTTGACAAGGCATACGAAGTGCAGACCGATTATGCGAAGTCCGCTTATGAGGATTTTGTTTCATTCGCCTCCAAAGTGGGTGAACTTTACACGACTTTTGCAAAAGACAGTTTGAAGCCATACGAAGTATTGGTTTCCAAGGCGCAAAGCGTCTCAAAATAAGTCGTACCGTTTGCAATTGGCGATGAGTTAGACCCGGCTTTGCCGGGTCTTTTTTATTATCCTTGTAAAAATGGTATTGTGCATTGACTAGTTGTCATCAGGTGCGACCCCGATATTCCCTTTCGCAAGAAATAGGCTTGAATGGCTTTCCAATCACATCCATCATGGAGTATCTTTTTCGAAGAGGGGTGAACTGCTGAAATGAAGAGTATTTCTGCCACAATAGGTGTGCCAGGCTTCACGTGGGTTTGCAATGGTTTGCAATTCTGAATGTCTGCGGTCATCGCTTGCTCAAAGAGAGTCTCGTGATGGTCGGGAGACGGGGACATCAGTATTGACCCGCACAAGGGCTCGAACTCAGCGACCCAATCTTTACCGCGTTCTCCTTTTGAACGATGATTTCACCCCGATGGAGTTCGTTGTTCATGTACTGCAGCAGTTCTTCAGCAAGGACTTGAGTGATGCCACCGAGATCATGCTGCATGTACATCAGAACGGCGTGGGAGAATGCGGTATATTTACTTATGAAGTAGCTGAAACTAAAGTTACACTGGTGATGGACTTCGCTCGCAAGCATCAGCATCCTCTTCAGTGTGTCATGGAAAAGAAATGAAGGGGCGATTGTCAGATGCCGTCGTTTTCAAAAAACCTTGAATTGGTTTTACACCGGGCGCTCGCCCTTGCGAACGAACGTCATCATGAATTCGCGACTCTTGAGCACCTTTTGTTAGCCTTGATTGATGATCAAGACGCCCTTGCTGTCATGCGCGCGTGCGGTGTTGATATCGATATTTTGCGTCTGAGTTTGCTTGATTACGTTGACGGTGAGTTGAACAGTTTGATTTCCACTGTTCATGGCGATGCCAAACCCACTGCAGGATTTCAACGTGTAATCCAGCGAGCTGTGATTCATGTTCAATCCTCGGGACGGGAAGAGGTGACCGGTGCAAATATTTTGGTTGCGATTTTTGCCGAACGCGAGAGCCATGCAGCGTACTTTCTGCAGAAACAGGATATGACGCGATACGATGCCGTAAATTATATTTCCCATGGTATTGCGAAACGGCCCGGGTATACGGAGACGCGCCCGGTCCAAGGCAACGATGAAGAACATCAGGAAATCCCTGCACAATCTGATGAATCATCTGGCGTATCAAAGAAAAAGGGTGAAGCGCTTGATGCCTATTGTGTAAATTTGAACCTGAAGGCGGGCAATGGGAAGATTGACCCGCTAATTGGGAGAGATGCAGAAATAAATCGGACAATTCAGGTTTTGTGCCGTCGGCAAAAAAATAATCCACTTCTGGTTGGTGACCCGGGCGTGGGTAAAACTGCGATCGCAGAAGGATTGGCGAGGAAGATTGTTCTTCATGAAGTACCGAAGGCTTTAGATGGAGCTACAGTTTTTGCGCTTGATATGGGCTTGTTGGTTGCGGGCACGCGTTATCGGGGCGATTTTGAGGAACGTTTGAAGCAAGTAATGAAGGAAATTGAAAATCACCCAAATGCGATCCTGTTTATCGATGAAATTCATACTGTGATTGGAGCGGGCGCGACTTCCGGCGGCTCAATGGACGCGTCGAATTTACTTAAGCCTGCTTTGGCTCAGGGAACTCTGCGCTGCATCGGATCGACTACTTACAAGGAATTCCGCCAATATTTTGAGAAAGATCGGGCGCTCGTTCGGCGGTTTCAGAAAATTGATGTCAATGAACCTTCGATCCCGGATGCAATCGAAATCTTGAAAGGATTGAAGCCCTATTTTGAGAAATTTCATAACCTTAAATATACCAACGAAGCTGTTAAGTCAGCTGTTGAGTTGTCGGCCCGTTACATTCACGATCGTAAATTGCCGGATAAGGCGATTGACGTGATCGATGAAACGGGCGCATCCCAAATGTTGATCGCCGATAATCGCCGCAAGAAAACCATTGGTGTTAAAGAGATCGAGGCAACGATCGCAACAATGGCACGCATTCCGCCGAAAACGATTTCGAAGGATGACTCGGAAGTTCTGAAATCACTTGAAGAAAGTCTTAAGCGGGTCGTCTACGGTCAGGATGCTGCTATTTCCGCTATTGCATCTGCCATAAAGCTCGCGCGTGCTGGGTTGCGTGACGCTGAGAAACCAATTGGGTCTTACCTTTTTGCTGGCCCAACCGGTGTCGGAAAGACCGAAGTTGCACGCCAACTCGCGAGTACCATGGGGCTCGAATTAAAGCGCTTCGATATGTCCGAATACATGGAACGGCATACCGTGTCTCGATTGATCGGAGCTCCTCCAGGCTATGTCGGTTTTGATCAAGGTGGATTGCTGACTGATGCAATTGACCAACACCCGCATTGCGTCCTGTTGCTAGATGAAATCGAGAAAGCCCATCCGGATCTCTTCAATATTCTTCTTCAAGTTATGGATCATGGAAAACTTACTGATCATCACGGCAAAACGGTGGATTTTCGTAATGTCGTATTGATCATGACGACAAATGCAGGTGCAAGCGATCTTACAAAGTCTGCATTTGGCTTTACTCGCGCCAAGAGGGAGGGCGATGATCAGGAGGCAGTAAATAGGCTATTTGCGCCTGAGTTCCGAAATAGACTCGACGCAATCGTTTCATTTTCTCAGCTACCGAAAGAAGTTGTTAGCCGCGTTGTTGACAAGTTCGTTATGCAGCTTGAGACACAACTTGCTGACCGAAATGTGACGATTGAATTGTCCGACGAAGCTCGCTCTTGGCTTGTTGAACACGGTTATGATGAAACCATGGGCGCTCGTCCATTGGCTCGACTCATTCAGACGGCGATAAAAACACCTCTCGCGGATGAATTGTTGTTCGGTCAATTGAAAAATGGTGGCGCTGTAAGAGTAATCGTTTCCGGCAAGGCAAACGAGGCTAAACTTGCCTTCGAGTTTATGAGCGCTGTCGTTAAACCAAAGCCCGAGAAATCAGTTCTGGAGGCAAAAACTGCAAAAATCCGGGCCGCTAAGTCGACGTCGAAGAAGTCTACAGTTACCGAAAAGCGCTCAAAGGTAATAAAGTCGAAAACAAACAAAAAAATTGCTGTTAGGACTGTTCCAAAGATTAGGCTAGATTGATTTATCGCCTGATGAAATTGAAGGTGGATTTTGTTCAGTGGAAATGAAGGGCCTCGACGTCGTCAGAGACGTCGCAGACGTGAGCGTTTTGAAGAAATACTTGGATGGATTTTGGTTCCGTTAATCTGCATCTCTTTGATCTATGGATTCTTAAAAGTTGCCGAAAAGTCTTCCGATGCTGCTCTCTTCCGTCTGATGCAATCAAAGTGACCCAAGTTAAAACTTACAAGAAGCGCCCGTCACAAAATGACTTCAATTTTGCTTTTTTGACTGGAACAAAGGAAGCATTACAATTTCCGGCGTGGGTTGTTGCGTTTGCCTTGATGGGTATCGGAAGCATTGCTCGTGAAACAGGGGCTCCAGCGGGGGTTGCTGCACTCTCCACTCTGTTAATATGGGCTGGTCCTGCTCAGATCATATTTTTTGGCACGGTCGCATCGGGCATGGCGCTGCCTTCAGTAGCCCTGGCAGTTACATTATCTTCATTCCGCTTTTTGCCAATGACGATAGCCATCATGCCACTATTGCGGACACCGCGGCGCGGCTTGTTGGTTGAGGTTCTATCCGCTCACCTTGTTGCAGTAACCGTATGGACCGAATGTCTTCGACGATTGCCGAAATTTCCTGAAAATGAACGTTTGCCATATTTTTTGGGATTTGGACTCGCCTGCATCATTCTGAGTACGGCGAGCACGCTTTTGGGCTACTTCGTCATTGATCATATGAATGTGTTTATTGCCTCGGGGATGCTATTCTTGACGCCCGCGTTTTTCATATTGTCTGTATCAGCCGGAGCAAAATCTTTATCCGACTGGTGCGCCATAGCGATAGGTCTTGGTTTTCAACCTTTGAGTCAAAAACTACTTGGGCCGGAAATCGACCTTCTGGCTATCGGGCTGCTGGGCGGCAGCTGTGCCTATCTGATACATCGAATGCACTGGCGAGGAACTCCGTGATGAGTCTTAGCGAATTGGTCAAAGATCCGTTTATCCCATATCTTGTGCTCATTATATTCGGCTTTTTGCCCACCGAGATTTGGAGGCTTGCGGGCGTCTTTTTTGCTCGTCGCTTGCCGATTGACTCGGAGGTTTTCATTTGGGTGCGGTGTGTCGCAACAGTGCTTCTGGCAGCTGTGGTTACTAAATTGGTTCTGTCTCCAGTTGGAGCTCTTGCGACCGTCTCGCTTGTAGGCCGAATAGCCGGAATCATTAGTGGACTGCTAGCCTATTTGATTTTTCAGCGCTCTATCGCACTTGGTGTGATCGTTGCTGAGACGGTTCTCATGACATCAATGATCTTCTGATTACTCAGTCATTTCGTTCAAGACATTTTTTATCTTTTCGGCATTCAGCCTTATCGTGGTTGCCTTTTCTGTTCCCGTGCTGTGTGCACGCAGCGGAACGTTATCGTATCTTGGAATTATATGAACATGTAAATGAAACACTGTTTGACCAGCCGATGCTCCGTTGAACTGCATGATCGTAATGCCGTCAGCACAGAAAGCGATTTTTACAGCTTTTGCGAGTTTTTGGACGGTTGTGAAAAGAGGCCCAATAACAGCCGGTTCTGCATCGAGAAGTCCCAATGAGGCGTGTTTGGGGACGACGAGAAGATGTCCTTCTGATTGAGGCATGACATCCATGAAAGCGATGGTATCTTTATCTTCAAAAACTTTCTCGCAGGCAATTTCGCCCCGTAGGATTTTTGCGAAGACATTATCGGTTTGATAGGTATTCATTTGCTCACTCATTTTTGTTCAGCGTGGTGATTATTCTTCTTCAACGGGAGTTTTTTGAACGGGGCGTGATTCACTAACTCAGTGTGCAATGATGCGACGTGCGCTCGTTCGTTTTTCAGGTACTTTTCAACCGCTCGCCGGAACTCTGGATTGACGATGTAATGCGCGGAATAGGTTGTAACCGGGCGATATCCCCGAGCGAGTTTATGTTCGCCCTGGGCACCAGCCTCAATACGTTTAAGGCCTCGCTCTATCGCAAAATCAATTGCCTGATAATAGCAAACTTCAAAATGAAGAAACGGGTGATCTTCAATGCAGCCCCAATTCCGTCCGTAAAGAGTATTTTCGCCGATAAAATTTATTGCTCCTGCAATGTAACGGTCCTCCCGTTTGGCGAGGATTAAGAGAGTTTGTTCGGCCATTGACTCCCCGATAAGTGAAAAAAAACGTCGGGTTAGGTAGGGCATTCCCCATTTGCGTGATCCGGTGTCAATATAGAACGAAAAAAACGCATCCCAATGGTGCTCTTTGATGTCCTTCCCAGCCAGGCGTTCAATCATGATGCCTGGAGACAAAGATTCTCGACGCTCCCGATTTATTAACTTTCGCTTCCGCGAGTTCAGATCGGCAAGGAAGTCATCAAATTCTTTATATTTTTCATTAAACCAATGAAATTGCTGATCGGTTCTTATCAGGAACCCGGAAGCGGACAGTAGAGAAGCCTCCGACTCGTTTAGAAAAGTCAGATGTGCAGACGACGCGCCAAAACTAAGACAATTATCTTTTATGGCCTGAATAAGTGCGTGTTGTGCTTCGTTTCGATGATCGCCTTCTGCGACGAGAAGCCGACGACCGGTAACAGGAGTAAATGGTACTGAAATCTGAAGTTTTGGATAGTATCGTCCTCCTGCTTTCGTGTAAGCATCCGCCCAACTCTGATCAAAAACGTATTCCCCCATAGAATGAGTTTTCAAATAACATGGTGCTGCTGCAAGAAGCGTCTTGCTCCCATCTGAAATTAGAAAATGCGTGCCCTTCCAGCCGGTCTCTGGGACTGCCGAACCGGAATTCTGTAAGGCAGATAAAAATTCAAACGAAATAAATGGGTTCTTTTTATCTACCCGATCTTCACAGTCTCCATCATCACTATGAGCGCAACTATTCCATTCAGATCTTGATATATCTGAGAAGTTCGTTTCAATTCGCGTCGTTAGTGCACCATGAGAGTTCAACGGACGCTCCAGCTATTCTGATTGATGAGGACTTTCTGGTATGAAGCCCTCGAAAACAATTTGGTCTGCATATTCACGCGCCATTCGGAGGTTTTCGTTGGTTCTTATGGTCCATGTCATCAAAGGGAGCCCCAGTGACTTTCTGGCTAATTGTGGCGGGCTCTGGTCTAGATCATTTATATACCATGAGAGAAAGTCGGGGCGGGTTTGGTCCAAATGTGTAAGGCACGCCATTGATTTCTTTTGGCTTGGTGAGAGAAAATCCCATTCCGGGTCATCGTAGGTGCTCTCACCGATAAATCCACGCGGTCTTTCAGGGGTGAGTTTTGAAATGGCGGCAACTACCAAGGGGTCAAATGATTTTATTGCCAGTGGCCCTCGATAATTCCGAACGGCTTGAGCTGTCTTTTCAGCTAATTCAAGATTCCCATCAAATTCGCTTTTGATTTCACATATGATTGGAACCCTACCATTAACTTTTTCAAGAAATGCCAAAAGAGTGGGGATAGTATCTTTAGAGTTGAGAAGTTCGGTCGTTTCTAATTGCGCGCAGTTGAGTTGGTTTACCTTTCCGGATATTCCCGTAAGACGAACAAGCGTGTCATCATGGAAAACCATTACGATACCGTCAGCTGATGATTGCACGTCGCACTCAATTGCAAATCCATGGTCAATCGCTCGCTGAGCGGCTGATATTGTATTCTCGATGACGCCGAGGCTTACGTCATGTAACCCGCGGTGAGCTATCGGAAACTGCATCAACCAATCGGGCACACTCATCAAGCAACCTCGAACATGGCTTCAATCTCGATTGCCGCATTCAAAGGTAGTTGGGCTACACCGACGGTCGTCCGCGCATGGCGCCCATTATTACCCAGAATCGCGACCATTAGATCCGAAGCACCATTCATAACGGCTGACAAACTTGAAAAAGATGGCAAACAATTTACGAACCCGCCAAGTCTTAAGCATCGAACGATCCGGGTTAAATCTTGGGTAGCGTTTTGAGCCTGCGCGAGAAGATTGATCGCACATAGCCGAGAAGCGTCATAGCCATCCTCTTCGGATACACTTTCTCCCAGCTTACCCGTATGCTCAGGGCGCAGTAATACTCCATCTAGACAGAGTTGGCCTGAGATAACTAAGATATTTCCTGTTTGAACGAATGGAACATAATTCGCGATCGGAGGATTTGCTGATGGAAGCGTGATTCCAAGCTCGGCGAGGCGTGCGTTTATCATAACTTGGTTCCTGCATTAAGTTCTGACAATATTTTTTGTGCTCTATGGTTTTTGACTTAACCTCTCGTGCGATGCAAGCTGCCTTTTACTTTCAAATGTTTCCATTGAGGAAGTGAAACAAAGAGCTGCGCCGAGATTACTTCTGTGGATGAATTCAACGTTATTTGAAGCTGATCATAAATCCGTATCACATGCGAATTCTTTTTCCTCTGGCGCTGAATTGATTTCGTGATGGTAGATTATAGTCAGCCGTTTTGAGAAAATGCACCCATAGACTTCTCTTTTTTTAGAACAGGTTGAAAGTAGAGTTTCCTGTTCGGTTTTAAGTGGAAACGGGATGAGGAAGTCGAAATATTCGGAGAGCCAGATTGTTGCGATCCTTGCTGAAGGTGATGCGGGTTTGG
>JBJTDR010000004.1:0-7233 GCA_046092445.1 Hyphomicrobiales bacterium | reverse complement strand
CATCCCCACAAAGGGCGCAAGCCACTCCGTCAGCTCATCCCGCCACACAGCCACCATCGCCAGCCTCCAGACGCTGACAATCTTGAATCACGATAAGCGACTCTTGGGAATCTCAAAAATGCACTTCTGCCAAAGTAGTGCTAAGAGGAGTACGTCAATTTTTTGTCTCCATCTCCGAAATTGGGGGAAATTGCGGAACTGGTGGCTAGGCGGGACCTTCTGGATGTGCCAGAGAGCATTTGATAATGTACGCCATCGGCGTCGTAGGGATTCAATCCTAAAACGAGCAGGCAGTAGCCCTGAAGAGCGTTTGCCTGTCTTTATGCTATGCTACAGACAAAACGAGGCACTAGATTCGTGAGTATCAACACTGTTCTCATCACCGGCGGTACAGGCTCTTTCGGCAGAGCTATGCTCAGTGATCTCCTTGCAAGGGGAGTATCGGAAGTGCGAATTCTGAGTCGTGATGAAGAAAAGCAAGACATGCTACGGAATACTCTGCGTAGTCCAAATGTGCGATACTACGTCGGAGATATCCGGGATCGCGACAGCGTCGACCGCGCGATGGCCGGTGTTGAATGTGTTTTTCACGCTGCGGCCTTGAAACAAGTGCCTTCATGTGAGTTTTTTCCTCTTGAGGCGGTCCGTACAAATATACTGGGATCTGAAAATGTGATTCGCTCAGCGCTTGCGGAGCACGTCCGTTCGGTCGTTTGCCTGTCAACAGATAAGGCGGTACAGCCCATCAATGCGATGGGGCTGTCAAAGGCGATGATGGAAAAGCTCGCAATGGCGCTAGCTCGTTCCCTCGGAAACGGTGCAACTACAACCGTATCAGTAGTGCGTTATGGCAACGTGATGTACTCACGCGGTTCGGTTATTCCTTTATTTATAGCTCAGATTAAGGCTGGGCGTGCCATTACCATCACTGAGCCAATGATGACCCGTTTTTTAATGCCCTTGCGGGATTCGGTTTCCCTCGTTCACCATGCGTTTGAAAATGCGCACCAGGGAGATTTGTTCATCCGTAAAGCAGCGGCATCGACGGTTGCTGATCTCGCAAGCGCGCTCATCGATTTGTTTGATGTTCCGAACCATCCGATTGAAACAATCGGATGGCGCCATTCCGAGAAATTATATGAAACCTTGGCAACATCTCAGGAACTCGGCCAATCTGAAGATATGGGAGAGTATTACCGCATCCGTATGGATCAGCGCGACCTGAACTACAAGGCATATTTTACTGAAGGTGAGCATACAACTATTCAACATGCTGATTACCATTCACATAACACCGAGCGACTTAATGTTGACGGCGTTAAAGAGCTCTTGCTGTCCTTACCTGAAATACGGCATGAGCTCGCAACATGGCAGGCACTACAATGAGACTTGTGGTTACCGGTTCTACGGGTCTGATTGGCTGGCACGCCGCGGCACATATCCACGCTGCGAACTGTGCTGCACAGTTCGTGGGCAAGGATACTCCATTTGATCTTGTACTTTTGGATCGTCACGCATTTAGCGACGACTCCCAGCTAAGCGCGGCGGTTAATGGTGCTGACGCCATTTTGCACTTTGCTGGGGTTAATCGGGCCTCAGAGGATGAAGTGGAGGAAGGAAACCCGGCGATTGCACGGCGCCTCATTGAGGCGTGCGCCGCAATAGGAAATCGCCCGCATATCGTCTATGCCAACTCCACTCATGCCGGATCAAACACACCCTATGGCAGATCCAAGCGGAACGCTGAAGAATTGCTGGGCAAAAATGGAGGTCCTTACACCAGTCTTATTCTACCCCATATTTTTGGCGAATGCGCGCGACCGCGCTATAATAATGTCTCAGCCACCTTCATTGAGGCCGTGATCAATGGACACGTTACGGACATCAACCCTAGCGGCAAGGTTGATCTGCTTCACGCCGGCGCGGCAGCAAAGGTGGCTATAGATGCTGTTCTCTCACGCCGAACAGGTGAAATCAGACCGATAGCGCGAGAGACTTCCGTTCCCGAACTTTTTGCGATGTTTAAGAGATTTCACGAAGACTATAAGCAAAATATCTTTCCGGATTTAGATGATCCCTTCGTGCTTGCTCTATTTAATAGCTACCGGGCAGCGCTTTATCCTAATGGGTTCCCGCATCCGGTAAGATTGAGTACCGATGGGCGTGGCACCCTCTTTGAGGCCGTGAAAAGTAAAGGGGGGGGGCAGACGTTCCTGTCAACAACGGGCCCAGGTGTCACCCGAGGAGACCACTTCCATCTCAATAAAGTTGAGCGTTTTCTTGTAATCCAGGGCGAGGCACTCATACGTATTCGCAAAGTTCTGACAAATACTGCCTTCGAATACCATGTCTCGGGGGGCATTCCATCCATTGTCGATATACCGACACTACACACACACTCTATTGAAAATTTGGGGGATACGCCACTTATTACTTTATTCTGGAGTCATGAATTTTTCAATCCTGTGGCCCCCGACACCTATTTTGATCCGGTATTGAAAGTTTGAGCGTGACTAAAATCAAGGTTATGACCATTCTAGGGACACGTCCTGAGATCATTCGCCTTTCACGTGTTATGGCGCGGCTTGATGCATTTGTTGATCATGTGGTCGTCCACACTGGGCAGAATTGGGACTATGAACTAAATGAAGTATTCTTCGAGGAGCTCGGAGTCCGTAAACCTGATCATTTTCTTGAAGCCGGGGGGGGAACTCTAGGTCAGACGCTTGGGAAGATTCTTTCTGAAAGCGAGCGCGTTCTACAAGAAGAAAGACCCGATGCGGTTTTGGTGCTAGGCGATACGAATTCGGCCATTTCTGCGATCATGGCTCGTCGTCTGAAGGTTCCAGTCTATCACATGGAGGCTGGCAATCGTTCATTTGATCGCAACGTACCTGAAGAAACAAATCGTAAGATTGTTGATCACATTTCAGACTTCAACTTAGTATATACTGAACACGCACGTCGCCATTTGCTGTCTGAAGGGATTGATCATCGGCGTATTTATCTGACGGGTTCGCCCATGTGCGAGGTACTAGCATATTATCGTTATGACATTGAGGCTTCGGATATTCTGACGCGGCTGGGTCTTGCGCCGCGCCAATATTTCATAGTGTCGCTGCACCGCGAGGAAAATGTCGACAATTCTCAGCGACTCCAACAATTGACTAAAGCGCTTAATTTACTCGCCGCACGGTATGACATGCCGGTGATCGTCTCAACCCATCCGAGAACGCGTAAGAGGCTGAACTTATTTGACGGACTTTTCTTGGATTCGCGCATACAATGGATGAAACCATTTGGTTTCAGCGATTACAACAGTCTGCAGATGCAGGCCTTCTGTGCTATTTCAGACAGCGGAACCATTGCTGAGGAAAGCTCCATCCTGAATTTTCCGGCAATCTCGCCGCGCGATGCAATCGAACGCCCGGAGGCGCTCGATGTTGGTTGCATTCTCATGACTGGAGTGGATGCCTCAACTATACTGAGCGGAGTCGAGGCCGTCACCCGACTGTACGGCGAGCGCCTTGAAAACGGTGTACCGCCCCCCGTGCCGATTGATTACTGCGTCGCCAATACCTCCGAGCGTGTTGTCGCATTAATCATGGGTACTGCAAAACTATCGAATGTTTGGTATGGCATACGGCTTAACGACCTCGGGTAATAATTTGGAAAAGAAAAATCTTTCTCGCCCGCGTCTGATATTTCTTACGCAATACTATGATCCGGAGCCCGCTTATAAAGGCCAGGTCTTTGCTGAGGCTTTGTGTGATTTAGGTTATGATGTGGAAGTGGTGACCGGCTTTCCAAATTACCCCGATGGGAAAACTTATGAAGGTTATTGCATTCGCCTTTTGCAGCGTTCGGAATCTAATGGCATCAAAATTACACGCCTGCCTCTATTTCCAAGCCATAGCGGCAGTAAGGTTGGGCGGATAGCGAATTATGTTACCTTTATGCTTTCGGCATTTTTATACTTAAGTTTTTTCGCCAAAAATTCCAGCTTAATCTATGTCTATAATCCACCGTTAACTGTAGGATTAGCTGCTACGGCATCACGTATATTTCGTCGAAGAACACCAGTAATTGTTGATGTTCATGATCTTTGGCCTGATACATTAGCGGCAACTGGCATGCTCTCTAATCCAAGTGTCCTTGCGATTATTGGGCGCGTTGCGGATTGGATGTACAGCAGGGTTCAGTTTATCATTCTCCACACTCATGGCTTCCGGAGCAAGCTACTTGAGCGTGGGGTGGTGGAAGAGTGTATGGAAACGGTAATTGGGTGGACTAATGAATACCCGCAGACCGAAAGCAGGCAGGACGTAGCAGAAGGGCTTGCGGGGTTGCCCGGACTTAAGCTTCTCTACGCTGGCAATATTGGGCCCGCACAAGCGCTAGACGCTGTGGTTGAGGCTGCAGCAATTTTGCAACGAGATGGCAATGGCGAATTGGCTAGCTTCTGCTTTATGGGTGCTGGCGTCAGCCGTGACGGACTTCTCCGTCGAACCAAGGAACTTGAGCTCAGTAATGTTTTCTTTTTGCCGCACGTTACGCCAGATGAAGTTGGGGTTTACCTGCATGCAGCTGATGCTTTACTCGTGCACCTGCGCGCAGACCCGCTGTTCGCTATTACTCTACCCTCTAAAACCCAGGCTTATATGTACTCTGGCAAGCCATTGATTATGGCATGTCATGGAGAAGCTTCGCGCTTAATCGAATCGGCAAGGGCCGGAGTAATTGCGATGCCGGAAAATCCCGAAAGTATAGCCGAGGCCGTAACGAATTTGGCTCTACTGCCAGAGTTTGAGCGTTATGCTATGGGTGAACGTGCTCGCGAATACTATATGCGCGAACTTTCAATGGACAAGGGGATGGATCGGTTTGATAAAATTTTCAAATCGGTTTTGAATAAATTTAATATGGCGTAAAAGTAGAAAATATGATGAAGCGGTGTTTTGATTTTGTATTTGCGGCGATTGTTATGATTCTGTTGTCGCCGGTTATGCTGGCTGTAGCGATATTGATCTGGCAAAAAATGGGCAGGCCTATTCTGTTCCTGCAGGCCCGTTCTGGATTGCATGGTAAGCCGTTTTTGATGGTCAAGTTTAGAACTATGCACAATGCGGTCGATGTTCTAGGTGAATCGCTTCCTGACGTTGATCGGCTTACGAGCCTTGGTGATCTTCTTAGGTCCAGTTCACTTGATGAACTGCCCGAACTTTGGAATGTGCTGAAAGGAGAGATGAGCCTAGTTGGACCGCGGCCGATGTTGACCGATTATCTTTCGCTCTACTCAAGCAATCAAGCTCGCCGGCATGAGGTGCGGCCTGGTATTACGGGGTGGGCCCAGATAAACGGGCGCAACGCGTTATCGTGGGAGGAGAAGTTTGCTCGAGACGTCTGGTATGTCGACAACCGCTGTTTCCTGCTCGATCTGAAAATCTTATGTGCGACAATCGTACGCGTGGTGCGACGTGACGGGATCAGCGCTAATGGAGAGGCTACCATGACTCGGTTCACTGGAGGTGACACGCTCCCCTGATTATTACAAGGCAGTCTGAGTTGCTCCAGATTCCGAGGATTCGTGTCCCACCTTGTGGTGTAGGTTATTGGATCCCCCGCCGATTGCTGCATTTGTTTGTGCCGATCATGCGCAGGGTACAGCGTAATACCAATGAGCGCTGTGGATGACTCACGGTGTGGGATTCCCCTTTGTCAGTCGAGCTGATTCAGTGTCGCAAGCACATGTAGGCTTGCGATAGCGGCAGCGATTGGGGTTCGGGCGGATCAGGCAGCGGCGGATTTCCGGCGTTTTGCGCCACGATCCGGCGTTCGACGACTGCATGCCATGACCGGCCCCGATTGAGTGGTCCGTGTTGATTGTTAGTGCATGATTGCCTCCTTGGCCAGTGCTGGTCGCAGGTGGAGCGAAGCGGAACCGGAGGACGGCACTGGCCAAGGAACGGTCTCTGGTGCGGGTGGGCGATAGCCAAGCGAGCTGTGCGGCCTTACAGTGTTGTAATATCGCCGCCACGCCTCGATCAGGATTTGGGCTTCGGCAAGGCTGTAGAAGATTTCGCCGTTAAGCAGCTCATCGCGCAAGCTGCCGTTGAACGATTCACAATAGCCATTCTCCCACGGGCTGCCAGGCGTGATGTAAAGCGTCTGCACCCCGATCTGTGCCAACCAGCCTTTCACGGCGGTGGCAACGAACTCGGGGCCATTGTCAGACCGTATGTGCGCTGGCGGGCCGTGGATGACGAACAGATCAGCTAAGATAGCCAGAACGTCAGCGCTTCTGATCCGGCGTGCAACCAACAAGGCCATACACTCCCGGCTCGTTTCATCAATGATTGCAAGGATCCGGAACTTGCGACCGTCATGGGTTCGGCCCTCGACAAAGTCATAAGCCAAGACATGCCCCGGATATTCAGGGCGCAGCCGGATACACGAACCGTCGTTCAGCCACAGCCGTCCGCGCTTAGGTTGCCTCTGCGGTACCTTCAGCCCTTCACGCCGCCAGATGCGCTCCACCCGCTTGCGGTTCACATGCCAGCCTGCGTTGCGCAGGAGCGCTGTCACACGCCTATAGCCATAACGTCCATATTGGCGCGCCAGCTCGATAATGTCTGCAGTCAGGGCTTCCTCATCACCGGCCCCGCGCGGTACTTTGCGCTGCGTCGATCGGTGCTGGCCCAGAACGCGGCAGATGCGGCGTTCAGAGACAGGCAGTTCCTCGCGGACATGATCGATACAGCGCCGTCGTCGCGCAGGGCTCAATAGTTTCCCCGAGCAGCCTCTTGCAGGATCAGCTTATCGAGAGTGAGATCGGAGATCGCACGGCGTAGCCGCGCATTCTCTTTCTCCAGATCCTTCATCCGGCGAGCCTGATCGGTCTTCAGACCGCCATATTCCTTGCGCCAGCGGTAATAGGTCTGCTCGCTGATCGATAGCCGGCGGCAAGCGTCCGCTGTCGTCCCTCCCTGCGCCAGCAAAATCTCGGCCTGACGCAGCTTGCCGATAATCTCCTCCGGCGTGTGTTTCTTGAATGGCATTCGTCTTTTCCTTCCGTGTCCAAAATAACATAGATTTTGGACCACCCAGAAGGGGGCAGATTAGGAATATCAAAAATGCACTTCTGACAAAGTAGTGCTAGGTAGATAAGCCGAACCTCAAGGCCCAAATGACCTCTTCATACCCTTCGCGCAAACGTAAAACCGAAAACAGCCG
>JBJTDR010000003.1:0-29343 GCA_046092445.1 Hyphomicrobiales bacterium | reverse complement strand
TAGAATTTCACCTTGATATCCCGGTTCCAGGTCATCTCCCAACTATGGTTCTTGATCTGAACACCCTTCGCGGACAAAAGCCGGGCGCAATCGTCGCCCATTTTGCGGGCCACGAGATCGGTAAAATCCATACCGGTCGCGTCATAGCCGTTGGCGGCGAGGGCATCGGTCAGTCGTTTGATCTCCCGCGTGAAGACGGGTTCGGGGATGAGATGTGTGTAAGGCGTAATCTTGGACATTATAACTTTCCGCTGGAGGTACTGCGTTTCGGCATCACATCATGCCGATAAAACCGGATCAAATCTTTTACCGAACCTGTCACGCCCACGCCATGAACGCCGCCAGCATCGGATCGGTCCGGAAATCCGATCCGCGCAAGGGTCGCGCAAGCGAAAGGCCGGCCAGCGTTCTTACCCGGGAGAGCGCGACATAGACTTGACCGGGCGCAAAAGCCCCCGCGCCAAAATCCACCCGCACATCATCGAGCGTCAGGCCCTGCGCCTTGTGGATGGTGATCGCCCAGGCGGGGATCAACGGCACCTGCTGGAACGCGCCCACCACTTCATTCTCGATCTTCTGGCTGGCATCGCTCCACACCTGCCTGATCTTTTCCCATTTCGCCGGCTCGACATGATGTTCCTCGCGGGAATGATCAAAACGGACAAAAACCTCGTCCTCCTTGATCCGCGTCACTGTTCCGAGCGAACCGTTGATCCAGCGCCGGTTTGTATCGTTTCGCGTCGCCATCACGCGGGCACCGACTTTGAGTTCGAGCCGCTCGGGCACGGGCGCCGGATCGCGCCCCAACTCGAACTTGCCCTTCACGACAGCCTCGAACACCGACGTCTCACCGTGGAGTGCCGTCAGCCCCTCCCGATTATAACGCTCGGCTGCCGCAAGCGTTGCCGTCAACAGCAAAGGTGCTGCCGAGTCGCGATGCGGGCGGAAACACCGGGCATTGAGCATGTCCACCGCGTGTTCCACATCATCCCCCGCCCTCACCTTGCCGAGCAGATCGATGAATTCCTGTTCGTCCTGCCGGTAAACGTGATCGAGCGAGATTTTTGTTACCGGCGCCTGGCGCAAGGCGCGCGCGCTGAACGCATAGGGCGTGCGATATCCCATCTGCTCCAGAATTTCCCGGTCGCCATCGCGAACAACGGGCGGCAATTGCAGAAAATCGCCCACCATCACGATCTGCACCCCGCCAAAGGGGCGGTCATCGCTGCGGATTTCCCTGAGCCGCGCATCAATCGCGTCCATCACATCGACACGCACCATCGAAATCTCGTCAATAACGAGGCGCGTCATTCGCCGGTAGAGGGGGCCAAAATGCCGCCCCGGCGCCATCTCGTCAGGATTCAAAATCACGGGCGGAAACTGGAAGAACGAGTGGATTGTCTGCGCGCCGGCATTCAGCGCCGCCACGCCCGTTGGCGCGACAATCGCCTGCGTATCGCCGCCCGGCCTGTTGCGCAGATAGCGGATCAAGGTTGTTTTGCCTGTCCCTGCCCGCCCGAGAATGAGCACTGCTGGCGCGCCGTCATCAATCGCCTCGAGCGCTTCCGCGACACCCGGCAACGCCTCATACGCCTCGTCTGCAACAAACTGGACCGGCGGCACGGGCCGTCGCGGCATGATTTTGCTTGGTGCCTCATCCGTCGGCTTACCCCGTGCAGCGGACGGCTTGCGAGCGAACCCGCCGCGTCCCCACGCCCGTGTCGGGGTATCAAAACGACCGCCCCCGTCATTTCCACCGGATGCAAAATCGGCATGCGCCCTGAGCGCTGCAATGATCAGCCGGGCATCATCCTTCTGCTTCTCGCCGCCCTCGGCCAAAATCCGCTCGCAGTTGAGCCGCAACTGCTCCCGTTCAATGGCACCCATAAAGGGAACCTGCTTCAGAATTTTCATCGTCACGGCATCATACTCTGGCCCGAGCAAAGTCTAGCGGATCGCGCCGTGATTTGGACAGCGAAACATGCTATTGAACAATGGAGACACAAATGTGTACAGCCACAAAACCACAATATGAGTAGTCTTGAAGCACTTCTTGGTCAGGAACTTCCGAATGAGCCGTTTATCTATCGACGTTACCGATCAGCAGCATCAAAGCCTTAAGGTTCTTGCTGCTCTTCAGGGAAAAACAATCAAGGAATACGCCATTGAGAGGCTTTTCCCCTCGGAATCAGAGGAACAAACTGCGTTAAATGAACTGCAGTCGCTGCTTGCTGTCCGGATCGCCGAGGCGGACAAGAATGATGTTGATTCGCGGAGTATCACTGAGACTGCAGAGACAACCCTCAATCCCAAATAACGCAAAAACCTCGAAATTATGTGCTCGCCAAAGGTACAGTTGAAAAAAAACGGGATATGTCAGTACTCCGTCCCCCGAACGAATCTGGCTTTGAACGCTGCGCCAACCTTGACTCATACCTCGCTTTTCCCCTAGTACATTTTTATTCATCGACGGTTACAACCTTGAGCCGCTGCCCGGTCCTTGAGAGTCCGGAGGTCCACGCCCGACAGCGCGATGCGCCCTCGGGCGCATTTGGCTTTGGGACGTAGGGTGTCGGCTCACCATAGCGGGCAGTTTACGCCCGCCAACGCAGGACGGTCATGTTCGAGAGTCTTTCCGAAAAGCTCTCCGGTATCCTCTCCACGCTCACGCGCCGCGGCGCGCTGACCGAGGCGGATGTCGATGCTGCGTTGCGCGAGGTCCGTCGTGCCCTGATCGAGGCGGACGTTGCGCTCGATGTCGTCCGATCCTTCACCGACAAGGTGCGCACCCGCGCCGTCGGTGCCGAAGTTATCAAATCCGTTACTCCCGGCCAGATGGTTATCAAGATCGTCAATGACGTTCTTGTCGACACGCTCGGCTCGGACACTGCGACCATTGATCTCGAAGCGGTCCCGCCCGTCCCGATCCTGATGGTCGGTCTGCAAGGTTCGGGCAAAACCACGTCCACCGCCAAAATTGCCAAGCGCCTCACCGAGAAGATGAAGCGTAAAGTGCTGATGGCCTCGCTCGATACCCGGCGCCCTGCAGCTATGGAACAGCTTGTCAGCCTCGGCAAACAACTCTCGATCGATGTTCTGCCGATTGTCGCTGGACAGTCGCCGGTCCAGATTGCCGGCCGCGCAATGGAGGCCGGTCGTCTGGGCGGCTTCGATGTTGTCATGCTCGATACGGCCGGCCGCACGACGCTAGACGAAGCTCTGATGATCGAAGTGGCTGAAGTCAAAGCCGTCATCAATCCGCATGAGGTTCTGCTCGTCGCTGATGCCCTTACTGGTCAGGACGCCGTCAATACCGCTCGCGCCTTTGAAGATCGCGTTGGCCTCACCGGTATTGTTCTCACCCGCGTCGACGGTGATGGCCGTGGCGGCGCCGCGCTCTCGATGCGCGCTGTTACCGGCAAGCCGATCAAGCTCGTCGGCATCGGCGAAAAGATGGATGCGCTTGAGGAGTTCCACCCCTCCCGCATCGCCAATCGCATTCTCGGCATGGGCGACATTGTCTCCCTAGTCGAAAGGGCCGTCGAGAACATCGATCAGGCCGAGGCCCTTCGCACAGCGGAGAAGATGCGCAAAGGTACCTTCGACCTGAATGATCTGCGCGACCAATTGCGCCAGATTGAGCGGCTTGGTGGCGTTGGCGGCCTGATGGGCATGATCCCCGGCATCGCCAAGATGAAAGAACAGATTTCCGCAGCCCATCTTGATGGCAAAGTCGTCAAGCATCAGGTCGCGATCATCAACTCGATGACCCCGTCCGAGCGTCGTAATCCGGATATGCTCAAGGCTTCGCGCAAAAAGCGTATTGCGGCCGGAGCTGGCGCAAAGGTTGAGGAGATCAACCGTCTGCTCAAACAGCATCGCCAGATGGCCGACATGATGAAATCCATGGGCAAGGGTGGCAAGCGTGGCCCGATGGCCGACTTCGCCAGCATGTTCGGATTGGGTGGAAATTTGCCAGGCATGCCCGGTTCGCCACCGGAATTGGACACACCCAGTTCAACGCGGAACAACACCATACCTAACCTTGGAAATTTTCCTGGAAAAATACCGGAAATTTCCAACCCCTCATTCCAACAAATCTCCAACAAAATTCCTCCGAAGCTCCCCGGTTTGGGCGTCCCACTGTCAGGTCTTGGTAGATTTAATCCCTTCTCCGGAAATAAAAAATAAGCCGTCCTACCCATCTCTCATTTATAAAACCAAAAAGGAAAACTATAATGCCTCTTAAAATCAGATTGTCCCGCAGTGGTGCAAAGAAACGTCCGCACTATTCTATCGTCGTTGCTGACTCGCGCTACCCGCGTGATGGCCGCTTCATCGAAAAGCTGGGCACATTCGACCCGATGAAGCCGAAGGATTCGGCCGAACGCTTGAAATTAGATGTCGATAGCGCCAAGGCATGGCTTGCAAAGGGTGCAAAGCCGACGGACCGCGTCGAGCGCTTCCTTGAAGCCGTTGGCCTCTGGACCCGCAAGGCACGCAACAATCCCGAGAAGTCCAAGCCGAAGAAGAAAGCTCAGGAGCGTCTTGATGCCGCTGCCGCAGCACCACCGGTTGAGGCTCCAGCCGAAGCACCTGCAGAGCCTGCTGCCGACGCTCAGGCAGAATGAGGATAAATATCGATGCGCCGCCCTCTTAGCCCCATTCAGGACAAACAGGGCGGCGCTACACATCAGCTGGTTGAGATCGGCATTTTTGGTGCGCCTCATGGTGTGCGCGGTGAACTTCGCTTGAAGTCGTTCACGGCTTATCCGGCAACTATTGCGGACTATGGACCGCTGACATCGGACGACGGTAAAAGATCTTTCAAAATCAAATCTCTCCGTCCAATCAAAGACGATATGCTGGTTGTCTCCATTGAGGGCATCACAGATCGTGATGCGGCGGAGAAGCTCACGAATCTCCGCGTATTTGTTCCTCGTGACCAACTTCCGCCTCCTGACGAGGAGGAGTATTATCACGCTGATCTCATCGGGCTGAAGGTCGAAAATTCAAACGGACTTGCAATTGGTTATGTCACGGCAGTTCATGATTTCGGCGCAGGGGACATTCTCGATATCACGCTTGATCGTGGCGGCCCTTCGATCCTCTTGCCTTTTACAAAAGCCGCCGTGCCGGAGATCAACCTTCGGGAAAGCCGCTTGATTGTCGACATTCCTTTAGAAAGCGACGAAGATGAAGCCCCTCCCTCGCCGGATCATGCTGATCAATGACACAGTTTCAGGTTGATATACTGACGCTTTTTCCTGACATGTTTCCCGGAACACTCGGATTTTCTCTTGCGGGCGACGCACTCCTCAAAAACATTTGGTCGCTTAAGGTTCACGATATTCGTGAGCATGGTATCGGCAAGCACCGGACGGTAGATGATAGCCCCGCTGGCGGTGGTGCTGGTATGGTTCTCCGAGCCGATGTGCTGGCCGCTGCCATTGATCATGCGATCATGCCGGATGATCCCCGCCCGCGCCTGCTGATGAGCCCGCGCGTTACGCCATTGACCCAGATGCGCGTTCGTGAACTGGCCTCCGGCCCGGGTGCTATCATTTTGTGCGGGCGTTTTGAGGCGGTTGACGAGCGGCTGATAAGTGCCAGAAATTTCGAGGAAATTTCTGTTGGCGATTATATTTTGTCAGGCGGAGAACCGGCTTCTATTGTTCTGCTCGATGCCTGCATCCGGCTACTGCCCGGTGTCATGGGCAAGGAAAGCTCCGGCGAGGATGAAAGTTTCGAAGGGGGGCTGCTTGAATATCCCCATTACACCCGCCCCCGCGAATGGGAGGGCCGCAATATTCCGGATATTCTTCTCTCCGGCGATCACAAAAAAATCGCCGAATGGCGCCGCGCCGAGAGCGAACGATTGACGGCAGAGCGCCGACCGGATTTGTTGAACAAGGCGAAGGGCGAATAACGAATTGGGAATAGGGCGTGCCCCTATTTGCTACTCGCTACTCGCTCTAATTTTACTTCACCAATCCCTTGGCCTGCAACGCAAGCTTGATCTCATCCAGCACTGCAGGGTCATCGATCGTCGGCGGCAATGTCCACGCTTCCCCGTCCGCGATCTTCTTCATTGTCCCGCGCAGGATTTTTCCTGACCTCGTCTTTGGTAACTTATTGACAATAATGGCAATTTTGAACGCGGCTACCGGCCCTATTTCCTGCCGGACGCGTTCCACCAATTCCGTTTCAATCTGGGCAATCGGTGTGCTGACGCCCGCCTTCAGAACCGCAAATCCGCAGGGTTGCTCGCCTTTCAGCGCGTCCTTGATGCCGACAACCGCGCATTCGGCGACGGAAGAATGGCCGGAGAGAACCTCCTCCATGGCACCCGTCGAAAGCCTGTGTCCGGCAACATTGATGATATCATCGGTACGACCCATGATGAATAAATAGCCATCCTCATCAATATATCCGGCATCGGATGTCGAATAATAACCAGGATAGGTCGTGAAATAGCTCTCCACAAATCTTTGTTCTGCTTCCCACAAGGTCGTGAGGCAGCTCGGTGGCAGCGGCAATTTGATGACAATGGATCCCATCTTACCTGTTGGCACCGGATTTCCAGCTTCATCTACTATTCTGACATCGTAACCGGGCATCGCGACGGTCGGCGAGCCATGTTTCACCGGCAATTGCCCCATGCCAAAGGGATTTCCGGCAATTGCCCACCCGGTTTCAGTCTGCCACCAATGATCAATAACAGGAACGCCAAGCATCTGCTCGGCCCATCGTACCGTATCCGGATCGGCCCGCTCCCCTGCGAGAAATAGAGCCGTAAAGTTTGTTAAATCATATTTTTTGATCTCCAAACCCTCGGGATCTTCTTTTCGGATCGCACGAAATGCTGTCGGAGCAGTAAATAATGCTTTCACTCCATGTTCGGAAATAACCCGCCAGAACGCTCCGGCATCGGGCGTTCCGACCGGCTTGCCTTCATAGAGTATGGTCGTCGCCCCGATGATCAGCGGTGCATAGACAATGTAGGAATGCCCAACGACCCAGCCGACATCCGACGCCGACCAGAACACGTCGCCGGGCTTGATGCCGTAAATTGCGCCCATCGTCCAAGCCATCGCCACGAGATGCCCGCCATTGTCACGGACGACGCCTTTGGGCTTTCCCGTTGTCCCGGAAGTATAGAGGATATAGAGCGGATCAGTTGCCGATATTTCGGCGCAAGGAACTGATTTCTTTGAGTCTTTCGCCTTCCCGATGAGGCTGGCCCAATCATGGTCTCGTCCCTGAACAAGCGAGGCATGATGTTCTTTTCTTTGGAAAACGATGACATTTTCCGGCTTGTGGGAAGCGATCTCAATGGCCTCATCAATCATGGGTTTATAGGCGACAAGCCGGTTTGGCTCGATCCCGGACGATCCGGCCAGAATGACCTTGGGCCGGGAATCGTCAATCCGGGTCGCCAGTTCACGCGCGGCAAATCCGCCAAAAACGACCGAATGGATGGCCCCGATTCGTGCGCAGGCCATCATGGCAAAAACAGTTTCGGGGATCATGGGCATATAAATAATGACCCGATCGCCTTTCTGGACGCCAAATTCCAAAAGTACAGAGGCAAGTGCCTCGACCTCGGTGAGTAATTCGCGATAGGTGATCGAACGTTTTGATCCGCTCACCGGGCTATCATAGATAATGGCAACTCGCTCGGGCGCAGTTTTAGCATGACGATCAACGGCATTATAACAGGTGTTGACGACACCATCGGGAAACCAGCGACCGTAAACCCCTAAATTCGGATCAAAAATCGTTTTTGGAAAATCGACCCAATCGATGGTTTGTGCGGCCTCGGCCCAAAATTGTTCGGGTTCTGACAGTGAAAAGCCATGTAACTTGCTAAATTTTAGAGCGCTCGTCATCAATAGCTTCCTAATCATTCGTCGTCGGGGTGATCCTTACACTCGATGCCATCCGTTGCAACACGCTTTGCAGTAGAGCATTGCAAAGCGGGGGGTTGCGGAAATCCAGAGATCAAGTCACGTTCTGCGACTGTTAAATTACCTAGGCGTGCGCTTTAATGATGACCTTTATCACTGACCCGTGGTTCTATGCGGCGGCAATTCCGGCAGTTATCCTCATGGGGCTTGCTAAAGGCGGATTTGCCGGCTTGGGATTATTGTCGATCCCCCTAATGGCGCTGGTTGTGTCGCCTGTGAAAGCTGCAGCTTTGATGCTCCCTATCCTGATTGTTCAGGATATGGTCAGCACCTATGCCTATCGCCGCGATTTCCATATGCGGAATCTAACAATTCTTTTACCGGGCTGTCTCATCGGTGTGTTTTTAGGATGGCTGATGGCGGCTCAAGTGTCTGACGATCTCGTCAAACTCGGTGTTGGGCTCATCTCGATTGGCTTTGTCATTCTCTATTGGAATAAGCGGGAAATTATCGGGGAGCCGGTTCAGCGCGGCGTTCCTCTTGGCGTTTTCTGGGGAGCGATTGCCGGGTTTACGAGCTTTGTCGCTCACGCGGGCGGCCCGCCCTTCCAAGTTTATGTGATGCCGCAACGTCTACCGCCACAGACTTATGTGGGTACGTCGACGTGGTTTTTCACAATTACGAACCTTGTCAAAGTTGTTCCGTATTTTTTACTGGGCCAGTTTTCGACGGAAAATTTAGGCACGTCGACGGCACTGTTTCCTGTTGCGCTTCTCTCGACTTTGGCAGGCGTATGGCTTGTTCGGCGGATTGATGCTGCGCGCTTCTATACGATCATCTACGCACTGACATTCTTGATCGGCGTGAAACTGGTGTTGGATACTGTAACGTCACTGTTTTGAAGATCGGATCAATCAGTACTGGTAAAAGCAACATAAAGAGCCTAATTAGGGAATGCGGGGCTGCGGGATTCGTGAGAACAAATGTATTCTCGGGGCCTTATCGACCCAACGGGAGCTGTTCCTGTCTTCGTCCGTGGACTTAGGCACACGGTGCCCACCTATTTATGTAGGTTCTCGGGATCGATCGTTCCACGGTCATTGTGGCTCCGCACCTCTTTGAACACTATTCGGAATGATATCAAAAACTTCCCTTCGCGCAGAAATACTTCAAAAGCGCGCGTTGATTTCAGCGAGCGACCACACGGCTTTTTCGCGCGCTGTTGGAGCATCGATTATCGGGCTTGAGGCCATCATACCTACCGGTCCAGTGGGTGGATTTTGGCCGATCCGGCATGAAATCGACTCTCGGCCCACATTACGATTACTTTGGGAACGTGGATTTTTACTTGGTCTGCCCGTTATGACGCTGGATAAGCTGATTTTTCGGTCATATATACCGGATGACACACTGAAGGTACAGAAATTTGGGGTTAGTGAGCCGTTTGATGACAAGACTGAAGTCAATCCGGTTACTCTGCTCGTCCCGTTAGCCGTGTTTGATCGTCGGTGTCATCGCATCGGCTATGGAGCCGGATATTACGACCGCACCATCTCGCGTCTGGAAAAACTTGGCCGACTGCTCACCATCGGTATCGCGTTTTCAGTCCAGGAAGTCGACCACGTTCCGGATGAACAGCATGATCGCGCGCTTGATATGATTGTCACTGAACGAGAGATTATAATGCGATCAAATCATTGACTATTCTGTTGTTGACAGCGCCTGTGTAGACAGGCTGACACCGAACACAATGGAGAGCAGTGTCAGGCCTCCGAGGATCGCAAAATGGGACGCAAAATGAGCTACGCCGAGCTGAGAGGACTCCGTTGCAAGGACGCCGAAAATCAAAATCGGGATCATCAGCGGTAGAACGAGCACTGAAAGTATCAATCCGCCTCGCCGCAAGCTCGCAGTGAGCGCGGCGCCGATAGCGCCGATAAATGTCAGTGCCGGCGTACCGACCAATAACGTCAGAAAGACAGTGCCTATCGAATTTTCATCGAGTGACAATAATTGGCCAAGAAAGGGCGCAAAAATTGTCAGTGGAAGGCCCGTCGTCATCCAATGCGCTACACATTTTCCGAAAACGACCCAGAAGAATGGCAATTGGGACATTTTCAATAGATCAAGTGAGCCATCCTCCTCATCCGCCTGAAACAGACGGTCAAGCCCGATCAGAGTTGAAAGCACCGAGGCAATCCAGAGGATCGCAGGACCAATCTTTGCCAGAAGAGTCGGATCCGATCCGATCGCAAAAGGAATCATTGCTATGAGACCAAGATAAAAAACGATTCCAGCATAAAAACCTCCGCCAATCCGAGCCGAAAGCCTGATTTCCCTCAAGAGCAGCGCGATAAACGTGCTGGTCATTTATCAAACCCGAGCGACAATGTCTGATGGGGAATTGAGATATGTTCATGGGTGGCAATGATGCCTATGCCACCCTCCGAAAGATGGTCCATCAGGACATTTTCAAGCATGGTTTTTGATGTTGAATCCAAAGCGCTCATTGGTTCGTCCAAGAGCCAGATCGGGCGATCCGATACAAGCAATCGGGCCAGAACCAGCCTGCGCCTCTGTCCGGCGGAGAGATAAGAACAGGGGAGGAGACTCGCTTGTGAAAGGCCGACGATTTCAAGCGCAGCTGAAATTGAAGCCTTTCTCTTGCCTAATAAGACCTGCCAAAATTTTAAAGTCTCACTGACGGTCAATGCTGCCTTTAAGCCCTCCTTGTGGCCTACAAAATGGAAATTTTCGAAGTTGCATTCACCCATTCCAGAACCGGATATCGAGATATCTCCGACATCGTGCCTTAAAAGTCCTGCAATTATCCTCAATAAGCTTGTCTTTCCGGAACCGTTACGACCCTCAATCGTCAATAATTTTCCCGACTTAAGAGAAAAATTTACATTTTCAAAAATTCTTCTGCCAGCACGGCTACAACCCAGATTCACGATCTCTAACGTCCGAGTTTCCGTGTTGAAGGCAACCATTTCGTCAACTTTCGAGAAATACATGCAGCAGCGACAATTGATGATGTAGCGCAACGTTTTGAAATTATCTATAAATGAGTCGTCGCCGTTGCATCGGCCATGATCGATGCCGGGGCCTGGGCACTCCTGGGACGGCGGAACGCAGAGAGGCCATCTGCTCGAGCCCAATCCCGATAGGAGCTAATCATGCCATCATTGGATAGTTTCGATTGCCGCAAAAACCTGAAGGTCGGCAATAAAACCTATGTATATTATTCGCTGAGAGCCGCTGAAAAGAACGGCTTGAAAGGGATCTCAAAACTTCCTTTTTCGCTCAAAGTATTACTCGAAAACCTCCTTCGTTTCGAGGATGGCAAGACTGTAAAAAAATCGGATATTCAATCCACGGTTAAGTGGTTGAAATCGAAGGGTAAGGATCAACTAGAAATCGCGTTCCGGCCTTCGCGGGTCCTAATGCAGGATTTCACGGGTGTCCCCGCAGTCGTGGACCTTGCGGCAATGCGTGATGCGATGAAGCAATTGGGCGGAGACCCGAAAAAGATCAATCCCATGGTGCCGGTCGACCTGGTGATCGATCACTCGGTTATTGTGGATGCTTTTGGTTCAAACAAAGCTTTGAAACAAAATGTTGATCTCGAATATGATCGAAATGGCGAGCGGTATCGTTTCTTGAAATGGGGGCAACAGGCTTTCGAGAATTTTTCTGTTGTTCCCCCCGGCACGGGAATTTGCCACCAGGTCAACCTTGAATACCTGGCGCAAACAGTTTGGACGCGGAAAGAAAAGATTAAGAATGGAAGAGGAAGAGTCCAGACCGTTGAAGTGGCCTATCCGGACACGCTCGTCGGAACTGATTCGCACACCACAATGGTGAACGGGCTTGCCGTGCTCGGATGGGGTGTTGGCGGAATCGAGGCCGAAGCGGCAATGCTCGGCCAGCCGCAATCCATGTTGCTGCCAGAGGTCATCGGGTTCAAACTGATCGGAAAACTGAAAGAAGGCATTACCGCGACCGATCTTGTGCTGACTGTGACACAAATGCTCAGGAAGATGGGTGTGGTAAACAAGTTCGTTGAATTTTTTGGTTCCGGGCTCAATTCGATGACTCTTGCCGATAGGGCAACAATCGCAAATATGGCACCCGAATACGGTGCCACCTGCGGATTTTTTCCGATCGATCGGGAAACCCTCGCTTACTTGGAAATGACAAACCGATCGGAATCCCGAATCGAACTCGTCGAGAAATATGCGAAAGCCCAAGGGTTGATGCGCGGCAAATCGACGCCGGACCCCGAGTTTACCGATATATTGACACTGGATCTCGGGACAGTCTTGCCCTCGCTGGCAGGACCCAAACGTCCCGAAGGCCGAGTTTCGCTGTCGAATGCGAAAGGCGAATTTAACGATGCCCTGCGTTTGGAGTATAAGAAACTCTCCGAGCCGACAATACGATATCAAGTCGAGGGTAAAGGCTTCGACATTGGTCATGGTGATGTTGTCATTGCCGCGATTACCTCGTGCACGAATACATCGAATCCGTCGGTCCTTATCGGCGCCGGCCTGCTGGCACGTAATGCAGTGGCGAGAGGCCTCACGGTTAAGCCTTGGGTGAAAACATCGCTGGCGCCTGGTTCTCAGGTGGTCGCAGAATATCTCGCGAATGCCGGTTTGCAGAGAGAATTGGATAAGCTCGGCTTTAATCTTGTCGGCTTCGGATGCACAACCTGCATCGGCAATTCGGGGCCTCTACCGAAAGAAATATCGAAAGCGATCAATGATAATGGCGTGGTTGCAGCTGCGGTTCTGTCGGGCAACCGCAATTTTGAAGGGCGCGTCTCACCCGATGTTCAAGCCAACTATCTGGCATCTCCGCCGCTTGTGGTTGCCTATGCTTTAGCCGGATCGATGCAGATTGATTTGACGAAAGAGCCGATTGGTAAAGACAAAGCGGGAAAACCGGTATTTCTGAAAGATATCTGGCCTTCGAACAAGGAAATTCAGACTTTTATTGCCAAAAACGTGACGAAAAAGATCTTCAAGAAAAAATATGCGGATGTTTTTGCAGGCGATGCGCACTGGAAAAAAGTCAAAGTTCCCGATGGGCAGACCTATCGTTGGGATGAAAAATCAACTTACGTTCAAAATCCTCCCTATTTCACGGGTATGACTAACACGGCCAAGGCCGTCACCGATATCCGGGAAGCGCGGATTCTCGGCCTTTTCGGCGATAAAATCACAACGGATCACATTTCTCCTGCTGGATCGATAAAGGTAGCTTCGCCGGCAGGGAAGTATCTGCTGGAGCAAGGCGTTAATCCGGCCGATTTTAACCAATACGGGACACGCCGTGGCAATCATGAAATCATGATGCGCGGCACTTTTGCGAATATCCGGATCAAGAACTTCATAGTCAGGGACGCCGACGGTTCAACACCGGAGGGAGGGTTGACGGTTCACTATCCATCAGAGAGACGAATGCCAATTTATGATGCGGCGGTGCAATATGCGAAAGACAAGACTCCGTTGATCGTGTTTGCCGGGATTGAATATGGTAATGGCTCGTCACGGGATTGGGCGGCAAAAGGAACCAACCTTCTAGGTGTCAGGGCTGTGATCGCGCAGTCATTTGAACGCATTCACCGTTCAAATCTTGTAGGAATGGGTGTTGTACCCTTCATTTTTGAAGAGGGGACCAATTGGAAAACGCTTGGCCTCACAGGAAGTGAAACAGTAAGCATATCCGGTCTAGTGGATGTCAAGCCACGTCAAAAAATGGAACTCGAAATCAAAAATGCAGCTGGGGTTACCATGAAAGTGCCAGTGGTCTGTCGGATCGATACGCTTGAAGAAATCGAGTACTTCCGGAATGGCGGCATTCTACATTTTGTGCTGCGACAGTTGGCTGACCAGTAATGGCCTAGAAAAACTCCTTGCCCGAAATGAAAGGTCAACTGAAAGCACCTGAAGATAAGGTGCTGTCAGTTCGCCTTCTTGCCTCGAGTGGCAAGTTCGTTTAGCACCTTTTGAAATGTCGTCCGATTATTTACGCAAGGATTGCGCGCTTATGACCTACGTCGTTGTCGAAAACTGCATCAAATGCAAATATATGGATTGCGTGGAGGTTTGCCCCGTAGATTGTTTCTATGAGGGCGAAAACATGCTCGTCATTCATCCCGACGAGTGTATCGACTGCGGCGTTTGTGAACCGGAATGCCCTGCAGATGCGATTAAGGCTGACACTGAAAGCGGACTTGAAAGCTGGTTGAAGCTTAACTCGGATTTTTCACGCATCTGGCCGAATATCACATCAAAACGTGACGCAGAACCGGATGCCAAGGCATTCGACGGCGAGCATGGTAAGCTCAGGAAATATTTTTCAGAGAAGCCGGGGCGTGGCGACTGACCAATCGGGCGTGTTGGAAGACATTGCTCGAAATACTTGGAAAGACGATGATTTTCTGATATAGAGCTTTTCCAAGCAGGCGGACACTGAATTTTCAGGTTGAACGATAAGCAGCGATAGAAGCTCACGGCAGTTAGTTGCTCGAAACGGTTTGAAAGTGACAGCGTTCGATATGACGCGGATGCGAGGCGAACCAATCGACAAATTGTCGATTCTCTACTGTGTTTTTAGTATAAATAGCGACGTTTTCACGTGTTTTGGCACGGATCAATAGGAAAGTTGATACGATCATGACGGCGACCACAAAGAAAGTTCCCCCTCGGCAGGGTTTTAAGAACGGGGAGTTTGTCATTTATCCAACGCATGGCGTGGGACGGATCGTTGCGATTGAGGAACAGGAAGTTGCTGGGTTCAAGCTTGAATTGTTCGTCATCGCGTTCGACAAGGACAAGATGACGTTGAGAGTTCCGACCGCGAAGGCTTCGTCGGTTGGCATGCGAAAGCTTGCCGAACCTGAGACGGTGGCAAAATCGCTTGAAACGGCGTCCGGTCGTCCAAGGATCAAGCGCACAATGTGGTCGCGGAGGGCTCAGGAATACGAAGCGAAGATAAATTCCGGCGATTTGATCCAGATAGCTGAGGTTGTCCGTGATCTGTACCGATCTGAGTCGCAGCCTGAACAGTCCTACTCGGAACGGCAGCTCTACGAGGCTGCGCTGGACCGTGTTGTGCGCGAAATCGCCGCGGTAAATGGCTCGTCTGAACCGGAAGCATTGAAATTATTGGAACTTCATCTTGGAAAGGCCGGAAAGCGGTCAAAGACTGCAGACGCTACGCCTGAGGTTGATACTGAGATTGACGAGGATCAGGAAGAAGCCGCCTGATAATATTCTCACAGTTGGTCCCGTAGCTCAGCAGGATAGAGCGGCGGTTTCCTAAACCGTAGGTCGGATGTTCGAGTCATCCCGGGATCGCCAGCAAATCGGCTGAACTGAAACGCTTCGATCAGGCAAAAAGATCAAGTTAAAACATAAGAGCGCCGTAACGCGACTCTGTGTTTTGTGGGTCAGCCTTTACCGTGGAATATTGGCTGGACAGTTTAATGAACTGACTTCGTGCTCGTCTTTATGTTCTTTATTCGCTCAATCTGCTCTTTAAGATGCAGCTTTTTTCGCTTCAATTCTTGCATTCGAAACGAATCTGCAAGTGGATGGAGATGCTCGTATCGGATTTCCTGCTCTAATGCTTCGTGGCGTCGTTCAAGCTCTGTCAGATGAGATTGGATCGTCATTAGCGTCCTCCAGAAGTGAGTCGAACTTCACAAGACTGTCACAATTCCAATAAATGTCCATGATAATCATGAATCGAAGCTGTAGATGAGTTAGCAATATCCACGACTTTTGTTGCATTTTTGAAAGAAATAAGGCGAAATGCGTACGAGCACACTGAACGTGAAGTTTTGACCCTCATTCGTTTATAGGAGCGGTTTTTCTTGGATCAAGTCCACATGACGGATACGGAGAAGACGATTCCCACCCCTTTCGAACTGACGAAGGCGTTGCATCGACTTCGGGAGGAACACAGGGATTTGAGCGACGCAATCAGTGCCTTGGAGTCCCTCGGAAGAGTAGATCAACTTCAGATCAGACGTCTGAAGAGGCAGAAACTGCTCTTGAAAGAACGCATCATCCGGCTGGAAGACCAATTGACTCCCGATATAATCGCCTGAACTGCGTGGACGCTTTCAGACGGTTTGTCATTTTGACATCCCCTTAGGCATGAGCGTGGCCTATACTGACGGAAACGTACTTCGATGACGACCAAGCCAATTGCGATCATTATGGGAAGCCAGTCGGACTGGGCAACAATGGAACATTCAGCCCAAATTCTTGACGCGCTTGAGATTGGGTACGAAGCGCTGATTGTGTCGGCACACCGTACGCCCGAAAGGCTATTTGAATTTGCAAGGAACGCCCAAGACGAGGGATTCAAGATTATCATTGCCGGTGCGGGCGGTGCTGCGCATCTTCCTGGAATGACGGCATCGCTGACTTTGTTGCCGGTTCTCGGCGTTCCAGTTGAATCCAAGGCTCTATCGGGACAGGACAGCCTGCTATCGATCGTCCAAATGCCTGCGGGCGTCCCGGTCGGAACATTGGCCATCGGGAAAGCGGGGGCTGTGAATGCGGCCTTGCTTGCGGCAGCTGTTTTGGCACTCGCAGACTCGGAATTGTCTGAACGCCTCGCGGAATGGCGCGAGAAACAGACGGATTCCGTCGCAATTCATCCAAAAAGGGCGATTGAGACATGCTGAAGCCCGGCGACACGATCGGCATTCTCGGTGGTGGCCAATTGGCACGCATGATTGCGATGGCAGCGGCACCTTTGGGCCTGAAAGCCCATGTTTTTGCGCCGAAAGGCGATAATCCAGCCTTTGAAGTGTCAGGACACTTCACAGAAGCTAATTACGATGATTTTCCGGCACTTTCCGCCTTTTCGGAAGCTGTTTCGGTGATTACGTATGAATTCGAGAATGTTCCAGCAGAAACTGCCGCTATTCTCCATAGTCGGAGGCCTGTTCTTCCGAACCCGAAAGCGCTTGAAACGACGCAGGATCGTCTCGTTGAGAAGACTTTTATCCGCGGTCTAGGTCTTTCCTGCCCCGATTTCATTGCGGTCAATTCGCTTGAGGACCTCAAAGCGGCAGTCTCGTCGCTTGGAGCACCCTCCATCCTCAAAACGCGCCGCTTCGGCTATGACGGCAAGGGACAGGCGCGGATTGCCGATCAGGCCTCGATATCAGCTGCTTGGGATGATATCGGCCACTCACCAGCTATTCTTGAGGCTTTTGTGCCGTTTTCACGTGAAATCTCGGTAGTGGCGGCGAGATCCCAGTCAGGCGACGTTAAGGCCTTTGAGCCTTGCGAGAACGAACACCGCGATCACATCCTTTCACGTACGCTCCTGCCGGCCGCCGTCACCCACAGAACGGGTTTGGCAATGATTGAGGCTGCAAAGCGCATTGGCGCGGCACTCGACTATATCGGCGTGTTCGCAGTCGAGTTCTTTGTGGTTGGCAAGGGCGATGACGAGCGTTTACTCGTCAATGAAATCGCTCCACGGGTTCATAATTCGGGACATTGGACGATTGATGGCGCGGAAACATCGCAGTTCGAGCAGCATGTTCGAGCAATTGCCGGCTGGCCGTTGGGCAGCACAAAGCGGCGTGGCAAGATCGAAATGATCAATCTGATCGGCGATGATATCGGGAACTGGCCGCATTTGATCGCTGAACCGGGGCTAAAACTGCACCTTTACGGGAAGCGCGAGGCGCGTCAGGGGCGGAAGATGGGGCATGCGACGCGGATTATTCCGGAATAGAGCGCGTGATTTTACGGATAGTTCGCGATTTTATTGCGCAAGGCGTGGACATCGGCAATTCTTTCTGTTAGCAACGGTTCAATGTCGCTTTCGGGCGGCTTTTTATTTCAATCAGACAGCTGCGGGAAGATAACGCGTGCAGGTTCTCGTTCGTGACAATAATGTTGATCAGGCGCTGAAGGCGCTTAAGAAAAAGATGCAACGTGAGGGCATTTTCCGCGAGATGAAGCTCCGGGGCCATTACGAGAAGCCTTCCGAAAAGCGGGTTCGTGAGGAGGCGGAGGCGGTTCGTCGTGCACGCAAGCTCACTCGCAAGAAGCTGCAGCGCGAAGGCCTGCTACCGGCCCCGAAGCCGAAGGTTTTTGTGCGCTAAGCCTGGCGCTGTTCAAACGCGTAAGCGTGATTTGACGTCCATTCGCAATCGCCTCAATCGACTTGGTTGGGGCGTTTTGGCTTGAGTAGCGAGGTTTCAGGCCGTTGCGACGATTGTGGCACGTGTCGGAATAGTTTGCTCTGGAGTAGATTGAATGGCTGAACGCTCGCTGTCGATGATCATCCGAGGCTCGCTGGATGTCCCGAGGGCTTCAGGAAAGGCTTTAGCGGCCCTTCTGCTGGCATTCAGCCTCGCTGGGTGCATGGGTGGCGGCGGGCTGGCCCCTGCTCCTTCTGGTGCTGTTGCAGAGCTTGAGACGGACAGGGCGGCGGCACAGGTCAATATCTCTTCGCTGACAGATGTTGTGAAGCGCAATCCGTCCGACCCCGGCGCGTTCAATACGCGGGGCGCGGCCTATGCCCGGATCGGGCAATACAAGGAAGCGATTGCCGACTTTGGCGAGGCGATCACATTGCGGCCAACCTATTCTGCGGCCTATACAAATCGTGCTCTGGCCTTCCGCCAGATGGGGCGGGACGATGACGCTTTGGCAGACTTCAACCGGGCGATCGAGAGCAATAGTGTCTATGGTCCTGCCTATCTCGGGCGGGGCAATTTGCTGAGAGCGCGGGGCGAGTTTGATCTTGCGATTGCCGACCTGACACAGGCGATCCGGCTGAATCCAGAGTCGGCGCAAGGCTATCATTCGCGTGGTCTGATCTACCAGAGACAGGGGCTTCATACCAAGGCGATAAACGACTTCGATGCTGCAATCGACCGCAATCCGTTCGTTGCGCCGCCCTATCTGGCGCGAGGTCAAAGCCTTGTTTTAATTGGGAAATTTGACAGCGCCATCGAGGATTTGAATGCCAGCCTGAATATTGACAGCCGCAATGCGGACGGCTGGGCGGGGCTTGGACTGGCCTTCGAGAAGAAGGGTGATAAGGAGCAGGCCCGCGAAAGCTACCAGCGGGCTCTTATCACGGACGAGGCGAACCAGGCGGCCAAAGAAGGGCTGGCCCGGCTATCGGCTTCGGATAGCCGCGGGCTGGGCGGATGGCTGTCCAAAAAGTGGTTTTGATATCCAATAATAGTTCCGCGTTACCTATGGAAAAACCTGTCTATTTCCAGTCGGTTTTTCCAGTAAAACCTGTCCAACATTCCAGTAAAATACGGAACATGTCCATATGGACATGTTTGCAGCACGCGGCCGTGTCGCTGAGCGAGCGGGATGCTGATCGTGTTCCGTCTGTTTTCCGGAACATGTCCAGTTCGTGATGGACATGCGGCGATGCGGAGTGTTGACGTGTGTTACCGGCAAATGTCCAGTGCGAATTGGACATGCCGCTGACGCTTGAAGAGTTCGACGCGGGAAACGCCGAGATTGCCGGGCTTTTCGAGAACAGCAAGATTTTCCCGGATGATATGTTGTCGGAGGCCTATATCGGCAAGGTCCTGAAGGATGTCGCGCGGCGTCATGGCGGAAAATGATTTATCCGGCAGATTTTGAAATCTTTCTCAGCTTATGCCTTAATGCCCCAAGGCCTTAACGATGGATTCGACCATCTTCTTGGCGTCGGCGAAGAGCATGAGGGTATTGTCCTTGAAGAACAGCTCGTTCTCGACGCCGGCATAGCCCGAACCCATGCCGCGCTTGATGAAGAGAACGGTTTTGGCCTTCTCGACATCGAGGATCGGCATGCCGAAGATCGGTGATTGCGGATCGGTTTTGGCAGCAGGGTTGGTGACGTCGTTGGCGCCGATGACGAAGGCCACATCCGTCTGGGCGAATTCGGAGTTGATGTCCTCGAGTTCGAACACTTCGTCATAGGGGACATTGGCTTCGGCGAGCAGGACGTTCATGTGGCCCGGCATACGGCCCGCGACGGGATGGATCGCGTATTTGACCTCGACGCCTTCCTTTTTGAGAAGATCGGCCATTTCGCGCAGCGCGTGCTGGGCTTGCGCGACGGCCATGCCGTAGCCCGGCACGATGATGACGCTGGAGGCGTTTTTCATCATGAAGGCGGCGTCCTCCGCGGAGCCCTGCTTGACGGGGCGGGTTTCGACGGCGCCAGAACCCGCGGCGGCCGTATCGCCACCAAAACCGCCGAGGATGACGGAGATGAAGGAGCGGTTCATCGCCTTGCACATGATGTAGGACAGGATCGCTCCGGAGGAGCCGACAAGCGCACCCGTTATGATCAGCGCCATGTTGGACAGTGTGAAGCCGATGCCGGCGGCGGCCCAGCCGGAATAGGAATTCAGCATCGAGACCACGACAGGCATATCCGCGCCGCCAATCGGGATGATCAAGAGAATGCCGATGAGCAGGGCGACGACGACGACGAGCACGAAGAGAAGTGTGCTTTGCGTCGCGACGAACAGCATGATCAGGAGGAGAAGAGCCGCAGCCAGACCGAGATTGATGGCGTGGCGTTGCGGCAGCATGATCGGCTTGCCGCTCATGCGTCCATCGAGCTTGAGGAAGGCGATGATCGAGCCGGTGAAGGTTGCGGCACCGATGGCTGCACCGATCGACATTTCGAGCAGGCTTGCCGCGCGGATCGAATTGGTTGTGCCGATATGGAACGCTTCAGGCGCGAAGAACGCGCCGAAGGCGACGAGGACGGCCGCCAGACCAACCAGCGAATGGAAAAAGGCGACGAGTTGCGGCATCGCCGTCATTTCGATGCGACGTGCGACCACCGCACCAATACCGCCACCAATACCGAGGCCGGAAATGAGCAGCGTCCAGCCGATAAAGCCGGACGGCGGGGAGACGGCGAGCGTTGTGAGCATGGCGATGGCCATGCCGATCATGCCGAACATGTTACCTTGCCGACTCGAGGCGGGAGAGGACAGACCGCGCAAAGCGAGAATGAACAAGGCGCCGGAGACGAGATAGAGAAAGGCCGTAAGGTTTGCCGACATGGGTTCAGCCCTTCTTCTTGTACATTGCGAGCATGCGATGCGTGACGAGGAAGCCACCGAAAATATTCACGCTGGCAAGGATGAGGGCACCGAACCCTGCGAGCCGCGACCACCATGCATTGGCCTCGCCCGCCGCCGTTCCGGAGACGCCAACGGCCAGAAGGGCACCGACCACAATCACCGAGGAGATCGCGTTCGTTACGGACATGAGCGGGGTGTGCAGCGCCGGGGTGACCGACCACACGACGAAATAGCCGACGAACACGGCGAGGACGAAAATGGCGAACTCAAAGATGACAGGGTCCACCGCGCCACCGGTCGCGCCATGGGCTGCGGCACCTGCGAGCGAGCCGAGTTGTTCGGCGTAGGATTGCGACATCTCGGCGATTTCGCGTGCAAGTTTTGCCGCTGCGGATGCTTTTTCCTGAAGTTCGGTGAGGGTCTCGGTCGCCATGGTGTCCTCGCTGGTCAGGCCTTGGGCTGGAAGTCAGGATGCACGATCGCGCCATCCCGTGTCAGATTGGTTGCTTTGACAAGTTCGTCCTCCCAATTGATCGCAAGCGCGTTGGTGGTCTTGTCGATCATGGTTTCGAGGAAGGAGAACAGGTTTTTGGCATAGAGCGCGGAAGCGCTGGCAGGCACGCGGCCCGGAACATTGAGATGGCCGATGATTTTGACGCCGTTGGCGGTCAGCACCGTCTCGCCAGCTTTGGCCAAGGCGACATTGCCGCCGCGCTCGACGGCGAGGTCGACAATGACGGAGCCTGCGCGCATCGAGTTGACCATCGCCTCCGAGACGAGCTTCGGCGCGGGGCGACCCGGGATCAGGGCGGTGGTGATGACGATATCCTGCTTGGCGATGTGAGCGGCGACGAGCGCCGACTGCTTGGCCTGATATTCCGCCGACATGGGTTTGGCATAGCCTGTCGCGGTTTCGGCCTGTTTGAATTCCTCATCCTCGACGGCGACGAATTTGGCACCGAGGGAGGCGACTTGCTCCTTGGCGGCGGGGCGAACATCGGTGGCGGTGACGACGGCGCCGAGACGACGTGCGGTTGCAATCGCCTGAAGACCTGCGACTCCCGCGCCCATGACGAAGACTTTTGCAGCGGGAACGGTGCCGGCTGCGGTCATCATCATCGGCATGCCGCGACCGTAATCGGATGCGGCGTCGATGGCGGCGCGATAGCCTGCGAGATTGGCCTGGCTCGAGAGCACATCCATGACTTGCGCGCGGGTGATGCGCGGCATGAGCTCCATCGAGAAGGTGGTGAGGCCGGCGGCTGCCATGGCGGCAAGCGCCTCGGCGGAATCATAGGGATCCATGATGGCGAGGACGAGCGCGCCCTTTTTGATCAGCTTGATCTCGGCGGAGGAGGGCCTGCGGACCTTGAGGACGATATCGGCATCCTTCAGCGCGTCCTTGGCGGTTTTCGCGATGGTGGCTCCTGCAGTGGCAAAATCATCATCCGTCATGCCGGACAGGATGCCTGAACCGGACTGGATCACGATGGAGGCACCCTGGGCGACGAGCCTCTTGACGGTCTCGGGGGAGGCCGCAACACGGGACTCTACCGGATCCGATTCAGCGATGATGGCGATGCGCATCGATTACTCCACCTGAGGTTCATCCATAAGAAATGTTCTGCTGCGACACCGGGGCGGGAGTGCCGACCCCGGTCCGGATCCTGTCAAACCAGGAAGACTGCCATCCAGACAAGAATCAGGACGATAATGATCGTTCCCCATTTGGTGAATGAAAGGAACCTTTCATAGGTCCGTTCATGTTCCGGATAATCCATCGCCGAACCGGAATGGGACGCATGCTCGTGATCTGCCATTTCAAACCCGCCTTTTTGCACTGCAGCAGTTTCAACCCTGCCTTTACCGCAACCCCCGCATTCGATCAATGCGGCATGGTAAACTTTGCACGATTCCAGCGAAAAAATGATTAAGGATCGAGAGGGGTTGCAAAATCCGTTCACGGCATGGCGGCAGGAGCGGTGCCTGTGGTAGAGCAACGGCGGAATGAACCGGAGCGCTTCGGATGAGATTGTTGTTTTTAGGTGATATTGTGGGCAAGGCAGGTCGTATGGCGGTGCTGGAGCATCTGCCCGGCTTGCGGAAGGCGTGGCGACTCGATTGCGTGATCATCAATGGCGAGAACGCAGCGGGCGGGTTCGGGATTACGGAGACGATCTGCGAGGAAATTCTGGCGGCCGGTGCCGATGCGATCACGCTTGGCAACCATTCATTCGACCAGCGCGAGGCGCTCGTGTTTATCGAGCGGCAGAAACGATTGCTTCGTCCGGTCAATTATCCGAGTTCGACGCCGGGGCGCGGGGCGACATTGATCGAGACGCAGAACGGGGGGCGGGTGTTTGTGGTGAACGCGATGGGGCGGCTTTATATGGACGCGCTCGACGACCCGTTCGCGGCAGTGGAGGGCGCATTGATGCAATGCCCGCTCGGATCCGTCTGCGACGCGGCGATTGTCGATATGCATGCGGAAGCGACCAGCGAAAAGCAGGCGATGGGGTATTTTCTCGACGGGCGGGTGAGCCTTGTCGTGGGAACGCATACGCACGTGCCGACGGCAGATCACCGGATTTTGCCGGGCGGCACGGCGTATATGAGCGATGCCGGCATGACGGGCGATTACGAGTCGATTTTGGGCATGGCGAAGGAAGAGCCGATCCGCCGATTTGTCGAGAAGACACCGGGAGCGCGGCTCGAGGCGGCCAACGGCGTCGGGACGCTTTCGGGCGTGGCGGTTGAAACCGATGACCGGACGGGGTTGGCGAAGCGGATCGCGCCTGTGAGGCTCGGGCCGGGATTGTCGCGCGCCGTGCCCGAATTCTGGGAAGCGGATGCTTCAGGCGACTGAGCCGGAACCTTTATTTTCAAAAATACGCGCTCTATAAGCGCTTGACAGCATCACGACAGGATTGATCCATGGCCGGCCATTCAAAATTCAAGAACATCATGCATCGCAAAGGCAGGCAGGATGCCGTGCGCGCCCGCATGTTTGCCAAGTTCGCCCGCGAAATCACGGTTTCGGCGCGGCTGGGCCTGCCTGATCCGAACATGAACCCCCGTCTGCGCGCTGCAATTCAGGCGGCGCGGGCGGAAAACATGCCGAAGGACAATATCGAGCGCGCGGTGAAGAAGGCGCTGGGTGGCGACACCGAGAATTACGAAGAAATCCGCTACGAGGGCTATGCGCCGGGCGGGGTTGCCGTGATTGTCGAGGCGTTGACGGATAATCGCAACCGGACAGCGCCGGAAGTGCGCTCCTATTTTGCCAAATCAGGCGGGGCGTTGGCGGAAACAGGCGCGGTCTCGTTCATGTTCGACCATGTCGGGCAGATTGAATTTGATACAACAGCCGCGAGCGAAGACGCGATGATGGAAGCGGCGATCGAGGCCGGGGCGGATGATGTGAGCACGTCGGAGGATGGCCACGAGGTTATCACCGCGATGGAAACACTGCGGGATGTGGCGAAAGCGCTGGAAGAGAAGTTCGGCGAACCGCGCAAGGCGGAATTCGTCTGGCGTCCGCAAACCATGATTGCGGTGGATGACGAGGCGGCGGAAAAGATCATGAAGCTGATCGACGCGCTGGAAGACAATGACGATGTGCAGAAGGTTTACTCGAACGCTGAATTCCCGGATGCGTTTCTGGCGAAATTGGGCGGTTAGTTTTCAATATGGACCGCGAGGCTCCTGCCTCGGATCCAAGCAGCGCGCCGGGAGGCGCGCGGTCCAACGCGGAAGAGGTTATTTTGCCTCACGAAAAAGAACATAAAGGCTGGCATGGGCGGGGTTATTTGCCGCATTTTGATTCGCCTGAGTGCATCCAACATATTGTTTTTCGCACCTTTGGAAGTTTGCCGCGAGATCTGATGAATGGAATAGATGGCACGCCCGATCAGCGTCGTGAAATTTATGGCCAACTATTGGATCATTCCCAACTAGGGCAAGCCTTTCTATCCAAAACTACTGCAAACATTATGGAAGCAACTTTACGCTACCATCATGGCCAAAAGTACACCTTGTTTGCTTGGTGCATTATGCCAAATCACGTGCATGTAATGATCGAATGTTTTACTGGTTATCGATTAGGAGATGTTATCAAGGAATGGAAATCCTACAGCGCGCGAAAGATCAATTTGAGCCTCAACCAAAACGGGAAAGTTTGGGCACCCGATTATTTTGACCGCTTTGTTCGAAACGAAGATCAATTTTATCAAACTAAATTTTATATCGAGAATAATCCCGTGACGGCAAACCTCGTTTCGAAACCAGAATTATGGCAGTGGTCCTCTGCTTATCGTTCCAAGCATTAGACACCTTGCATTATATTTGCGCGCCGGGAGGCGCGCGGTCCGAAAGGAATAAAATGGCACCCATCCGTATCCTCGGCGTTGATCCCGGCTTGCGCAATATGGGCTGGGGGGTGATCGAGGCAGAGGGGTCGCGGCTGAGTTTTGTTGCCTGCGGGACGGTGAAATCCGACGAGAAGCAGGACATGTCTGACCGGCTCAAGCATCTCTTCGAGCAATTAAGCGAGATTGTCCGGCAGTATCAGCCGGATGAGGCGGCTGTCGAGGAAACATTCGTCAACAAGGATGCGCGGGCGACGTTGAAGCTCGGGCAGGCGCGAGGCATTGCGATGGTGGTGCCGGCATTGGCGGGGCTGAGCGTGGGCGAATATGCACCGAATCTTGTCAAAAAGACGATTGTCGGCTCGGGCCACGCCGAAAAGGGGCAGATTCACCTGATGGTGAAGGTGCTTTTGCCGAAATCGGATGCGAAGACGCCGGATGCCGCCGATGCGCTGGCAATTGCGCTGACCCATGCGCAACATCGCGGCCTGAAGGCGCGAATTGCCGGGCTTTAGGGGCTGTTTCTTCCGGCGAATCCGGCTATATTCCGGTTTCGTTCTCATCGCTTCAGAGCCACTATGTATCAGCCACTCCATTTTAACGAAGATAGTCTTGCCACCCAGCATGCGCTGATCCGGGCGTTTCCGCTTGGACTTCTGATTTCGAACGGCCCTTCGGGGGTGATTGCGAACCCGATTCCGTTTCTGGTTGATCCGGAAGCGGGCGAGCAGGGCGTGCTGCGCTGCCATGTGGCGCGGGCGAACCCGCAATGGAAGGAACTGGACGGGAAACCGGAGGTGCTGGTCGTGTTTCAGGGCGCGCAGCATTATATTCATCCCGGCTGGTACGAGACGAAGCGCGAGACGGGCAAGGTGGTGCCGACGTGGAATTATGCGATGGTGCAGGTGCAGGGCGTTGCGCGTGTGATGGATGACGCGCAGTGGATCGGCCGCCAGATCCGAGACCTGACAGACCTGATGGAGGGCGGCTATCCAAAGCCGTGGGCGGTGGATGATGCGCCGGCACCGTTTATTGACGGGCAGGTGCGCGGCATTGTCGGGATCGAGATTGCGATCACGGCGATCAACGGGAAATGGAAAGTGAGCCAGAACCGCCCGGAGGCGGATCGGGCAGGTGTCGTGGCGGGGCTTGAAGAGCGACACGATGACGAAGCGCGCGCGATGGCGGGGCTTGTGAACGAGAAATTGCAGAACGCGATGAAAGCAAAGGCATGATCGGAAAACTGAAGGGCGTTGTCGACGGGGTTGGCGAGGATCACGCAATTATCGATGTGCATGGCGTCGGCTATGTGGTGCAATGCTCGAGCCGCACTTTGCAGGATTTGCCGGCCTCGGGCGAGGCGGTGGTGCTGTTTATCGACACGCAGGTGCGCGAGGATGCGATCCGGCTGTTCGGGTTCAGGGCGGAGCAGGAACGCGAATGGTTCCGCCTGTTGCAGAGCGTGCAGGGCGTGGGGGCGAAAGTGGCGCTGGCCATTCTCTCGATCATGACTCCGGGCGATATCGCGACCGCGATCGGGACAGGCGACAAGGCGATGGTGGCACGGGCACCGGGCGTGGGGCCAAAGCTTGCGCAGCGGATCGTCTCGGAATTGAAGGACAAATCGCCTGCGATGACGGGTATTGATCCCGGTGTCAGGACGCTGGCCGACTCGCTCGGGCAGAAGGGGGCGGCGAAGCCTGTGACCGATGCGGTTTCAGCACTCAGCAATCTTGGCTATCCGCAATCGCACGCGGTTTCGGCTGTTGCTGCGGCGGTTCAATCGCTCGGTGACGAGGCGGGGACATCGGCGCTGATCCGGTTCGCGTTGAAGGAGTTGGCGAAGTGACACGTCCCCGCCTGATGAATGCTGAAAGGCGCGAGGATGACCTCGATACGTCGCTCAGACCCTTGATCCTCGATGATTTCGTAGGACAGGCGGCGGCGCGGGCCAATTTGAAGGTGTTTATCGAAGCCGCGAAAACGCGGAAGGACGCGCTTGACCATGTGCTGTTTGTCGGGCCACCGGGGCTTGGCAAAACCACATTGGCGCAGATTGTGGCGCGCGAACTCGGGGTCAATTTCCGGTCGACGTCGGGGCCGGTGATTGCGAAGGCGGGCGATCTCGCGGCGCAATTGACCAATCTGGAAGAGCGCGATGTGCTGTTCATCGACGAAATTCACCGGCTGAACCCGGCGGTCGAGGAAATTCTCTATCCGGCGATGGAGGATTTCCAGCTTGATCTGATTATTGGCGAGGGGCCTGCGGCGCGGTCCGTCAAGATTGATCTGGCGAAGTTTACGCTGGTGGGGGCGACGACGCGGGCGGGATTGCTGACAACGCCGCTCCGGGACCGGTTCGGCATTCCGATCCGGCTGAATTTTTATACGGTCGAAGAGCTTGATCTGATCGTCAGGCGCGGGGCGCGGGTGCTTGGCGTGCCGATGACCGATGAAGGCGCGAACGAGATTGCACGGCGCGCACGCGGAACGCCGCGGATTGCGGGACGCTTGCTGCGGCGGGTGCGGGATTTTGCGGTTGTCGATGGCGTCGAGGCGGTGACGCGTTCGGTGGCGGACAAGGCGCTGGGGATGCTCGATGTCGATGCGATCGGGCTTGATGTAATGGACCAGCGCTATCTCAACCAGGTGGCGGTGAATTTCAGCGGCGGGCCGGTGGGGATTGATACGATTGCGGCGGCCTTGTCGGAACCGCGCGATGCGATCGAGGACATTATCGAGCCTTATCTGATCCAGCAGGGATTTTTACAGCGCACGCCGCGCGGGCGGGTGCTGACAGCGGCGGCCTTCCGGCATCTGGGACTGGCTGAACCGAAGCGCGAGACGACGCAATTCGGGCTGTTTGCGGATGAGGGGGAGTGAGCCTCAAACCCGCGGAGGAGACTTCTGGAACAGGATTTCAAGGTCTTGGGCGGCGTGAAAAATGCGGGCAATGCCAAGCGGCTCTCTCTTTGGATCATAGACAATGAGACAGGAGAACACTGACCAAAACTTGACCGGTTCGTCTGTGAGGTCCGGGCGTAAATGTCCAGCGCCGGGCGTATCGGCCAGAAAGTTTAAAGCCTTTCTGATGTCTCCGAAGACATAGCGGACCAGACGGGTGCCGCCTTGCTGCATCAGGTAGGCGCGGATTTCGTCAAGATCGGATTCAGCCTCTGCGGATAGGAGATAACGGCTCACTTGCCCTCGCGCGAATCACTGTCATCGAGTTGCGCGTCAACCCGATCAAAATAAGCGTTACCATCCAAACTCCGGCCCGCGCGGAGTGACTCCATTCCAGCGCTGATCTTGCTACGAATTTCCTGCTTTTGTAACGCAAGCAACTGGTCGCGATCCTCCATCAGGCGGAGTGCTTCACGCACCACCTCGCTTGCCGAGGTGTAGCGCCCGCTGGCCACTTTATCGTGAACCATGTTCTGCAATTCGATTGTCAGGCTGATATTCATAATCCTGCCTCCTTGGAGGATACAGGATACCAAACTAACAAAAATTAGCAAAGTTTGTTATTTGGCCGGAGGATGAATTTATCAAATGTTTGTTCTATATCGATGCTTCTTGAATCACTCGCATTTGTATGCCGGATATGGTATTCATGAGTACCATGAACAACGCAAAACCATGGGCCGCCGAGGCGCTTGAAGATTTCCCGGAAGAGTTGCGGGAGCGCGCCATTGCCTATCTCAAAGAGCAGGGCGAGAAGTTCCGCGTGTTGAAGCAACTCGTGCAGGAAGGGATCGACGCCGCCGATGCCGGACGGGTTAGCGAATGGAACATGGCGGAAATCAGGGCTATGGCCGAGTCGATAGCATCCAAAAAAGAGTCAGATCGAACATTGCCAAAAGCTGGCGAATAAAACGAGCTTTGGCCATGAAGGTTTCAATTTCGGACCCGGCTAAGCTCGATCTGGCGAATATCATTGCCTATTTAATTGGACTTAACC
>JBJTDR010000002.1:0-6656 GCA_046092445.1 Hyphomicrobiales bacterium | reverse complement strand
TGGTCTTCATGATTGCAGGCCTGTTCTACGGGCTGGGCGGGGTGCTTCTCGCGGCGCAATTCGGTCAGGGACACGCCTTGATCAGTCAGGGACGTCTGTTCACAGCGATTACGGCGGTTGTTGTCGGTGGCACCGCGCTTTCGGGCGGCGTCGGCTCTGTTCTCAATTCGGTGGTTGGTGTTCTGATCGTGGTGACCCTCGCCAACGGCATGGTGCTGATGGGGATTGAGCCCTATGTCCAGCAGGGTGTGCAGGGCATTCTGATCATTATCGCGGTGGCATTATCGCTGGATCGTTCGCGGCTGGATGTTGTCAAATGAGTGCGCCGATGACACCCACGCTGGAACTCAGAGGCGCTTCCAAGAGCTTTCCGGGCGTCAAGGCGCTGGATGATGTGAGTTTTTCAGTCCGGAAGGGCGAGGTTGTCGGGCTGATCGGCGAAAACGGAGCAGGGAAATCGACTGTCCTGAAGATTTTGAACGGAATCTACCAACCCGATTCCGGCACGGTTCTAGTGAACGGAAAACCCACGATTTTGACATCGCCGCGCAATGCTTTCGATAGTGGCGTTGCCATGGTGTTTCAGGAACAATCCATCATCCAGAATCTCTCGGTGGCGGAGAATATTTTTCTCGGGCGGGAACAGGAATTTCTCTCCTACGGATTGATTTCGAAAAGCCGGATGAATGCAGCGGCGGCGGAAGAATTGAAGAAGGTCCGGCTTGAGATCCATCCGGGCAAGAGATGCGCGGATTTGTCGTTTGCGGACCGGCAAATGGTGGAAATTGCCAAGGCACTCTCACTCGACCGGCGCATGTCGGGACAGGTGACCATTTTGCTCGACGAGCCGACCTCGGTGCTGGAGAAGGCGGAAATCGGCCTGTTGTTCGACATTATCGGGGACATCAAGGAACGGACGGCGATTGTCTTCATCTCGCACCGGATCGAAGAAGTGCTCGACATTACGGATCGCACATTTGTGATGCGCGACGGGCGGGTTGTCGCCGAAATGCCGACGGCAGAAGCGACCATCTCCGACCTGCATTTTCACATGGTCGGGCGGCAATTGCAGCAGGAATATTACCGCGAGTCCCGACAAACGGTCCCAGAAGCTGATCGCTTGATGGATGTGCGCAAGCTTTCCAAGACAGGCGCCTTCGAAAATGTGTCGTTCACGTTGCACGCGGGTGAGGTGATCGGGATTGCCGGCGTGATCGGCTCTGGGCGGGAGGAGCTGGCGAAATGTCTTGCCGGGCATACCCGCTTTGACGGCGGGACTTTGTCGATTGGTGACGAGCAGATTGTCTTTAGCGGGCCGCATGATGCTGTGTCGCGCGGCATCGGCCTCGTGCCCGCGGAGCGTAAGGTCGAGGGGATCGTTACCTCGTTTACTGTGGCAGAAAATATTACCCTGTCGGCCCTTCCCGCTTTCACGAGGAATGGTGTGATTGATTTTGCGCGTGAGAGCGCCGTTTCTGAAAACTGGGTCAAGCAGCTCCGGATCAAGACGCCATCGATTTCGACTTTGGTCAGCGGGTTATCGGGCGGAAACCAGCAGAAGGTTGTGCTCGCAAAATGGCGTGTCGCAGGCGTCAGGATTGTGATTCTCGATCACCCGACCCGCGGGATCGATGTCGGCGCGAAGGAAGACGTTTACGACCTCGTCCGCGAGATGACGGCTGACGGGTTCGCGATTATTCTACTGGGCGATACGCTGAATGAAGTCATCGGGCTTTCGAGCCGCATTCTGGTGATGCGCGACGGCGCGGTGGTCGAGACGTTTGACGCGCCAACAGGCGGCAAGCCCGATCAGGTTGATCTCGTGCGGTATATGGTGTGACCCAATGACGACATACGCTTCCCGCCTCCAAACGCTTATTCCATTATGTGTCCTCGTCGTGCTTGTGGTGATGATCGGGCTCTATGACCGTACGTTCTTTTCGGTCAACAATATTCTCACGCTCTCGGCGGATACGATGACGCTGTTTCTGATGGCCTCCGGCGTGACGCTGGTGATCATGATGGGCGGGATTGATCTCTCCGTGCAGGCTGTCGCATCCATGACAAGCTGTATTCTCGCGGCCTATCTGCCGCATCTCGGCTTCTGGGCGTTACCGCTTGCGGTTGCGGGCGGGGTGATTGCTGGGGTCAGCGGGGGCCTCGTATCAACGCGGCTCAAAATTCCGTCTTTCATTGCGACCTTGGCGGTGAGCGGTGTGGTTACCTCCGCGGGATACTGGTTTTCGAACACGCGCAGCATCAATATTTCGGCGGATGATCGCGCTGCCTATCTGTTCTGGGCGGTTGGCAACAGCCTTGGAGTCCCGAATGAAATCTGGGTCGGCGTGTTTTTCATGGTTGTGCTCGGCGGAATTCTGGGACTGACGCCGTCTGGCCGGATTGTACGGGCGATTGGCTCTCAGGAGCTGGCCGCGATTGCTTCCGGCATCGATGTGGAGCGGGCCAAGATCATCGCCTATATGCTTTCGGGCACAATGGCGGGAATTGCCGGCATCATCATGGCGGCGCGGCTCGGTTCGGGATCGCCGACACTTGCCAACGAGTTTCTGCTGCCTGCGATTGCGTGCATCATTGTCGGCGGAACGGCCATTACAGGCGGTGTCGGCTCGATCTGGCGAACCTTTGTCGGCGCGTTGATTGTGCAGGTTGTCAGGATCGGAATGACATTTGTCGGGATCAGCGTCTTTACCCAGCAGATTGTTTTCGGCTTTATTCTCGTAGCAGCCGTCGCTGCCACAATGGACCGCTCGAAAATCGCGGTGATCAAATAGGACAACAATGTCTCTGCCTCTCGCCGTTGGTGCATCATCGCAGTTCAGAAAAACTGTCAGCGAGTCGGATGTCTATCTCTTTGCCGGGATCACGGGGGATTTCTCGCCCAATCACGTCGATGAAGATGCGATGCAGCGGTCCGGTTTCGGCGGACGAATTGCGCATGGAGCGCTGATTGTGGGGTACATGTCTGCAACGTCGACGCGGATACTCGAGGGCTTCGAGGCGCAGCGGGCGCATCATACCCCCGTGTCGCTCGGCTATGACCGGATCAGGCTGCTGGCACCCGTCCATATCGGTGATACGATCGAGATTGTTTATACGATCGTATCGGTTGATCCCGAGAGGCTCAGGACAATTGGTGACATTGTGGTAACAAACCAGCATGGCAAGACGGTGGCTGTGGCGCAGCACATTTTGAAATTTGTGCCGAACGTCGTGCAGTCTGAATCCGGAGGATCTGTTTGATGGCGTTTCCGCGGGTTCTTTCTGTCGACGAGGCGGCACGTCTCATCCCCGACAATGTAACTTTGACGGTGTCTTCCTCGTCAGGGCTCGGATGTCCCGATGCGATGCTGGCGGCGATTGGCCGGCGGTTTGACGAGACGAGCCATCCGCGTTTACTCACGATGATCCACCCGATTGCCGCAGGCGACATGTACGGCATTTCCGGCATTGATCATCTCGCCAAAGCGGGCTGCATCAAGAAGATTATTGCAGGCTCCTATCCCTCCGGCCCCTCCACTCGGGAGCCGCCGAAAATCTGGCAGATGATCTCGGGCAACCAGATTCCCGCCTATAATGTGCCCTCGGGGATCATGTTCGACATGCAGCGCGAAGCGGCCGCGAAACGGCCCGGCGTGATCACCAAAGTGGGCCTTGATACGTTTGCCGATCCGGCGCGGGGCGGTTGCGCGATGAATGCGCTCGCGGCAGAAGAGCCGATTGTCCGGAAAATCAATTTCGAGAACGAGGACTGGCTGTTTTTCCCGTCCATCATCCCGAATGTTGCGATTATCCGCGCAACGACCGCGGATGAGCGGGGGAACCTGTCCTATGAGCATGAGGGCGGTTATCTCGGGCCGCTCGATCAGGCGCTGGCCGTTCGCAATAATGGCGGCCTTGTCATCGCACAGGTCAAGCGTCTCGCAAAGGCGGGGACGTTGAAGCCGCACGATGTGTTTGTTCCGGGTGTACTCGTCGATGTGATCGTGGTTGCGCCCGACCAGATGCAGACGACGCAGACGGTCTATGATCCGGCAATATCGGGTGAAGTGTTCCGGCCATTGAATTCTTTTGAGGTGCCGGAGTTCAGCGTTTCCAAAGTGATTGCACGGCGTGTTGCGCAGGAATTGCGCCATGGCGATGCGGTCAATATCGGGTTCGGCATCTCGGCCAATGTACCGCGTATCCTGATCGAGGAAGAATTGAATGGCGCGGTGACGTGGATTATCGAGCAGGGTGCCGTTGGCGGCGTGCCATTGCTCGAATTCCAGTTTGGGTGCGCGTCCAATGCGGAGGCGATCGTGCCGTCGCCTTACCAGTTCACCTATTTTCAGGGCGGCGGGTTTGACGCATCGTTGCTTTCCTTTTTACAGATTGATCAATCCGGCTCGGTAAATGTGTCGAAGCTCGGTGTCCGGCCGCATGTGACGGCGGGGGCTGGCGGGTTTGTCGATATTACGGCTCGGGCGAAAAAGATTGTCTTTTCCGGATTTTTTACCGCCGGCGCGTCCTTAGATCTCAAGGACGGGCAGCTCGTGATCGCAAAGGAAGGAAAGGTCAGGAAGCTAGTGAACGAGGTCGAGCAGGTCTCGTTTTCGGGGCGTCGGGCTGTCAGCCAAGGACAGGATATCACCTATGTTACGGAACGCTGCGTGATGCGTCTGACGGAGCACGGCATTGTGGTGACAGAGATTGCTCCGGGTGTTCATCTTGACCGCGATGTTCTTGACCAGTCCGAGTTCCGGCTTAAAGTTGCGCCCGATCTTAAAACGATGGATCCTTCGCTCTTTCAGCCGGAGCGGTTCGGGTTGGTTCTGCGCGGATCATGATTTGGTGGTGTGACATGACGGGATCAAATCCGCATTCATGCCGGGAGGAGATTGGCATTTATGGCGTATGATTACATCATTACGGGTGCGGGATCGGCCGGTTGTGTGCTCGCGGCGCGTTTGACCGAGGATCCCGAGGTCAAGGTTCTTCTGATCGAAGCGGGCGGTTCGGACAGGCATCCGTTCTTTCATATGCCGGCCGGATTTGCGAAAATGACCAAGGGCATCGGCAGTTGGGGATGGTCGACCGTTCCGCAAAGGCACATGAAAGACCGCGTGCTGTGGTATACGCAGGCGAAAGTTCTGGGCGGCGGATCATCGATCAATGCGCAGATTTTCACCCGTGGCAATCCGAAGGATTATGACGAATGGTCGGAGCTTGACGGCTGCAAAGGCTGGAGCTTTCGGGATATTTTGCCCTATTTCAAGCGCTCGGAGGATAATCAACGGTTTTCCAACGCCTATCACGGTACGGGCGGGCCGCTCGGTGTCAGAGCGCCGATCAATCCGCTGCCGATCAACGAGGCTTTCATTCGCGCAGGGCAGGAATATGGCCTGCCCTATAATCCGGATTTCAACGGCGCCACCCAATTAGGTGTCGGGCATTACCAGATTACCGTCCGGAATGCGCGGCGGTCGAGCACGGCGGTTGAATATCTGAGGCCGGCGCGGCAACGCGGCAATCTGACGGTAATCACCGGGCGCTCTGTGACACGGATTATTGTCGAGAAGGGCCGAGCGGTCGGGGTCGAGCTCGGGGCGGCAGGCGGGGCAACGGAAACGATCCGCTGTGAACGCGATGTGATTGTGTCATCCGGCACAATCGGCTCAGCTCGTTTGCTGATGCTGTCCGGTATTGGTCCGGCGGATCATCTGACCTCTGTCGGCGTTCCTGTTGTGCATGACCTACCAGGTGTCGGCTCCAATTTGCAGGATCATCTCGATCTCTATGTGATCGCGGAGTGCACGGGCAGCCATACCTATGACAGCTATGCGTCATGGTATCGGGCGCTGGGTGCCGGAATTCAGTATCTTCTCTACAAAAAGGGACCGGTTGCATCGACCTTGTTCGAGACCGGCGCGTTTGCTTATGCCGATGACGCGGCGCGCTCGCCCGATGTCCAGTTCCATCTCGGACTTGGCTCGGGCATCGAGGCGGGGGTGGCCAAGCTGAAGAATAACGGGTTGACGCTGAACGCGGCCTTTATTCGCCCGCGCTCGCGCGGTTCGGTGCGGTTGGGTTCGAATGATCCGGCAACGATGCCGCTGATCGATCCGAATTATTTTGCCGATCCTTATGATCGGGAAATTTCGATCAAAGGGCTTCGCATCGCCCGCGAACTTTTGCAGCAGCCGGCGCTCAAGCCCTTCCTGCTCGGCGAGCGTTTGCCGGGGCCTGAGCTTGTGAGCGATGAGGATCTTTTCGACTATGCGTGCCGGTCCGGCAAGACGCAGCATCATCCGGTCGGGACCTGCCGGATGGGGCATGACGCGATGGCAGTCGTCTCCCCTGATGATTTGCGTGTGCACGGAATTAGCGGGTTGCGAGTGTGTGACGCGTCGATCATGCCCCGCCTTGTTTCCTCGAATACGAATGCTGCAACGATTATGGCAGGTGAAAAAGGATCCGACATTATTCGCGGGCGGAAGCCGCTGCCTGCCGCGGTTCTGCCGCCGAACTGATCCATTGTACCTTGCCCGTTGAAACGGTTGAATTGCGTTCCGCTTTCGGGCCAACGGGTTGGACCAGCCTTGTGTTTGTCGCATATTTGTCGGTAATGTTTCTCAGTCGCTTCGTTTTCTTTCTGC
>JBJTDR010000001.1:0-5923 GCA_046092445.1 Hyphomicrobiales bacterium | reverse complement strand
GGAGGCCGTCTCGAAACTCTCACCCTTGTAAGTCACGGTCAATGGCTCGGTTCCCGCTTTCACCTCGCCAATCACCGAAAACGGCACGCCTGCCCTTTTTGCCGCCGCCTTCAAATCCGTAACCTTTTCCGGTCGCAGCGTCATCAACAACTCATAATCATCGCCACCTGTCACGGCATCCGCCATCAGGGCAGGTTCATGGCCAATCGTAGCATGAGCCGCCGCCGACAAAGGCACGTCATCCACCCGCAAAATCCCCGTCACGCCCGAGGCGCGGAGCATTTTCGCCAGATCCCCCACCAAACCGTCTGAAACATCCATCCCGGCGTGGGCGTATTCGCGCAAAACCGGCGCCAGCACCATTCTTGGTCGCGGCTTCAGATATCGCTCAAGCAAAAACCCGAAATCCCGCTCGCCAAGCGCCGTCACCCAGTTAAGTGCGGGCGTTTTACGGATTTTCAACCCGAGTGCCGCGTCCCCAATCGTCCCGCTCACCGCAATCACGTCCCCCGGCTGGGCATTTGTTCGCCGCACCATCCTGCCCTTCGGCACCGTCCCCAACGCCGTGACCGACACCATCATCGGACCCGGCGTCCGCGTCGTGTCGCCACCGAGCAACGGGCAGCCATACTTTTCTGCCGCCTGCCCCAACCCGTTCGCAAACGCCTTGAGCCAGTCCGGCATCCAGTCCCGTGGCAAGGCAAGCGCGAGCACAAACCCCAAAGGATCCGCGCCCTTCGCCGCCAGATCCGACAAATTCACCCCGAGCGCCTTCACCGCAATCGTTTCCGGTGGATCATCGGCAAAAAAATGCACCCCCGCCACCAGCGCGTCAACCGTCACGACGAGCTCGGCACCATGCGGTACCGCGACAAGGGCGGCATCATCCTTCAGGGATAATCCCCCCGGCCCGGCAATCGGCACAAAATACCGCGCGATCAGATCATCCTCGCCCGGGCGGTTATGCATCCTGATCATATCTCCGATCCCTGCAAATCCAGAGCAGACAGAACCACTCTGAAACGCACCTGAAATAATCCGATGGAAAAATTACACACGACCGCGGTTCAACTCATCCGCGCGAACATCTCGTGCGATCCGGTCGAGAACCGCATTCACCATGCCGAGTGCATCATCGGCGTAGAACGAGCCCGCAATATCGACATATTCCTTGATAATCACCCGCACCGGCACGTCAACCCGCCGGAGCAGTTCGTAACATCCCGCCCGCAAGATCGCCCGAAGCACCGCTTCAAGCCGCGCGAGGGGCCATGTCTTGGCCAGTGCCGCATCAATCGTGCGGTCGATCACCGTCTGCTCGTCGAGAACGCCGCTTAGAATAGTGCGGAAAAACGCCGCTTCCGTCGGTTGGACATCCCCGTCCTCGACCTGACGGCCCAACCAATGCGCCTCGAATTCGGCCATGACATCGGTCACAGGCTTTTCAGTCAGTTCCATCTGGTAGAGGGCCTGCACGGCCCCGAGCCTTGCCGAGGAGCGTTCATCGCCACGCGCCATGCTCAAAGGCTCCCGTCAACGGCGCGGTTCTTGATCCGCAGCACGGCCAAAGCGGCTTCCACAGCCCCGCCACCCTTGTTCATCTCGGAGACCCGCGCCCGCGCCCAGGCCTGCGCGTCATTTTCAACGGTCAGAATACCATTGCCGAGCGGCAGACCATAGGCCACCGACAAATCCATCAACGCCCGCGAACTCTCGCCCGCCACAATATCATAATGCCCCGTCTCGCCGCGGATCACGCAGCCGAGCGCCACCGCCGCATCATACGGCTTGCCATGCGCCGACGCCGCCTCGATCAGGATCGCAATGGTCGAGGGAATTTCGAGCGCACCCGGCACCGTCACAATCGTGCATTCCGCTTCCGCTGCCGCCACCGCCGCCTTGGCACCTCTCAGCAATTCATCGGCGATATCGTCATAAAAACGCGCCTCGACAATCAGCACACGCGCGCCGGGAAGAGGATCGGAAGCACGAACGCCGGAGCGGGGAGCAGCCATGGAGCAAACCTTCGGAAAATTCTGTGATGACGGTCAGTAGCCCTGCTCACGCGCTTCTGCAAGCCTGACCATGTAACGCGCCATCTGGTCGACTTCGAGATTGATCAGATCACCCGCCTTCAAAGCCCCCCAACTCGTGACCTCCAGCGTATGCGGAATGAGAAACACCGAGAACAAATCTCCCTCGACGCTGTTCACCGTCAACGACGTACCCTCCAGCGCCACCGAGCCCTTCTCGGCAATAAAGCGCGCAAGATTTCTCGGCGCCCGGATCGTGAACCGCGCCGTCGGCCCCCACGCATCGTCATTCGTCGCCGTCACGCCATCCCGCGCGACAATTTCCGCCACACCGTCGACATGCCCCGAAACAAGATGCCCGCCAAGCTCATCCCCGATTTTGAGCGACCGCTCCAGATTGAGCGTCGTGCCCATCTTCCACGATCCCACCGTCGTCCGCGCCAGCGTTTCCGCCGCAGCATCGACATCGAACCAGGATTTTCCCGCCGTGCCGTGCCCCATCGCAACAACCGTCAGACACACGCCCGAGCACGCAATCGATGCGCCAAGCGCGATCGTATCTGCATTATACGCAGTGCCGATCCGCAACCGCCGCAACGATCCCCGATGGTCGGAAACCGCGTCCACCACGCCCATATCCGTGACAATTCCCGTAAACATCAGCTTCTCCCGCCATAAATCTCGATCAAATCCGCCCCAACTGCCAGATGCTCGACCGCATACCGGCTCCGGCTCTCGTCCATCACTCCGCGCAAATGCGGCCCGAGCGCAACCAGCCCGCCGCCCGCAAGGTGATCCGGCCCCGTCAACACAATCACACTGTCAGCAAGTCCCGCCATCGCCAATGCTTCCGCAAGACGCGGGCCCCCTTCGCACAAGACGCGTGTGAACCCGATCCGCCCGAGCGCTTCCATCGCAGCACCCAGATCAACGCCCTGCCCGTCCGGCCCGAACCTGACACGCTCGACACGGACACCCTTCTCCCGCAACGCCGCCTCGCGCTCAGTGGAAGCCTCCGGCGTCGTCACGATTACCACAGGCACCATCGCGGCACCCGCCACAATCCTGCTCGTCAACGGCGTTTTCAACGTCGTATCAATAATCACCCGCACGGGCGAGCGATGCTCCATACCCTCAAGGCGGCACGTCAGGTCCGGATCATCGCCGAGCACCGTGCCGACACCCACCATGATCGCATCATGCCCGGCGCGCATCAGATGCACCTGCCGCCGCGCCTCCTCGCCTGTAATCATCAGCCGCGGCCCGTTGGTCCGTGCCGCAAACCCGTCCGCCGTTTGCGCGATCTTCACCGTCACCAGCGGCCGCCGGTCCACCACCCGCCGGATGAACCCGCGATTGACCAGCCTTGCCTCGCGCCCCATCACGCCGACGCGCACCGCAATCCCCGCCGCGCGCAACATCATATGCCCCCGCCCGTTCACCCGCGGATCGGGATCTTCCATCGCCGACACAACGCGGATGATCCCCGCCTGGCGCACGGCATTGCAGCAGGGCGGCGTCTTGCCGTGATGCGAGCACGGCTCCAGCGTCACCGCCATTTCGGCGCCGCGCGCCGCGTCCCCTGCCATTCTGAGTGCTTCTGTTTCGGCGTGCGGCCTGCCGCCCGGCTGCGTGAAGCCGCGCCCCACAATCACCGGCGCGCTTTCCGCCATCCGCCAGATCACCGCACCGACTGCCGGATTGGGCCACACCGTGCCGAGCCCCCGCCGCGCGAGCGTCAGCGCGTGCTGCATCATGCGCGGATCGAGAGCGTCCGCCGTCATCCCTTGGGGCCGGGCTCGGGCTCGTCCGCCGTCAATTCGTCGAGCAGATCCTCGAAATCCTTCGCCTCGCGGAAATTCCGGTAGACGGAGGCGAACCGCACATAGGCGACATCGTCGAGCGCCTTCAGCCCCTCCATCACGAGTTCGCCGATGGTCGCGCTCGGCACCTCGCCATCACCCAGGCTTTCGAGCTGCCGCACGATGCCGTTGACCATCCGCTCGATCCGCTCCGCATCGACGGGCCGCTTCCTGAGTGCCACCTCCACCGAGCGATGCAGCTTCTCCCGCTCGAACGGAATGCGCCGCCCCGAGCGCTTCACCACCACGAGCTCGCGCAATTGCACACGCTCGAACGTCGTGAACCGCCCGCCGCAATCCGGGCAGATCCGCCGCCGCCTGATCACCGCATGATCATCGCTCGGCCGCGAATCCTTCACCTGGCTGTCGACACTGCCGCAATAGGGACACCGCACGCGCTACTCCCGCCGCTCGCTCGTCAATAAATCGGAAACCGCCGTGTCAGCGCATGCACGCGCTCTTTCACGCCGGCTTCGACAGCACCATTCCCCGCCTCGCCGTTTTTCGCAAGCCCGTCCAGCGTTTCCACCACCAATTCGCCGACCGTCTTGAACTCCGCCGTCCCGAACCCGCGCGACGTGGCCGCCGGTGTCCCGAGCCGGATGCCCGAGGTGATCATCGGCTTTTCCGGGTCAAACGGCACGCCGTTCTTGTTGCACGTAATGTGCGCGCGCCCGAGTGCCGCTTCCGATGCCTTGCCCGTAATCCCCTTCGGCCTCAAATCCACGAGCATGAGGTGATTATCCGTCCCCCCGGTCACAATCTTGAACCCGCCCGCCATGATCGTATCGGCCAGAACCTTGGCATTCTCCACCACGGCCCGCGTGTACGCCTTGAATTCCGGCGTCAGCGCCTCGCCGAACGCCACCGCCTTCGCCGCGATCACATGCATCAGCGGCCCGCCCTGCATGCCCGGAAACACCGCCGAATTCATCTTCTTCGCAATCTCCTCGTCATTCGACAGGATGATCCCGCCGCGCGGCCCCCGCAAGGTCTTGTGCGTTGTCGAGGTCGCGACATGCGCGTGCGGAAACGGCGACGGATGCACGCCGCCCGCCACAAGCCCCGAGAAATGCGCCATATCGACCAGAAAATACGCGCCGACCTTGTCGGCGATCGCCCGGAACCGCGCGAAATCCCAATGCCGTGCATAGCCCGAGCCGCCCGCGATAATCAGCTTCGGCTTCGTCTCCAGAGCCAGCGCCTCCACTTTGTCCATATTGATCATCTGCGTGTCCGGCTCCACGCCGTAGCTCACCACCTTGAACCATTTGCCCGAGACATTCGGCGGCGCGCCATGGGTCAGATGCCCGCCAGCCGCCAGATCAAGCCCCATAAACGTATCGCCCGGCTGCAACAGCGCCAGAAACACCGCCTGATTCGCCTGACTGCCGGAATTCGGCTGCACATTGGCGAATTTGCACGCGAACAACTCGCACACGCGCCTGATCGCGAGCTCTTCCGCACGATCGACGAACTGGCACCCGCCATAATAGCGCCGCCCCGGATACCCCTCGGCATATTTGTTGGTCATGATCGAGCCCTGCGCCTCGAGCACCGCGCGCGACACGATATTTTCGGACGCGATCAGCTCGATCTCGTCGCGCTGCCGTCCGAGCTCCAGCCGCACCGCCTCCGCAATTTCCGGATCACGATCGGCCAGAGCCGCCGAGAAGAATGAATTGGACATATGCGCCGGCCGCGCAGCAACGCTCTCGTTCATGTCAGATACCCCCAAACCGGGCCGCCCGCCCGAAAGCCGGACGCCCGAACAAACACCCCGCCTCCTACCATGCCCCCCGCAAACGTCCAAAATCTTTTGTCGCACCTGCGGGACAAAGCCCCAAAAACAAAACCCCCGCCAAGGCGGGGGTTTTTATAAACCGGCAATTGATCTTGGGATGCCGAGCCCTCACGAAGGATCATTTTACTTGCGGAAAGCGATCGCCTCTCGTTTTGCTACGGACAGATAATGACATTACATTCCATTACATGTCAAACTGTTTCTTTCAATTGGAGGGTATTATG